>NZ_JBMWDT010000003.1:0-144908 GCF_049545585.1 Providencia sp. NPDC089933
AGTCACTCTTCAAGACTTAAAATCAAATATTTTTTGATAGTGTCCTGTGAGTGCCCACACAGATTGTCTGATAAATTGTTAAAGAGCGTTGCGACTAAATCTGTTTGATTTTCGACTTCGAGGTCGTTGTCGCGAGGAGCCGTATAATACGCTTTCCTCTGTGAGAGTCAAGCAATTTTTTGTTTTTTCTTTTCAGAATCTCTCGCTGCCGTTTCAGTGTTCATCGCGCTTTGCGTTGTCTTGTTCCCGGTCAGTGGTGGCGCATTATAGGGAGTCAGAAAAATCTGGCAAGTGTTTTTTGAAAAAAAAACCTCAAGTGATTATATTTTATACTTTACGCCCAATTCTCAAGCAAAAAACGCGGTTTTATACGTAATTTGATATAAAAAAGGTGGCTAATATTAGCCACCTTTTGATTCTATAATAATATCAATTACTGCTTAGCAACTATCTCGTCATTTTCTACATCTAAAATGACAGGTTTACCCGGTAATAACCTACCTGACAAAATTTCTTGTGCCAGAGGGTTTTCAATTTCTTGTTGAATAGCACGTTTCAATGGCCTTGCACCGAAGATTGGGTCAAAACCTGCCTCACCAATTTTCTCAAGTGCAGCTGGAGTCGCTGTCACTTCATAGCCGTGTTCTTCAAGACGTTTATATAAACGAGCTAACTGAATATTAGCAATATTCGTAATTTGCTCTTTACCTAATGGATGGAATACAACCACTTCGTCAATACGGTTAATAAACTCAGGTCTGAAACTATGGGATACCACTTCCATTACCATATCTTTCATTTCTGAATAACCGATCATGCCAAACCTTTCTTGGATTAAGTCAGAACCCAAGTTAGATGTCATGATAATTACCGTATTACGGAAGTCTACCGTTCTACCTTGACCATCAGTTAAACGCCCATCATCCAGTACTTGCAATAAAATATTGAAGACATCTGGATGCGCTTTTTCAACTTCATCCAATAAAATAACAGAATATGGACGACGTCTAACGGCTTCAGTTAAATAGCCACCTTCCTCGTAACCGACATAACCTGGAGGCGCACCCACTAAACGCGATACCGCATGTTTTTCCATAAATTCAGACATATCGATACGCACCATTGCGTCATCGCTATCAAACATAAAGTTCGCCAGCGCCTTACACAGCTCAGTTTTACCGACCCCTGTAGGCCCTAAGAACATAAATGAACCTATAGGTCTATTTGGATCAGATAAACCTGCGCGACTACGACGAATCGCATTAGATACAGCAACAACCGCTTCATCTTGACCAATAACACGTTGATGTAATTGCTGCTCCATACGTAACAGTTTTTCCCGTTCACTTTCAAGCATTCTTGATACAGGTATCCCAGTCCAACGCGCTAAAATTTCAGCAATTTCAACGTCAGTGACTTTGTTACGTAAAAGCTTCATGCTTTTATTTTCCGCTTTCGTTGCGGCTTCAAGTTGTTTTTCAAGCTCTGGAATGCGGCCATATTGCAATTCAGACATTTTAGCTAAATCGCCCATTCGGCGTGCTTTTTCCATCTCTATACGTGTATTCTCTAGTTCAGCTTTTATATGCTGTGTACCAGTAAGAGATGCTTTTTCTGCTTTCCATTCTTCTTCTAACGCAGAATACTCACGTTCTTTCTCTGTTAGTTCTTCCTCTAACATTTCAAGACGTTTTTTACTTGCGTCATCAGATTCTTTTTTCAGAGCTTGCTGCTCGAGTTTAAGCTGAATAATCCGACGTTCTAGTCTATCTAAGGATTCAGGTTTTGAATCCATCTGCATACGCAAACTTGCACCAGCCTCGTCAATTAAATCAATAGCTTTGTCTGGCAGCATACGATCGGTAATATACCGATGGGATAATGTTGCCGCTGCGACAATTGCTGGGTCAGTAATTTGTACATGGTGATGTAGCTCATAGCGCTCTTTCAAACCACGTAAAATCGCAATAGTGTCTTCAACTGACGGTTCTGCGACATAGACTTTTTGGAAACGGCGTTCCAACGCAGGGTCTTTTTCAATATATTGGCGATATTCATCTAACGTTGTCGCACCAACACAGTGTAATTCACCGCGAGCTAGCGCAGGTTTTAACATGTTGCCGGCATCCATTGCACCGTCAGCTTTACCAGCACCAACCATGGTGTGTAATTCATCAATAAATAGAATGACATTACCTTCTTGCTTTGCAAGGTCATTCAAAACGCCTTTTAAACGTTCTTCAAATTCACCACGGTATTTAGCGCCAGCAATTAGTGCGCCCATATCGAGTGAAAGTACACGTTTGTTTTTTAACCCTTCAGGAATTTCACCATTAACAATACGCTGAGCTAAACCTTCAACAATCGCAGTTTTACCAACACCGGGTTCACCAATAAGCACTGGGTTATTTTTAGTACGGCGCTGCAACACTTGGATCGTACGACGAATTTCTTCATCACGACCAATCACAGGGTCTAATTTACCTTGTTCTGCTCGCTCGGTTAAATCGACAGTATATTTTTTCAAAGCTTGGCGCTGGTCTTCAGCGCTTTGGTCATTCACTTTTTCTCCACCACGCATCTGTTCTATTGCCTTTATTAAGTTATCTTTATTAACACCTGCTGCTTTGAGCATGTCTGCTAATGTTGTATTGGCTTCTAAAGCGGCGATAAGAAATAATTCTGAGGAGATAAATTCATCCCCATGCTTCTGTGCCAATTGGTCACATAAATTCAAATGACGCATTAAGTCACTTGATGGTTGAACATCCCCCGCAACACCTTGCACCTGAGGCAAACGTTCCAATGCATCTTCAATCTTTTGCTTAAACTGCACAGCATTAACGCCTAGCGTTGTCAGTAAAGGACGAACAGTGCCACCGTCTTGATTAAACAAGGCACTTAATAGATGAATTGGTTCGATAAATTGGTTTTCGCGCCCAAGGGCTAATGATTGGGCGTCAGCGAGAGCTTGCTGGAATTTATTAGTTAAACGGTCCAGACGCATAACACCTCCGATAAATGAGATTAAATTTGCTACTGGTTACTAAATGAGGTCTATTTTTAACTATTCAAGTTTTGCATGGGATTATTTTTATTATATTTGTTAATTTAGATTATAACTCTAAAATTAGTTGGATACCCATATTAGAGAGGCCATTCTGCCCGTTTTTCCTTCACGTCTATAGGAAAAAAATCTGTTTTCATCCGTTACTGTACAAAAATCACCACCATAAATGGCATTAATTCCCATCGTACTCAGTTTTTTACGTGCTAATAAATAGATATCGGCTAAATATTTTCCATTATGGGGAGTAAAAGCTGAGGCCAAATCAGACGATTGATTAACAAATGCGTCTTTCACTTCGCCGCCAACTTCAAATTTCTCAGCTCCGATCGCAGGCCCTAACCATGCCATAATTTCATTTGTTGGGCTGACAAATTGGCTCACCGTATTCTCAAGTACACCATTGCATAAACCTCGCCAACCCGCGTGTGCCGCTGCGACTTCACTACCTGCCATATTACAAAAAAGCACGGGTAAACAGTCTGCGGTCATGATTGCACAAACCTGACCTTTTTGATTGGTATATACCGCATCAGCTTGTTTATTCTTGATTTTACTGCCATCAAGATGAAGCACGCGGGTACCGTGTACTTGCTCAAGCCACACCGGTTGTTGCGGTAATTGAGCAAGTTTAACTAAACGTTGGCGATTTTCACTGACGGCCTCAAAGCGATCCTCAACGTGATCACCTAAATTTAAGCTATCAAAAGGTGGTAGGCTCACACCACCAGCACGGGTCGTACTACAGCTTGATACACTTTTAGGCTGTGGCCAGTCAGGGAAAATCAATATGCTCATTACCAGTCCATATCGTCTTTGTGAAGTTCAGTATCTGCCTTTAAGGCATCAATAAGCTTAACCATATCATCCGGTAACGGTGCATGCCACTCCATTTGAATACCTGAAATTGGGTGATACAGGCGCAACATAGTCGCATGCAGCGCTTGCCTATCAAAGCTACGCATGACTTCGAAGAACTCTTCTGTTGCGCCTTTTAATGGACGCGGACGACCGCCATATAAAGGATCTCCAATTAAAGGATGATTAATATGAGCCATATGGACACGGATTTGGTGAGTTCGACCTGTTTCCAAACGTAAACGTAAACGAGTATGAGCTCTAAAATGCTCCATCACACGGTAATGTGTCACCGCAGGTTTCCCCATTGGATGAACAGCCATGTGGGTTCTTTTGGTTGGATGGCGTGAGATTGGCTCTTCCACCATGCCACCAGCAGTCATGCGGCCTACCGCTACGGCTTCATATTCACGCGTAATTTCTCTGCGTTGTAACGCTTCAACTAAATGAGTTTGCGCAGGAACCGTTTTTGCAACAACCATCAAGCCAGTCGTGTCTTTATCTAAACGGTGGACGATACCCGCTCTTGGTACATCGGCAATTTCAGGGTAACGATACAATAATGCGTTAAGGATCGTCCCATCTGGGTTGCCAGCGCCAGGATGAACAACTAAATTACGTGGTTTATTAATAATTAGGATATCTTCATCTTCATAAATAACATTAAGTGGGATATCTTGAGGCTCCCAGCGATTATCTTCTTCGATAAGGGCATCGATTAAAATTTGTTCGCTACCAAAAACTTTTTCTTTTGGCTTATTGATAACTTTGCCATTAACCTGCACTCTATCAGCTAAAATCCATTCTTTTATGCGTGAACGAGAATAATCAGGGAACAATTCGGCTAAAGCCTGATCTAAACGTTGACCAAGCTGTGATTCAGCGATAGTTGCACTAAGTTGTACTTGTTGAGCCATAAATTAATCTACTTTTTTGGTGTTTGTATTTTGACGGCACAGCCGTTTCATTTAAAATATATGCTATTGTAACTCGAATTTTGCCGGGAGCCTTATGGATAGTCTCCCTCGAAACACTCAGAGGATAACCTACACGTGATGATACGTATGAAAAATCTGGTGGCCGCTGCCACGTTAAGTCTGGTCTTAGTCGGCTGCTCCAGTAACAATGAAGTCAGTCCTGATAGCTCCCCAGCTGAAATTTATAGTACGGGTCAGCAAAAATTACAGGACGGCAACTTTAAAGCTGCTATCAAACAATTTGAAGCACTCGATAACCGTTATCCATTTGGTCCATATGCTCAGCAGGTCCAATTAGACCTCATTTACGCATATTATAAATCAGCAGAGCTGCCAATGGCGATAGCTGCGATTGACCGTTTCATGCGTTTGAACCCAACTCACCCAAATATTGACTACGTCCTTTACATGCGTGGTCTTACTGCTATGGCATTAGATGATAGTTTACTGCAAGGGCTCTTTGGTATCGACCGCTCAGATAGAGATCCACAACATGCACGCGTTGCATTTAAGGACTTTAGCCAATTAGTTCGCTACTATCCTAACAGTTTATACTCAAATGATGCGAGTAAGCGTTTAGTCTACTTAAAAGACCGCTTAGCGAAATTCGACCTTTCCGTGGTTGAATACTACAACAAACGCGGGGCTTATGTCGCGGTTGTTAACCGTGTCCAACAGATGCTAAAAGATTACCCAGACACAGAAGCAACACGTAATGCCTTGGCATACATGGAAATTGCTTATAAAGAAATGGGGTTAAATCAAGAAGCGACTAAGGTTGCGAATATTATTGCAGCAAACCCACAATAATATAACCGAGTAATCTTAAACAGCAGCCTTGGCTGCTGTTTTTCTTTGTTTGCTATTTTGAGACTAACAATACTTTCATTGGCTTAATTTTAACCCAAAAAAAGTTCCGACTATTTGCCGTATCGATAGCCAACTTGACCAGTTTGTCTTAATCTACTCATTTTGGCAATGCTTTTTCACCCCTTTTATACGTGAAATCACACTTCAAATGTACCGACTCCCTCCCCTGAATTAGATGTGATCTATATCAATTTTTTATTAGAGATAATAGGTATTCTGGACTCATCAAAGACGGAAACAATGAGAGGTAACTATATGATAGTGAACATTACTAGCAAACAAATGGATATTACCCCAGCAATTCGCGAGCACATTGAGAACCGTCTAACAAAACTTGATAAGTGGCAAGTCTCACTCATTAACACTCACGTAGTGTTATCAAAAGAGCCACAAGGTTTCATGGTTGATGCAAACATAAAAACAGCGACAGGTAAACTGGTCGCAAGCGCCAAACATGAAGATATGTACGTTGCAATTAATGAACTAATTAACAAACTCGAAAGACAACTTAATAAAGTGCAACATAAAGGAGAATCAAGAAGAGCCAACAATAGTGTAAAAGAAGCGAACCTCGTTACGTTATAATTTTATATTATCTATCAACTTATCTTGAACCTTGTAAACGCGCCTACTATAGGCGCGTTTTTTTGTGTTCTTAACCTTTTTTATTGACATCTTATTAAGTATCGGGTCTATTTAATACAGGTCTAATAATAGGTGTTGCAGATGAATCTTAATTTTGTCTTTTTTTTCTTCTTTTTTAGTGACTCTTAAATAAGGGGCTTTTGTCGTTCGAGAAAAAAAGAAGACAAGATTAGAAAGCCCCCAGCTAGGGGGCTTTTTTATATCATGATATTTACAGGGTGGGCAGAATGGATAACAGTAATAATCTACTGAAAGTAAGAGAGAAAATCAGCCAATTGGATAGTGAATTACTTGGCCTTTTGGCAAAACGTCGTGGTTATGCCGTTGAAGTGGCAGAAACAAAGATTGATGATAACCGCCCCATTCGAGATAAAGATCGCGAACGCCAACTCCTTGATGTTTTGATTAATAAAGGCAAACCCCTTGGACTAGACGGGTTTTATATTACTCGTCTATTTCAGATGATTATCGAGGACTCGGTTCTCACACAACAAGCCATTTTACAAAAACATTTAAATCTAACGCCAAGTGATACGGCTAGGTTTGCTTTTTTAGGCCCTAAAGGTTCTTACTCACACATCGCCGCTCGTCAATACTCTGCACGCCATTTTGATCAACTAGTTGAATGTAGTTGTCATAAATTCCAAGATATATTTTCATTGGTTGAAAGTGGGCAAGCTGAATACGGTATTTTACCGATAGAAAACACCAGTTCCGGTGCAATTAATGATGTTTACGATTTACTGCAGAATACAACATTATCAATTGTTGGCGAAATTCGACTACCAATTAACCATTGCCTTTTAACAACGGGCAATACTGATTTAAGCTTAATTGATACGGTGTATAGTCATCCGCAACCATTCCAACAATGTAGTCAATATTTAGCACAATACCCCCACTGGAAGATTAAATATTGCGACAGCACATCCACTGCGATGCAAATGGTAGCAGAACAAAATTTACCTAACGTCGCGGCGCTAGGCAGTGAAGCTGGGGGGGCTTTATATAATTTAAGTGTAATAGAGCATAGCCTTGCCAATCAACAGATAAATATGACCCGTTTTATTGTAGTCGCTCCACAACCGATTGAAGTAACAGAACAAGTTCCTGCTAAAACCACGTTATTAATGACTACAGGTCAACAAGCAGGTGCTTTAGTTGATGCACTGGTTATTCTAAAAAACAATCAGATAATAATGAGTAAATTAGAATCTCGCCCAATTAACGGTAAACCTTGGGAAGAGATGTTTTACGTTGATGTGCACGCTAATTTGCGTTCAGAAAATATGCAACAAGCTTTAAAAGAGCTATCAGCAATTACACGCTCAATAAAAGTATTGGGTTGTTACCCATCAGAGAATGTTGTCCCCGTTGAGCCAGAAAAGATCACACCTTAATTGTCTATATCAAAATACGTTGGCTGCACAGGTAGTTGTGCAGCCTTATCATCAGATTTGCAACGATTCTATTGTACTAATTAATAGCTTTTATTTTAAAGTAATTCACTAGTTCTTTTAAGTGGAATGCCTGCTCATTTAATGAGTCTGCTGCCACAACAGATTCCTCTACCAAGCTAGCGTTTTGCTGCGTTGTTAAATCAAGTTGCCCGACAGCACTATTAATCTGTGCAATCCCATCACTTTGTTCTCGGCTCGCTTGGCCAATTTCTCGTAGTAATGTGTTCATCTCTTTTACACTGTCAATCATTCCATAAATTTGATCAGTGGCTTTTTCAACTAAATCCATACCGTCTTGAGTTTGGGATGAAGAATTTTCAATAAGCTCGCGAATGTCACTAGCTGATGCCGCACTTTTTTGAGCTAGCAGCCTGACTTCGCCAGCGACGACAGCAAAACCACGGCCGTGCTCCCCTGCTCTAGCGGCTTCAACTGAGGCGTTTAATGCCAAAATATTTGTCTGAAATGCAATTGAATCAATCAGATTAATAATTTCTGTCATTTGTAACGATGATGTATTGATAGCCCGCATTTTATTAGTTACTTGACTCATCATATCACCATTGTTTTGTACTATGATTGCGGCTTGATCAGCCAACATACTTGCTTCGTGAGTATGCTCTGTTGTATTTTGGACTGTTGAAGTAATTTGTTCCATTGAGCTCGCGGTTTCTTCAACAGATGCAGCTTGCTCTTCTGTACGAGACGCTAAATTTTGGTTTCCTGCAACAATTTGCCCTGCCGCAGCCGAAATACTCTCCGAACCTTGTTGAACTTCTTGGACAATTTCTAACAAACGCCCCTTCATGTCGTTAAGTGCTTGCAGCAGCACACCAGTTTCATCTTTTGAGGTTACTTGCATATCTTTAGTTAAATCGCCGCTTGCTATGGCTTGAGCAAAATGGACTGCATTTTCTAGAGGGCGAGTAATAATGGTAGTAATAAACCAACCAACTACACAGCCAATCCCAATACTGAAGAGCGACAATACCGCAAGCAGTATCTTATTACTTTCATAGTCAGCATTCACATTACGACCGATCTCTTGCATTTGTAGGTCTTGAATAGCCATTAGCGTCTGAATTTGCTCACGGTATTCGCGTTGAATACTAGAGGTTTTTGTCATCATTTCATCAATTGCAGCTTGGCGATTATTTTGCTGCAAGAATGTATTCATACGGGCTTGTGATGCATGGAATTGCTGACGAATTCCCCGTAGATCGGCCAATATTTCTTTAGAACGATCATCCGTTACACTACTTTCCAGTTTTTCCAGTAACTCCGTTATCTTAAGTGTAATTTTAGAGAGTTCTTCACGACGTTTATCGCTACCTCTATCATCAAGCAAAATAAGCTCTTGTATCCCAATAAAAGAATAAAAGTTATCCATCATTTGCCCTGCGGTCGATGCAATTGGATAGCTTTCATAAAGCACCTGCTTCATTCCTTCGTTTGCACGGTTCATGTTTGCCAAAGAAAATATTGAGCTCAAGATAATAAGCGCAACAAACCCGCCAAATGCTATCGTTAACTTCATACTGATTTTGAGATTCTTAAAAGACATATGTTTACCACACTAGCCATCATTTAATGATTAGTGTTATCGGTAAAGCCAGCCAAACCTTTATCATTTAAATCGATCGATTTATAAATATCAATTTTAAAAATTGATTAATTTAGAATTAAATAGTGGATAACTTGCTTTTTGAGCAGCTAAGGATATTATTCGAGAGAAACTACAGAAGTAAGTACAATTACTTATTTTAAATAAATAATCAGAATTAGATTGTCTAAAATTAGTATTTGTAAGGCATAACAATGCATTCGCAGAAGAAATAAAGCCTCCTACCGCAAGAAATACGATAGAAGGCGAGGAATGATTATTTACGGTTATCGTTCGCTCTTTGCAATAACGACTGACTTTCTTTCATAAAATGGTGGGCATCTTCACCAAACCATTCACTAACATGATTAAATTGGCGAATAAATTCCGCTTTATCTTTGCTTTCAAGTAAGTCAATTGAGTTTCCTAACAACTGATGGTAACGACGGATCAACTCAACATTTTCTTCAGAAGACATAATGATATCTGCGTATAGCTGCGGGTCTTGCGCGAATAACCGCCCAACCATCGCTAATTCTAAGCGATAAATAGGTGACGATAATTCAAGCAATTGCTGCAAGTCGATATTTTCTTTCGCTAAATTTTGCCCATACGTAAAGGTCGTAAAATGACGTAACGCTTGGATAAAGCTCATGTTTTTATCGTGTTCTTTTGCCGAAATTTCTTTCAGTCTAGCTCCCCAAACTAATAGCTGCTCAAGGAACCATTGATAAGATCCAGCACCACGGCCATGACAATAGGCAAAGACCTGCTTTGCAACACTACCAATATCAGGACCAAACATTGGGTGAAGCCCCAATACTGGCCCATCATGAGCCGCTAACATAGCGTCTAGTGGTTGCTGCTTAATAGAAGCGATATCCACTAAGATTGTGTCTTTGTCTAGTTTGGGTAATTTGTTGATCACTTGAACCGTCAAATGAATAGGTACACTCACCATTACTATACTAGCGCCCGCGACAATCGACTCGGCCTTAGACCAATCATTTTCAGTTAATGACTTAACTTGATAGCCCGATAAAGTGAGGAGACGATGAAATAACCGCCCCATTTTTCCATCGCCACCGACAATGACTATCGGCCCTGCTGATGGGTTCAATGTTTTGAACCCTTTATCATTTTCACGAGCATAGGACTCACGCATGACCCGCCGAAGAATATCCTCGATAAGATCAGGAGGGACCCCCATTCGCTCAGCTTCAGCACGACGAGCAGCTAACATGCTTGATTCACGTTCAGGCACGTATATTGGTAACCCATGTAAGCTTTTTACCTCACCGACCTCAGCAACCAATTGCAGCCTTTTTGCCAATAAATCTAATAACGATTTATCAACCTCATCAATTTTTTCCCGTAAATGGGATAATTCAGCAGACATACCAATACCCTGATCAGCTCACTTTACTCAGTTTTTGTGCGCGTTGTTCTAGCACTGGTAGCAGTGCTTGATGCAAATTGCGCAATACAGTTTCTGTTGTTTGCCAATTAATGCAAGCATCTGTCACAGAGACGCCGTATTTCATCATATCACGTGCTTGTTCAGACGTTTGATTACCTTCATTAATATGGCTTTCTAACATAATACCTGTAATTGACTCATTACCATTAACAATTTGTTCAATAATTGAATCAACAACCTGTGGCTGACGGCGGTAGTCTTTATTCGAGTTGCCATGGCTACAATCCACCATTAACGATGGTGCTAAGCCCGCTTTTTTCATTTCAACTTCACAAGCTGCAATATCTTCAGCTTCATAGTTAGGCTTTTTACCGCCACGTAATATAACATGGCCATTACTATTACCTTTTGTGTGTAATAAACACACTTGACCAGATTGGTTAATCCCCATAAAACGGTGAGGCATAGCAGCAGCTTTTAATGCATTGATTGCCGTAGATAAACTACCATCAGTTCCGTTTTTGAAGCCAACAGGCATAGATAAACCAGATGCCATTTCACGGTGAGTCTGAGATTCTGTTGTTCTAGCACCAATTGCAGACCAGCTAAATAAATCCCCTAAGTATTGTGGATTATTAGGGTCTAATGCTTCAGTTGCTAATGGCAGCCCCATATTGACTAAGCTGGTTAATAAATCACGAGCAATATGTAACCCCTTTTCCATTTCAAAAGAACCGTCCATGAATGGGTCACTAATTAAACCTTTCCAACCTACTGTAGTACGAGGTTTTTCAAAGTACACGCGCATCACAATATATAAGCTATCACTTAATTCTTCGGCTAATTTTTTCAGGCGCTCACCATATTCAATAGCGGCATCCACATCATGGATTGAGCAAGGACCACATACCACGAGTAAGCGAGGGTCACGTTGGTGAATGATGTCGGCAATCACTTGGCGCGATGTCGCAATGGCATGCAGGCTGCTGTGACTCAGCGGATATTTCTGTTTCAGACTCTCAGGAGTAATTAATACCTGCTCATCTTGAATATTCACATTGTTGAGTACATCTTTTTGCATGATCATTTTTTACCTACTTATTAGCTTATATTTGTTTATTGTGATTAAGTGCGTGTTAATAACATACCATGCATCGTAAACAATTCAATCCATTTGTGTAAAATATTTCCATATATGTAAACAATAATTTACACACATTCAATTTATTGATAATTATATTAATTTACATAAAATTAACATTTATAGTATTTAAATCAGAGTTCAATACCAATTTTTAGTAAATATTTATTTACAGATTAAGAGATTAATCTCTCAGCTATATTCTAAATAGTTCGAAGTGTAGCAAGGCGGCAAAGGAATGAGGCACTAGGAGCATACACAAGTATGTGACTAGTGCGAATGAGTGCTGCCAACACAGCTACAACTTGAAATATGACGAATATAGGTATGTGACCTGTGTGGCTGAGCGCTGCCAACACAGCTAGGACTTAAGATAAACTCTCTCAGCTATATTCTAAATAGTTCGAGGTGTAGCAAGGCGGCAAAGGAATGAGGCGCTAGGAGCATACACAAGTATGTGACTAGTGCGAATGAGTGCTGCCAACACAGCTACAACTTGAAATATGACGAATATAGTGACAAATATAAAAAGGCCCGCATCTGCGGGCCTCTCTCATAACATAACTTTCGGATGTAGCGAAAGCGTATTACTTGGCGTTCAGACGCTCTTTGATACGAGCTGCCTTACCAGAACGCTCACGCAGGTAGTACAGTTTAGATCTGCGAACAGCACCACGACGTTTAACAGCAATGCTATCTACGACTGGAGAGTGAGTTTGGAATACACGCTCAACACCTTCGCCGTTAGAAATTTTACGAACAGTGAATGCAGAGTGCAGACCGCGGTTACGAATAGCGATAACCACGCCCTCGAATGCCTGCAGACGTTTTTTAGAGCCTTCAACGACCCATACCTTAACTTCCACGGTGTCACCCTGACGGAACGAAGGTACGTCCTGCTTCATTTGCTCGTCTTCAAGTTGTTTAATAATATTGCTCATAATAACTCTCTTACCCTAGGTAAACTGATATGTTTAGACAATTAATTGTCTGGATTCATTTGTTGCTCGGACTGATATTCATTTTGGAATTCAGTCAGCAACATCCTCTGCTCGTCAGTCAGAGCTAGGCTTTCCAGAAGCTCAGGTCTTCTAAGCCAGGTACGACCAAGTGATTGTTTCATGCGCCAACTATCTATTTTGGCATGATTCCCTGAAAGCAGTACCTCAGGAACTTGCATGCCATCTAACACTTCAGGGCGGGTATAATGTGGACAATCTAACAAGCCATCAGCAAAAGAATCTTCTTGTGCAGAAGCTTGATGACCAAGTACCCCCGGAATAAACCGCGAGACTGAGTCTATCAACACCATAGCAGGGAGTTCCCCACCACTGAGAACGTAATCACCAATTGACCATTCTTCGTCAACTTCGGTTTGAATAATACGCTCATCAATACCTTCATAGCGACCACAAACAAGAATTAGCTTCTCATTGGTTGCTAGTTCGCAAACGCCGTCTTGACTTAATTTGCGCCCTTGAGGTGAAAGATAAATAACCTTTGCACCAACACCGGCCTCAGTTCTTGCTGTGTTGATTGCATCCTTTAAAGGTTGAACCATCATCAGCATACCTGGACCACCTCCATAGGGGCGATCATCGACTGTTTTATGCCTATCATGGGTAAAATCCCTAGGATTCCAGCACTCAACAGTCAGCAGGCCATTTTTCACTGCCCGACCAGTTACCCCGTACTCGGTTATTGCGCGGAACATTTCGGGAAACAGGCTAATTACACCAATCCACATAATTTAGTCCCACTTATCAAAACCGTTCAACCGGAGATTTAAAAACCAGGATCCCAATCCACTTCAATAAGTTTGGCATCGAGATCGACTTTCTTGATAACCTGCCCATCAAGAAACGGAACTAACCGCTCCTTGATGCCAAATGCATCTTTTAAATTCGCCTTAATAACTAGTACATCATTTGAACCAGTTTCCATCATGTCAGTAACAATACCAAGGCCATACCCTTGTAACGTAACAACTTGGCAACCCATAAGGTCTTTCCAGTAGTATTCGTTTTCTAACTCAGGAAGTTGGGTTGAATTCACCGCAATTTCAAAATTAGTCAAGAGTGCTGCTGCGTCGCGGTCATCGACCCCACCCAGCTTAACAATGATATCCTTGTTATGATGTTTCCAATCTTCAATTTCAATGTGTTGCCATTGACCTGAACGTTGGATAAACCAAGGCTGATAATCAAAAATACTTTCAGCATGTTCGGTGGACGAAAAAACTTTGAGCCAACCGCGAATACCGTATGCTGCACCTAATTTGCCCAATACAATTGGGTTTTCAGGTGGCAGTAACTTAGTTTGCTTGCTCATTGTTACCACCGTGACAGATTAAGCTACTTTCTTAGCTTGTTTGACCAGTTGTGCAACACGGTCAGAAATAGTTGCGCCTAAGCCAACCCAATGCTCAACACGGTCCAGATCTAAACGCAGTTCTTCTGCTTGACCTGCTGCGATCGGGTTGAAGAAACCGATACGCTCAATGAAACGACCGTCACGCGCATTGCGGCTATCGGTTACAACGATTTGGTAGAACGGACGTTTTTTAGCGCCGCCACGAGATAAACGAATTGTTACCATAACATCCTCATTAGTTAACAAAACAACCAGACTCCATCGAGGGATAGAGTCCGGCTGTCATATAAAAAGCCCGAAAAGTTTACTCACTTTGACGCAAAAATCAATCAAAAGTACGTTTTGTTTGAGGCTTTATTGTTTAACGCCCCGGAAAACCCGGAGGCATCATACCCTTCATACCGCGCATCATCTTGGCTAAGCCGCCTTTTTTCATTTTCTTCATCATGCGCTGCATATCATCAAATTGTTTTAAGAGGCGGTTCACCTCTTGTACTGTTGTACCAGAACCTGCTGCGATACGACGTTTACGTGAACCTTTAATAATTTCCGGTTTCTCACGCTCTTTACGCGTCATAGAATTAATCATCGCTTCCATTCGAACAGTGATTTTATCATCCATTTGCGATTTGACGGCATCAGGTAATTGGGACATCCCCGGCATTTTACTCATCATACTCGCCATGCCGCCCATATTACGCATTTGCTTTAATTGGCTCAGGAAGTCATTTAAATCAAAGCTATCACCCGTTTTTAGCTTTTTCGCTAATTTTTCAGCTTCATCACGGTCAACTTTATGTTCGATCTCTTCAATCAGAGAAATCACATCCCCCATACCAAGGATACGGGAAGCGACACGCTCAGGGTGAAAAGGCTCTAAGGCATCAGTTTTTTCACCAACCCCTAAGAATTTAATTGGCTTGCCTGTGATAGCACGGATTGACAGTGCCGCACCGCCTCGAGCATCCCCATCAACTTTGGTTAATACAACCCCTGTCAGTGGTAATGCTTCATTAAACGCTTTTGCAGTATTTGCCGCATCTTGACCTGTCATTGCATCAACGACAAATAAGGTTTCAACGGGTTTGATAATGCGGTGAACTTCTTGGATTTCCTCCATCATCGCTTCATCAACGTGTAAACGACCGGCGGTATCCACTAACAACACATCATAGAATTGTAACTGTGCATGTTTTAATGCTTTTTGTACGATGGCTGCGGGTTTTTCCTGTGCATCGGAAGGGAAAAAATCAACCCCAACAGATTGAGCTAATGTTTCTAGCTGTTTGATCGCCGCAGGGCGATAAACGTCAGCTGAGACCACCAGTACCTTTTTCTTTTGTTTTTCTTTTAAATGCTTACCAAGCTTGGCAACACTGGTCGTTTTACCCGCACCTTGCAAGCCGGCCATTAAGACTACCGCAGGCGGTTGCGCAGATAAATTAAGCTGATGGTTTTCATCCCCCATCGACCTAGTCAGTTCATTTTGAACAATTTTAATAAATTCTTGGCCAGGTGTTAGGCTTTTATTAACATCTTGACCAACAGCACTTTCTTTGACTTTTTGAATAAATTCACGGACAACTGGCAAAGCAACGTCTGCTTCCAGTAAGGCCATGCGAACTTCGCGTAATGTGTCTTTAATATTGTCATCAGTAAGGCGTCCCCGCCCACTGATATTGCGCAACGTGCGCGATAGTCTGTCAGTTAAATTATCAAACATATGTCTTAGCTCAATTCTGTTGATGGGCCGATGCTCAGCCTGATCTGGTTGCTAATACAGCTAATTTCAAGTGTATTGGTTATAACGACTTGAATTATAAGTATCAATCCTTTCATAATTATGAAAGAAAAACCAACGCTAAAATAATTCGGGCAAAATAATTATGCTATTGTAACATGCCCATTGTTTTTTCGCTGCCCCCTGTTTGAAACTGATGATACAGGTTATTATGGTTCTAATTTATGGTGATAAATCAAATCAGTTGGCGCATGAAGTGCTATCAACAACGAATATGCTGTGATTAGCCCGTCCAATGGTTGGAGCCTACACCCGTACAAGTTATACTATGTAATAACTTTCCACTAACCAAGAACAACGACACTATACTATGCCCGTATTTGCAGTCATAGCAGTTTGTACATACATGGTCAGTCTGCTACTGATCGTCCCCGGTCAAGTGCGTAAGCAGCCATTCTATCGTCGCCTAGCGATTTTGCTTGCTGTTATTGCGTTAGTGACTCATGCAATAACACTGAAATTACTTATTTTCAGTGAGGCCGAGGGGCAAAATCTCACACTGTTGAATCTAGGTTCTGCGGTTAGCTTGCTTATGTGTGTGATTATGACCGTTGTGGCTTATTGGGGAAAAGCCTGGTACTTAACTCCGATTGTATATAGTTTTGCTATCATTAATTTAATGTTATCCACCATCATGCCCGGTGAGTTTATTACTCATCTAGAAGCGAGCGTCCCTCTATTCGTTCATATCGGCTTAGCTTTATTGAGCTATGCAACGTTGCTCATTGCAGCGTTATATGCTCTCCAAGTGGCGTTGATTGACCACCAATTAAAAAATAAAACCTTAAAATTTAGCCCAGATATGCCACCCATGATGGTTGTAGAACGCAAGATGTTTCATATCACTCAGGTTGGTGTGATTTTGCTTACATTAACCTTATGCACAGGCTTTATTTATATGGATAATATTTTTGGTAAAGAAAATATCCATAAATCAGTATTATCTGTTATTGCTTGGTTTGTTTATATTACTTTGCTTTGGGGGCATTTCCATGGTGGATGGCGGGGTAAACGCGTGTTGTTTTTCCACGTTGGGGGCTCCATTATCTTAACAATGGCTTTTTTTGGTAACCGCCTTATACAGGAATTTATAATATTTTGACAACTAAACCACCATTAGCCTCATATAAGGAACCTTGTTTTGGATGATGTGTCTACCAGTACGCTAATCATCATATTGATTGTTTTAATTTTTATGTCGGCCTATTTCTCTGCTTCCGAAACAGCGATGATGACATTAAACCGCTATCGTTTAAAACATTTAGCAAAACATGGCAATAGCTCTGCGATCCGCGTCGAAAAATTACTCAAGCACCCCGATAAACTCTTAAGTTTAGTGCTTATTGGCAATAATTTGATCAATATTGTCGCCTCTGCATTAGCGACGATTATCGGCATGCGTTTATACGGCAATGCCGGTGTAGCAATGGCGACGGGGATTCTAACATTTGTGATCCTTATATTTGCCGAGGTTATGCCTAAAACACTCGCTGCGCTGTATCCAGAAAAAATTGCGTTTCCTAGCAGCTACCTTTTAAAGCCGCTACAAGTCATTATGATGCCGATTGTGTTGGCATTTAATACCATTTCAGCCTTGTTGTTACGTTGTATAGGTATACGGTCGCTAACTGCCCGTACGGATGCCGTCAACAAGGAAGAATTGCGGACCATTGTTAACGAATCAAAGCATAAAATTAGCCGTCGCAACCAAGACATGCTGATTTCAATATTGGATTTAGACAAAGTCACCGTTGGCGATATTATGTTGCCAAGAAATGAAATTGTGGGCATTGACGTAAATGATGACTGGAAATCAATTATTCGACAGCTAACGCATTCACCTCATGGACGTATAGTGCTTTATCGTGATTCCCTTGATGATTCCATTGGTATTTTGCGTGTTCGAGAAGCCTATCGTTTGATGATGGAAAAACGCGAATTCAACAAGCAAAATCTGATTAAAGCAGCTGATAATATCTATTTCATCCCGAATAGTACGCCACTTAATATTCAACTTGTTAATTTTCAGCATAACAAAGAAAAGCTAGGCATCATTGTTGACGAATATGGTGAAATTCAAGGTCTTATTACTGTCGAAGATATCTTAGAAGAAATTGTAGGGGACTTTACAACATCTATGTCTCCATCACTAGCTGAAGAGGTTTTGCCACAAAGCGACGGTAGCGTACTTGTAGACGGTTCTGCCAATATCCGTGAGCTAAATAAGGCATTCGATTGGAATCTCCCTATTGATGGCCCTAGGACGGTTAATGGCATGGTATTAGAGGTGATAGGTGATATCCCTCAACCTGAAGAGCAAATCGTGGTAGGCCATTACCTTATCGAGGTATTAGTCATGAGCGAAAATATTGTTAAGCAAGTCAGGATAACCCCTCTGGCATTTAGCTCCCAAATCCCAGACCTTTAATTTAAACTGCCACTCTTAGCTCACAACCTAAAAAGAGCCAGATATTGGCTCTTTTGTTTTATATATAGATCAACTAAAAAATAGATAACTAGACGTGCAGTTGCTCTAGTTTGTCTGCTGGTAACGCTAATTCATCATTTTTATTGATACCAATCTCGGAAGCGAGAACATTACGTGCAATTTGTTGCGCTTCTTCTAATGAATGCATTTTATATGTACCACACTGATATACATTCAATTCAGGAATTTTGTTTTGATCTTCAACCTTCAAAACATCTTCCATTGCCGCTTTCCACGCATTAGCAACACGCTGCTCCTCTGGTTGGCCGATTAAGCTCATATAAAAACCTGTACGGCAGCCCATTGGAGAGATATCAATAATTTCTACACCATCACTGTTGAGATGATCACGCATAAAGCCTGCAAATAAGTGCTCTAAAGTATGCGTTCCTTTCTCTGTCATGGCTTCTTCATTTGGCACGGTAAAACGTAAATCAAACACTGTGATAGTATCATCATTCGGTGTTTTCATGGTTTTTGCCACACGTACAGCAGGCGCTGACATGCGAGTATGATCGACAGTAAAGCTATCTAATAATGGCATTTTGTGACCTCCTCAAAAATATAAAAATTATTTCTAAAAATAAATGAAACTATTTTGAAAATGCAGAGTCTGAAATATTGAAAGACGCGCAATTTGTTATCATCCCTAATTCTCTAAGAGATTTTTATTTGGCCACCTAGTGTGGCCATTTCTTTTAGCGTCCTGCATGGATGCGCAGATAGTCTTCAAAGCTTTCAGTTTCACTTTGCTCCATCTTTGCTTGCTTCTCAATTGAAGCTAACCGTGCTTGTTCAAATTGCTCTTCAGTAATCACTTCATAAGGTTCATTAACTAACTGTTCAAAATACTTCTCAGCTAATTCTAGCCCATAACCACCAATGCCTTTTTCCAACATCTCATCCATAACGAGCGCTGAGTATGTCAGTGTTGGATCTTCAAACATGGCAACAAACTGGTGGCAAGCTTCTTGATACCTTTCATCACAGCAAGTATCAAGCACTTCAGCAACCCGAATTAAATCATTAAATAATTGCTGACCAACCTCAACTAATGGTTTGACTTCACTACCACAACCAAAACCAATCACTTGTCCAGGTTTACGCCCTTCAAGGATCACCCTGTTCCAATTTTGGCGACAGCAATCAAGCTCTTGAGCATTCATTTCAGGTGCATCTGCAAGCACACACCATATTAAGAATAGATCAACAAACCGAGCTTGTGTTTCATTTACCCCAATTGCACTGAACGGGTTGATATCCAGTGAACGAACTTCAATATACTCAATACCACCACGCATTAGAGCATCTGAAGGTGATTCATTACCTTTAGGTACACGTTTCGGCCGTATAGGGGCATACAGCTCATTCTCTATCTGTAATACATTCGTATTTAACTGAACATATTCGCCATCTTTTTTTACTCCTAGCTTTTCAAACTCAGCCGAAGGTTTATGAATGGCTTTTTTCAAGTTTTCTATATATTCATCCAGTTTATTGAACGTAATATTTAGATCACTTTGCGACTTATTTGTATAGCCTAGGTCACTCATGCGCAGTGATGTCGCATAAGGTAAGTAATAGGTGCCACAATCTGTTTTATCAAATGATAACGCTGTGTCTCTATCCTTTAAGAAAGAGCCACAAATGGCTGGAGATGCGCCGAATAGATACGGAATAACCCAACCGAAGCGGTAATAATTTCTGATCAGACGTAAATAGCCCTCTGAAATTTTTTCCTTACCGCTTTCTTCATCTTTTACACCAGCCCAAGCCTGCCAAAATTCAATTGGCAAAGAAAAGTTATAATGCACCCCTGCTATCGTTTGCATTAGCGCACCATAACGATTTTTTAAGCCCTCTCGATACAGGGTTTTAAAACGCCCGACATTAGAAGAACCATATTGAGCAAGAGTGATTCTATCTTCACTTTCAATAAAGCACGGCATACTGAGCGGCCACATTCTTTCATTTTTAAGTTGGCGCGCAGTATAACGATGTAAGTCCCGAAGAAAGGCCAAATTATGGCTGATGCTTTTATCTACAGGAGTAATAAATTCGAGTAAGGACTCCGCAAAATCTGTCGTGATCCATTTATGTGTTAAAGCTTTTCCCAGCCCTTCTGGATGCAATGTTTCTGCTATCGCACCTGTTGGGGACACACGCAATGTTTCGCGCTCAATACCACGTTGAATTCCATTTAGTGCTTCTGGGTGCGCCTCTAACCATGAGAGCGCTTTTGATACGTCCGGGATCAAATCGACCTCCCGCCTGTGATGTTAATTTATTTTATTGAGGCAATTACTTTAGCTTAAATCACATAAATTGTCGCTGTCTAGATGTGTGGTTTATCGAGGATTACATACAAAGATATTAGGTGAATGGCATTTTTTCTAATTTTAGGCAAAAAAAAACTCCTCAAAGTGAGGAGTTTCTAATGATGGTGCATCCGGGAGGATTCGAACCTCCGACCGCTCGGTTCGTAGCCGAGTACTCTATCCAGCTGAGCTACGGATGCAAAATTCTTTCGATTATAAATCGATGTTCCAATAACTTTTTATGAATTAGATTAAAATGTATTATTGATATGCTAAATTTAGCAACTAAGAGATGGTGCATCCGGGAGGATTCGAACCTCCGACCGCTCGGTTCGTAGCCGAGTACTCTATCCAGCTGAGCTACGGATGCATGTTTAGTGCAAGACTGATTTTTATCTCAAAATTTTTATCAACTACTAAAAACTAACTTCTAAGTTACTGCATGTTTTGGTTTCCAATATTCTAGAACCAAAACAAAACCCCATCAGATACTCTTATAGGGTTAAATATGGTGCATCCGGGAGGATTCGAACCTCCGACCGCTCGGTTCGTAGCCGAGTACTCTATCCAGCTGAGCTACGGATGCATATCTAAAATGGCGGTGAGGGAGGGATTCGAACCCTCGATGCAGCTTTTGACCGCATACTCCCTTAGCAGGGGAGCGCCTTCAGCCTCTCGGCCACCTCACCATATTTTAGTTACACACGATTTGTTTTTTCAAACATCTCGTTGCTGTGTGGCGCACATATTACTTTCCTAGACTTAGAAGTCAAACAATTTTTCCAAACTTTTTGCATTCCGTAGTCTGTTTGCACATTTCACAAGCAAGATGATTAGTTTAGCACCGAAAAAGATCTTTTTCAGCCCTTATCTCACTAAGTTTATAAACAAAAAGCAGGAAAAAAAATGATGATAGCACTCAACAAAAAGTATATTTTTTAGCCAAATGAAAAATAGACATGCAATAAAAAAATAAATCGAGCACGATGAAAATTAATGCTCAGCAAAATACAGTCGCTAAACACTAAAAAACTGCATATTAGATTAACAAAAGGGAATAATAGAATAGGAAAGACAAGCGTCCATTCTTGCTGTGTGGTCAATCATTGGACGCTTCTTTTTTATTATTGATTATCTGGTTGAGTTTTTTCAGCCTGGATCCGTTGATAAATTTCTTCACGGTGAACAGAAACTTCTTTTGGGGCGTTAACACCAATACGAACTTGGTTGCCTTTGACACCCAATACAGTAACTGTTACCTCATCGCCTATCATGAGTGTTTCACCAACTCGACGAGTCAGAATAAGCATTCTTTGCTCCTTGAAATATTAAAAGAGTCGGGTCTTTAGGTATCCCCCGCTATTGTCCATCACACACCGTGAAAACGTAAAGCAATGATATTCACCTAAAGCATTGATGCCATCAATGCAAGCATTCTAATTATTTACAAGCAAAATATAACACTACAAGCGATACATTAACAATGCCGCAACAGCTTAAAGTTGCCTCATATTTTAATGAGGCAACTTTGTCGACGCTTATAGCCGTGATTCAACCCATTCTTCGACACTTGCCATCGCAGCAGGTAATGCATTCACGTCAGTACCCCCTGCCTGTGCCATGTCTGGTCGCCCACCACCTTTACCGCCAACCTGCCCTGCAATAAAGGAAATCAAGTCACCTGCTTTAACTTTAGCAGTTAAATCATTAGTCACCCCAACGATCATACTGACTTTATCACCACTTGTTGTTGAAAGCACGATAATCGCAGATTTCAGCTGGTTCTTGAGATCATCTACCATAGTTCTCAGTAGCTTAGGATCAGTATTGCTCAATTGAGTCACTAACAACTTGATGCCTTTCACATCTTTCGCTTTACTACCTATTGAAGCACTTTCTTGCGATGCTTGCTGATCTTTTAGTTGCAAAATTTCTTTCTCGAGCTGACGAGATTTGTCTAATGCAGCTTTAACTTTTTCCACAAGACTATTGGAGTCACCTTTTAATAGGTGAGCAATTGCTGAAAGTTGCTCGGATTGATTGTGAATATTTTCAATCGCCATCGCCCCCGTTGTTGCTTCGATACGACGAACGCCAGCAGCAGTGCCTGATTCGCTAAGAATACGGAATAAACCAATATCCCCAGTTCGACTAGCATGTGTACCACCGCATAATTCAATAGAAAAATCACCCATACTCAAAACGCGTACACGTTCTTCATATTTTTCACCGAATAATGCCATAGCGCCTTTCGCTTTAGCTCCCTCTAAATCCATCAACTCAGTTTCAATTTCTGAGTTTTTTCGGATTTGAGCATTCACAATATCTTCTACCTGACGTAGCTCTTCCTGTGTCATCGCTTCAAAATGGGAGAAATCAAAACGGAGATATTTATCGTTAACCAATGAGCCTTTTTGTGACACATGCTCACCCAATACCTGACGTAATGCAGCATGAAGTAAATGTGTCGCTGAGTGATTTAAGCGGATAGCATCACGCCTCGCGCTATTAATCAAAGCAGTAATACGATGGTTAACAACTAATGTACCTGACTCTACTTTACCTATGTGACCAATCGCTTGGCCGTATTTTTGAGTGTCTGTTACATTAAAGCTTGCACTGTCACTATTTAAATAACCAGTGTCACCCACTTGCCCACCGGACTCTGCATAGAATGCAGTTTTATCTAGGATAACCAACCCTTCTTCACCCTCTTTAAGGGTATCAACAGGTTGACCATCTTTATACAAAGCCGTGATTGTTGCTTGTTGCTCATCGTATTGATAACCAGAGAATTCGCTACGCTTATCAACTTTGATTAATGAGTTATAATCTGCGCCAAAACCGCTCGATTCTCTAGCACGACGACGTTGGTCTTCCATCGCATGCTCAAAACCTTGCTCATCGACTTTAATATTGCGTTCACGGCAAACGTCCGCCGTTAAATCGATAGGGAAGCCATAGGTATCATATAAACGGAATGCAGCCTCACCATCAAGTGTATCGCCTTTTAGGGAAGCAAGTTCTTCGTCTAATAATTGCAAGCCGCGTTCTAAAGTACGAGCAAATTGTTCTTCTTCAGTTTTAAGAACTTTTTCTACCATTGCTTGCTGACGTGCAAGCTCATCCGCAGCAGAGCCCATCACGTTAATTAGTGGAGCAACTAATTTGTAGAAGAAGGTATCCTTTGCACCAAGCATGTAACCGTGACGCACTGCTCGGCGAATAATACGCCGTAAAACATAGCCACGCCCTTCATTTGATGGAATGACACCATCACTAACAAGGAATGCACAAGAACGAATGTGGTCAGCAATAACACGCAATGATTTATTTTCCAAATCAGTTGCCCCTGTTGCTTTCGCAGCAGCAGCAATGAGTTCGCGGAAAATATCAATCTCATAGTTAGAATTTACGTGTTGAAGTACCGCAGAAATGCGTTCTAAACCCATCCCTGTGTCGACTGAAGGTTTTGGCAGTGGCTCCATAGTACCGTCTGATTGACGGTTAAATTGCATGAAGACAAGGTTCCAGATTTCAATATAACGGTCACCATCTTCTTCAGGGCTCCCCGGAGGACCACCCCAAATATGCTCACCATGGTCATAGAAAATCTCTGTACATGGACCACAAGGGCCTGTATCACCCATTTGCCAGAAGTTATCTGACGCATATGGTGCACCTTTATTGTCACCAATACGAATAATACGCTCAGCTGGAACACCAATTTCTTTGTTCCAGATATCATACGCTTCATCATCTGTCGCGTAGACAGTTACCCACAGCCTTTCTTTTGGTAAATTAAACCACTCTTCGCTAGTTAATAGTTCCCAAGCAAAGCGGATAGCATCATGCTTAAAGTAATCACCGAAGCTGAAGTTACCTAGCATTTCAAAAAATGTATGGTGGCGAGCGGTATAACCCACATTTTCTAAGTCGTTATGTTTACCACCTGCTCGAACGCAACGTTGCGCAGTTGTCGCTCGGGAATATGCTCTCTTATCCAGGCCAAGAAATACATCTTTGAACTGGTTCATCCCTGCGTTTGTGAACAGTAGTGTAGGGTCATTATTTGGCACTAGCGAACTGCTGGTGACCACTTGATGACCTTTCGTATGAAAAAAGTCGAGAAACGCTTGACGGATCTCAGCGGTGCTTTTACTCATATTTATCCCGATATCAAGCTGGAAACAGAATTACGAATTGTTGAGATGGTATGTAACATCACCTCTAATCAACTCTCCGATTAAAAAGTGACTGATAAGATAAAGTCTCTTTATGCAGAAGTAAAATATAGATACATCCATTAGCAGCTTTCATTGTAAAGCGTCTAGATATTTTCTGAAAGCATGTTTATACCCCGCGCTGGGGTATTTTTCCACAGAAAAACTGTTCGATAAACTATTAATGTAATAGGCCAAAATAAAAATGGCGCCCCCTTATGAAAGGTGCGCCACTAATTTAGATGATAATCAAATAGTTACACTTGAATTAAATTTCTTCTGGTGTTTCTTCTTCATCAGAACCACTGACGAAATCTTCCGCAGCGCTACTAAATTCACCAGTATGATTTAATAACATTTCGCGTAGTTTCGTATCAATTTCCTGTGCTATTTCAGGATGCTCTTTTAAATAAGTTGTTGAGTTAGCTTTACCTTGACCGATTTTGTCCCCGTTATAGCTATACCAAGCACCCGCTTTTTCAATTAATTTATGTTTTACACCTAAGTCAATAAGCTCACCGAAGGTGTTAATCCCTTCACCATAAAGAATTTGGAATTCAGCTTGTTTAAATGGTGCTGCGACTTTATTTTTCACAACTTTAACACGGGTTTCGCTACCTACAATTTCTTCACCGTTTTTCACCGCACCGATACGGCGAATATCTAAACGGACAGATGCGTAGAATTTCAATGCGTTACCACCTGTAGTGGTTTCCGGATTACCAAACATAACACCAATCTTCATACGAATTTGGTTGATAAAGATCAGTAAGGTATTTGACGTTTTTAAATTCCCCGCCAATTTACGCATTGCTTGGCTCATCATACGGGCTGCTAGGCCCATATGAGAATCACCAATCTCGCCTTCAATTTCAGCTTTAGGTGTTAACGCAGCAACAGAGTCAACGATAATGACATCAACCGCCCCTGAGCGTGTTAATGCATCACAAATTTCAAGAGCTTGTTCACCTGTATCGGGTTGTGAACATAATAAGTTATCAATATCTACGCCTAATTTTTTCGCATAGATAGGGTCTAAGGCGTGCTCTGCATCGATAAATGCGCAAGTTTTACCACTGCGTTGTGCCGCAGCAATAACCTGTAAAGTTAATGTTGTTTTACCCGAAGCTTCAGGACCGTAGATTTCAACAATACGACCTAATGGCAAGCCACCAGCGCCTAATGCAACATCAAGGGATAAGGAGCCTGTTGAAATCGTTTCAACATCCATAGAGCGGTCTTCACCAAGACGCATAATGGAGCCTTTACCAAATTGTTTTTCAATTTGGCCTAATGCTGCTGCAAGTGCTTTTTGTTTGTTTTCATCAATAGCCATGATTACTCCCTAAGTGCAATGGCTTGACCACTGCGAATAAAACGATTGAATTGGGTTTGTTAAAATTAATTATACTGTATAATCATACAGTATCAAGAAAATTTTTCATTTAACAACTTTAAAAGTGTTTCTAGGACATAACCCGTTGATTGTAAACGAACTTGGTTTCTATCCCCTTGGAATACACAGTGCTGTGTTGTTACGGTTATGGTTTTATCAGCCTGTTTTTTAGCAAAACCAAACCAGACTGTCCCAACAGGCTTTTCTATACTACCGCCGTCGGGGCCGGCAATTCCACTGATTGAAACAGCAAAATCGGCCCTCGCTTCCCGCAATGCCCCTAAAGCCATTTCTGCGACAACTTGTTGGCTTACTGCGCCATATTGTTGTAAAGACTCCTCTTTAACACCAATCATTTGGTGTTTGGCTTCATTGCTATAAGTGACGAAGCCACGCTGGAAGTAAGCTGAGCTCCCTGCGATATCGGTCAATACCTTAGCAACCCAGCCACCAGTACAAGATTCAGCAGCGGTGACTGTTTTACCTTGTTCTGTTAGTTTCTGACCAATTTGAATACTCAATATTTCGAGTTGCTTCTCATCTATCATGATGCTACCTACCTTTACTTCATTTTTTTACGAGCGCGATCCCAAACCCACAAACCCGCAATAGCTATCGCAAATACAGCACCGAAACCAATCCCTGCATTCACTACTGACAAACCAGCTTTAATTGCCAAAGAGTACAAGCCTAACATAATTAGCATTGCACTGTTTTCGCCTAAGTTTTGCACAGCAATGGCATTCCCTGCTCCAACAGTCTCTTTCCCCTTTTCTTGAAGTAATGCATTAAGTGGAACCACAAATAAGCCACCAAATACCCCAAGTATTATCAGAATAAAATATGCTGGAATAATATTAGTTTGCAATGAGAGTAAAACCACCATGATACCGATGATAACCCCAGCAGGAATACAACGATAAACCGTTTTTAAGGTAATAAATTTAGCAGCAAGCCCCGCTCCAACGACAATCCCTATAGCAACCATCGCATTGAGGATTGTTGGGGTTGTGTTGTCTTGTAAGCCTAAAGCGACAGGTACCCATGCCACTAATAAAAAACGTAAGGTGACACCCGCCCCCCAAAATAAACTGGTCCCCACAAGTGAGAAGCGACTTTCTTGGTTAGACCATAGAATACGGCAAGCACCGAAAAAATCAGTCACTAATAGTTTAATATTCCAGCCTTTGCCTGGCCGTGCAGCCACTAGCGGTGGGATAAAGAAATTGGCAATAACAGCTAATGCATACAATACAGCACAAGTTCCGAGCGCTAATATAAGGTTAATATCGGAAAGCACCCCACCGACCACTGAGCCCACTAGAATAGCCGCGATTGTCGATGCTTCCATAACTCCATTTGCTTTAACAAGGTTATCTCCCCCTGTTAATTCCCCTAAAATACCGTATTTAGCAGGGGAATAAGATGCAGCGCCTACCCCCACTAGACCATAGCAAAGGAAAGGGTTTAACCCCAAACAAATACCAAGAGCCCCAATAAATTTAAAAATGTTAGAAAACAACATTACGCGCCCTTTTGAGAACCTATCGGCGATTTGCCCTACAAAAGGTGCCAGTACAATATAAGTAAATACAAACACCATTTGCAGAATAGGATGGCTCCACTCAGGGTAAAACTCTGCTTTAAGCTGTGCAAGTATTGCAAATAATAATGCAT
Organism: Providencia sp. NPDC089933; assembly: GCF_049545585.1. NCBI lineage: Bacteria > Pseudomonadati > Pseudomonadota > Gammaproteobacteria > Enterobacterales > Morganellaceae > Providencia > Providencia sp. NPDC089933. The sequence goes on from NZ_JBMWDT010000003.1 coordinate 28,318, forward strand.
TATCAGCAAATGCAGAGAGGAATTGAGACGCCAATACGGCTTTCATTCCTCGGCTCATTAATGGCGCATTTTGCATGCTTTCTTGCATATTATTCATCCTTTAACGCCATCTGTTTTAGTGTAACAAAGTCCGTTTTACCACTTCCCAAAACTGGCAGTTCTTTTACTAAACGAATGTCACGCGGGACAGCTAATTCAGTTAAGCCTTTGCTTTTCGCTGCCGCAGACAATGCGCTGCGGTCTAATTCTTTATCTGTCGTGAATAAAACAAGCGCCTCACCCTTACTACTATCAGGCTTAGTGACAACGCCATGATTCTCATTTGGTGAAATACCCGCGACCATTTGTTCAATACTTTCAAGAGAAACCATTTCCCCTGCAAGTTTTGCAAAACGCTTAACACGACCTTTAATAGTACAGAAGTTTTGATTGTCTAAAGTAACGATATCACCCGTGTCATACCAGCCATCTTCTAATTCACCTTGCTCATTTTCCGCTTTAGGCGTTTCTAAGACACCAGGGGCTTCAACACGTAAATACCCCTTCATGATATTTGGCCCTTTTAGCTGTAATTTCCCCCCCTGTTCAATACCTGGGATAGGGATAATCCTCGCCTCCATTTCGGGTAAAATTTGACCTACTGAACCTTCTTTAGCGGCCATTGGTACGTTAATTGAAACGATAGGAGCACATTCAGTCACCCCATACCCTTCAAGGATACGAATACCAAATTTATCAAACCAGATTTTTTTAGTTTTATCAGAGAGCTTTTCAGCGCCAGCAACGACATAGCGCAAACGTGCAAAATCATACTGATGCGCAAAACGCGCATAATTACCTAAAAATGTCGAAGTCCCAAAAAGCACTGTACAATTTTTGTCATAGACCAATTCCGGAATGACTCGATAGTGCAAAGGGCTTGGATAAAGAAACACTCGGCTTCCTGAAAATAGAGGAATGAACAAACCAACAGTTAGACCAAATGCATGGAATAATGGTAATGATGACATAAAACGGTCACGAGGAGTGAAGTCAGCAATGGTCTTAATTTGCTCAACATTCGCCATTAAGCTCCCGTGGCTATGAACCACCCCTTTCGGTGTTCCCTCTGACCCTGAAGTGAATAGCACGATCGCTTCATCTGTCGTTTTGCGCGGGATAACGGCTTTACGTGGATTAAATAAATGCTTAACAATCCAAAGTTTATCTTGCCATGTCACTGTATCTTTTAAATCTTCAAGGTAAATCCAGTTAGCTTCAGTAACTTGCTCGGGAATATGCGTTAAATGACCTTTTTCTAAAAATTGGCGAGAGGTAAATACGACAGTGGCTGCAGATGCTTTTAATGCATTACTGATCCCATGGCTTCCCGCAGTATAATTCAGCATCGCAGGGACTCGTCCCCTCATTAGGGCCCCAAAAATAGCCGCAGCCGTAACTGTTGTATTTGGCAATAATAAGCCTACACGCTCATTTTCATGGGTATAACGTTCTATAATACGCCCGACTCCCAGAGCTTTTTTCAATAAGCTTTGGTAGGAGTCTTCTTTAAAAGCGATATCTTCAATACAGGGCGTATATCGACCAAACTTATGAACACTTTGAATAAACTCTTCGACCAATGTGACTTGGGGCAAACAAGCCATACGCGCAGATTTCATAATTTGGTACAAATGCTCTCCAGCTAAGGCTCGGCGCTCAACAGCTCGAGGGGCTTGAGGCATAGGAATGCTTTGTGCAGGCAAAATATGTAATGTGATTTTTGGGAACCATTTTAATGGAATAATGCCTTTTAACCGACCAAAGTGACTGCGCTCCGCACCTTCAATACGAATAGGAACAACTTTTGCCTCCGACTTTGCAGCAACAAATGCAGCCCCTTCATAGATTTTCATTAAAGAACCATGCACAGTAATACGCCCTTCTGGAAAAATGACGATTGGGCGCCCTTTTTCCACCTCTTTAACAAGGTGACGTATCCCTAAAGGGTTAGCAGGGTCAAGAGGAACAATATCCGCATAAGGTTTAAGACGCTTCACCATTTTTGGTGTCGCAAATGATGAATACACAGCAAATACAGGTTTTACAGGTAAAAAAAGTGCAATCAAAACACCATCAAGGAAAGAAACATGATTGGGTGTAATCAAGCATTTATCTTGATTAAATTCTTTTGCATCACCGGTAACTTGGACGCGAAATAAAAATTTAAGTATTGCCTTGATGATGTTTGCCAACATAATGAATCCCTATATTATGATTATGTTTTATATGCAAATAAGTGAAGTATTTCCGTTATCATACCTATCTTACTTAGCTCTGCTCTTTCTACTAAGCGGTATATTCCGAAAACGTACTTTACTGATACCTAATTAGTTTAAGTCAAATCATTAAGTTGCGCGATAATATCATCAATGGATTGTGTGGCATCAATAACATGGTGTGCCGTCGCACGGTAGATAGGTTCTCTTTGCTGCATAACTTCTTCAATTTCTTCAACTAATGATTTGCCTGTTAAGCTTGGCCGCTGGTCAGCTTGTGGCTCTGCGGCTAGGCGTTTAGCTAAAACGTCAGGCTTAGCATTTAAATAAATCACTGTCCCGTTATCACGCATGATCTTCTGGTTTTCCTCAGCAAGAACCAGCCCGCCCCCTGTTGAAACAATCGTTTTATCTTGAAGAATTGATTTTAACGTTTCCGTTTCTAATTGACGAAAATATTCCCATCCGTACTGTTCAACAATTTCTGCTATCGTTTTACCCGCTCTTTCGAGTATCAATTTATCTGTATCAACAAACTGGTAGCCTTTAGATTCGGCCAATTTTTTACCAATTGTCGTTTTACCCGAACCTCTTGGACCGATAATGTAAAACATTAATTTCCACCCCATCATCATGAATACTAAGCAAAACTGGTTATGTATCTGCTTATGAAAGTTGCCTAATGCGGCAAATAATAAAAAATAAAGCCACACAAGTGTGGCCTATTAATCTATTTTAGTCTTTATGGGCGATTTAAAAAATCGCCATAACCAACCCATTTATAGGTTGTTAAGGCATCTAGCCCCATAGGGCCTCGAGAATGTAATTTCTGAGTGCTAACCGCAACCTCTGCCCCTAAACCAAATTGCCCACCATCTGTGAAGCGAGTACTCGCATTCACATAAACAGCCGCCGAATCGACACACTGTACAAAATAATCTGCTTGGCGGATAGACTCGGTCAAAATAGCATCAGAATGCGCAGTACCATATTGGCGAATATGGTTAATAGCGGCGTCAATGTCATCAACAATCTCTACATTGAGGTCTAAGGATAACCATTCATCAACCAAATTTTCAGGTTTTACATCAACAACTGTTGCTGGGCCTTGTTCCAATAATGGCATTGCTTTTTCACTAGCGTGCAGTGTGACTTGCTGTTCAGCCATTTTCTCACTTAAAAATGGTAAGAAATTACCCGCAATATCTTTATGAACTAGCAAAGTTTCCAGTGAGTTACAAGCACTTGGGCGCTGTACTTTTGCATTGATGATTACGTTAATCGCTTTATTAAAATCAACTGACTCATCGACAAAGGTGTGGCAAACACCTATACCGCCGGTGATCACAGGGATCGTTGATTGCTCACGACATAATTTATGTAACCCCGCACCACCACGAGGGATCAGCATATCAATATAACGATCTAATTTTAATAATTGAGAAACTAATTCACGATCAGGGTTATTGATAGCTTGTACAGATTCTTCTGGCAACCCACTATTTTTGAGTGCTTTTTGGATAACACTCACCACAGCAAGGTTCGTATTATGGGTTTCTTTACCACCACGTAGAATGACTGCATTACCGGTTTTTAAACATAACGAAGCCACATCGACAGTGACGTTTGGACGCGCTTCGTAAATCACCCCGACAACACCTAGAGGTACGCGTCGGCGCTGTAAGTTTAAACCGCTATCAAGCTGGCTACCATCAATGATTTGCCCAACAGGGTCAGCAAGCTGACAAACCTTTCTGACATCATCAGCAATGCTTTTCAAGCGTTCTGGAGTCAGCAATAGACGGTCTTGTAAGGCTTCTGCCATACCACTGGCTTTTGCTTGTTCCATATCCTGCTGGTTAGCAGATAATATCACTGCGCTTTCTTTTTCTAGTAATTCAGCAATTTGCAATAGTGCCGAGTTTTTTTGTTTGGTGCTTAGCTGAGCTAATTGCCATGACGCTGCTCGTGCAGCCTTACCCATTGTTTCTAACATAATTAACTCACTATCATATCGTCACGATGAACAGCGACTGAGCCGTGTTCATAGCCAAGTATTCTGCCAATTTCTTGTGAATGATGACCTGCTATCATCCTTAGTGCATCACTATTATAGTGACTAACACCGTGTGCAAGGTCTTTCCCCGCCATATTTAGAATGCGGATCACGGCGCCTCGGGAAAAATCACCTTCAATCTTTTTAATTCCTTTTGGTAACAATGAGCTACCTTTTTCTATAATTGCTAATTGTGCACCATCATCAATATACACATCACCCGCAGCTGGCGCCCCGAAAATCCAACGTTTACGATTTTCCATGGGGTTTTTCTGCCCATAAAAACGAGTCCCCACTGGAATATTTTCAATCACAGCGCTAATGACATCAGGTTTATTACCTGCTGCGATAATAACATCTATCCCTGCGCGGCCAGCAACATCAGCCGCTTGTAGCTTAGTTGCCATGCCCCCTGTACCTAAACCGCTGACACTTCCCCCTGCCATTTGACGAAGCTCGTCGTTGACACCATAGACTTCAGGAATTAATTTCGCATTTGGGTTGCTACGGGGGTCTGCATCATATAGACCTTCTATATCAGTCAGTAGCAACAGTTTATCAGCATCACCAAGAATAGCGGCTAATGCGGATAAATTATCGTTATCACCGACTTTTATTTCTGCTGTCGCAACGGCATCGTTCTCATTAATAACGGGAATAATGCCATTATTCAGTAATGCTTGTAAGGTGTCTCGAGCATTTAGAAAACGCTCACGGTCTTCTAAATCTGCACGTGTTAACAGCATTTGCCCTATGTGGATCCCGTAAATGGAGAACAACCTTTCCCACAACTGAATAAGACGACTTTGGCCGACTGCCGCAAGCAACTGTTTAGATGCAATGGTAGCCGGCAATTCGGGGTAATTTAAGTGTTCGCGACCCGCGGCAATTGCCCCTGATGTCACAATGATAATACGGTGCCCTTTTTCATATTGCTGCGCACACTGCCTGACTAACTCAACAATATGAGCTTGATTCAAACGGCGCGAGCCCCCTGTTAGCACACTGGTTCCTAGCTTAACAACCAGCGTCTGGCTATTTTTCATCATTTTTCTGCCATTAGGATTAAGAAAACAAAAAAGTAGATACCATTTTTATCAGGAGAAGCGCGTTATGCCAACAGGCATAACGCAAAATTCAACAAAAGTTGGTTTAAAACAAATTTATGCGCTTAATTCCAGTTTTAATTCTGCCATTAGTGGCGAAGGGAAGAGGCTTAACTCAAGCTCAAGTAATTGCTTAGTAAGTGCTTGATGAAATGATACTAAATTTTTTTCAACGGCTTCAGTGGTAGCCGCATCTTTGAATGCTTTGACTTGCCAACTACCATGGCTATTATAAATACCAAAATGATAAGTGAACTCAAAGCCTTTTTCAGTTGCAACTAATTTTAACCACCACCCCCAAAATTCACGTTTCTCAGGCGCAATACTCGCATTAATACAAACAACAAGGCTATCGAATATATAACAGCCATTGATACATTGTTTTTCGCGTAAATAAGGCCCCATTGCAGCAAATTTCTTTAAATACTTTCCATTTGAATAATCAGTCGGTAAAGCCATGTTAAGGATCTCCTTCTTGGGTAGACCCCTTTTTAACAAATGGGAAAAAATAAGCAAGATATTAAATATAATTAAAGTATTTTTGCTTTCAGCCAATTAGTAGTTTCACTTAGTGCCTTTTCAAAATTAGCAAAAACAGGCTGACTTGGTAGTATTATTGTATCTGCATCCATTGATGAACGCCGAATTAGATCCGATTCTGCTTTCGGACTATAGATATCATCTTTTAAGCTTACCGATAACATCGGAACTTTGCTTCTTTTTCCTAAAAGGCCCTGATTTTTAAGTGAATAACAACTCAATTCATGACGTAAAGCGGCACCATCAACCTGATAAATTCCCAAACGACTCGCGAACACATCCAAAACTACCCGAGGAATATCTTGTTGATATTTCTCTTCGTGCAATAAACTATGCACAATTGGACCTATGACAGCGACTGCTTTAATTTTTTCTGGGCACATATAAGCTAATCTTAAGGCTATATTGGCACCAAAGCGCATCCCGACGATACCGAAGCGGGTATGGTCAATCCATGCAATATCCTCAAGCTGGCGAACAATTTGCTCATGCAGTGTTGTTGTTTCTTGTGTCAATTTATGTTTTATCGAATAACCAATAGAAGGCATATCGAGCGTTAGCATCGCAATACCTAGTGGTTCGAGATAATCGCGAAAATAGCGACAAAAATCGATTTGTAAGCTGTCTAACATGCCGCAAATCATGACGGTAGGATAAGGCCCCTGACCGTGGGATGGGATATGTAAAAAGCCACAAACTTCTTTCCCATCATCCACTTTGAATGCAACTTTCTTTAACCGATATTCTGAAAATTTGGCAGCATTATCATAGGCTTTACACGCTAATAAAATAGCTTGGTCTGCTAGTTCATCCCCTTTAATAAAAGGGTATGCTGCAATACTGTATAAATTTGCGGCTCGCAACCATGCATTACCCGCATCCGGCCCTTGCTCGAATTCCAAAGCTTTCTGTTGCCAGCGCATAGCCTGCTGTGACCATTCGAAGCACCAATTCCCACGCCTATTACCAATGACGGTATCCAACTGGGTTTCATTACTGCGTGGCGCATCGGAAACTGCTATTCGGCTAAGTACCTCTTCAATTTCTAGTGCATCAATACCACGCCAAATCCAAATTAGCCGGTTGATCATACGATACCAGCCAACATGATGAGAACCACTTAGAACGCTATGAGCTTTTATCAGAGGAGTCGTTTCTGACGAGTAGGATACAAGTGTCGACGTTTCAACTTGTCTGACTCTAGGTTTGAAAAGTTTTTCTGAAAGGTTTTGCTGAGTCATCCCTATTTCCTTGTCTACCTGAGCTGAATTGTGCCAAAAAACCAAAAATAAGGGGAATGCAAAAATGCACTCCCCCGAGATTATATCGCGTTTGACTCAAAAATTTTAGGTATTTATGTGTTATGCCTATGAGGAAAAACCCCAAAGGCTGTTAATGACAATCTATTACCAGAAAATAAGTTTAACTTCGATTTATTTGTCTTGTTCACACAATGGCTTTATAAAAGCAACGCCCATATCCCAAGGCTGCTCTATCCATGTGTCTTGCGGGATATCAACCACATAGTCATCAACTAATGGACGACCAGCTGGCTTAGCGAAGATAGTAACAAAGTGTGCTTTTGGATACATATCACGAATAGCTTGCGCTGTACCACCGGTATCGACCAAATCGTCAATGACGATATAGCCTTCGCCATCACCTTCAGCGCGCTTTATAATTTTTAATTCGCGTTGATTATCATGGTCATAGCTAGATATACATACGGTATCAACGTTACGAATGCCCAGTTCACGTGCAAGAAGCGCGCCTGGAACAAGACCACCACGGCTAACCGCGATAATACCGGTCCATTGTTCTACTGGTAATAAACGTTGTGCGAGTTTACGGGCATGTATTTGCAACATATCCCACGTTACGACATATTTTTCGCTCATAAAATTCGGGTCCCGACTGCTGAGTAAATCTGAAATGTGTCTTGCGGAAAAAAGGTTGCGCGAGATTATAGTGATTTGGCGCGTTAAAAACCAGTAAAAAGCATCATTCGCCATTAATTATTATCATTTACACTATCCATTCTTCAAAAGAAAGTGTTATCCTGAGATTATAAAAGATGCAGCCTTTAATTCGAAACTTCAGGCTGTTAGGTCATAATTACAGCAATATTCCTTTTAAAAATTGAAGCTGAAATTAACGTTGGTTGCCAATCAGTTCCTACATGGGTTATTCAGGATATTATTCCTAAATAGTTCAATTTGTAGCTAGGCGGCAAATGAGTAAATCCTTTGAGGATACATAAGTATATGCTTGGAGTTTACGAGTGAAGCCAACAATGCTACAGATTGAAATATAAAGGGAAAATAAAAGGAGAGAAACGTGTCTGAGCTAGCTACATTATCCCCCCAACCGCTATGGGACATCTTCGCTACCATCTGCTCTATTCCGCACCCTTCATATCATGAAGAAGCTTTAGCTGCGCATATTATCGACTGGTCAAAACAAAAAGGTTTTCATGTAGAACGCGACGAAGTTGGTAATATTTTGATCCGTAAACCTGCAACAACGGGTTACGAAAACCGCAAAGCAGTAGTCTTGCAAGCACACCTAGACATGGTGCCACAAAAAAATAATGACACCGTGCATGACTTTAAAACAGACCCAATCCGCCCATATGTTAATGGTGAATGGGTGACCGCTGAAGGTACAACTTTAGGCGCAGATAACGGTATTGGTTTAGCTTCTGCATTGGCGGTTCTGGCTGATGACAGTGTCGAGCATGGGCCTATGGAAGTTTTACTCACCATGACTGAAGAAGCTGGCATGGAAGGTGCGTTTGGTCTAAAAGCAGGTTGGCTACAGGCGGATATTCTGATTAACACCGACTCTGAAGAAGAAGGTGAGATCTATATGGGTTGTGCTGGAGGGGTTGATTTCACAACAACATTTGATCTACTGCGTGAACCTTTACCACAAGGTTATCAGACGTTTACTTTAACCCTAAAAGGGTTAAAAGGTGGTCACTCCGGTGGTGATGTTCACTTAGGCTTAGGTAATGCGAATAAATTACTCGCACGATTCCTTGCTGGACATGCGGAAGACTTAAGCCTGAAATTGTTAGAATTTAGAGGCGGTACCGTACGTAATGCTATCCCACGTGAAGCGCATGCAATTATCTCTGTTCCGACAGAAAAAGTTGCTGAACTGACAGCATTAAGAGAACGCTACGAAGGTATTTTAAAGAATGAGTTAGCCGTTATAGAACCTAACCTTGTTCTACTCTTAGATGAAACACAAAGTGACTTGAAAGCACTGTCTGATGATTGCCAAAAACGTTTTACGTTCTTCTTAAATGCTGCACCTAATGGCGTAATTCGCATGAGTGATGTCGCTGTAGGTGTCGTAGAAACATCGCTTAATGAGGGCGTTGTTCGCATGACAGAAGACCAAGCGGAGGTTATCTTCCTTGTTCGCTCACTGATTGATAGTGGCAAAAACTATGTTGTTAACATGCTCACTTCTATTAGTAAATTAGCACAAGCACAGTACCGCGCTGAGGGGAGCTACCCAGGTTGGCAACCAGATGCCGATTCAGCCGTAATGCACTTAGTGAGTGAAACTTATAACAAGCTATTTGGTAAAATCCCAAATGTGATGGTGATCCACGCAGGCCTTGAGTGTGGCTTATTCAAAAAGCCTTACCCAGATATGGATATGGTTTCAATTGGGCCAACCATTCGTGGTGCTCACTCTCCTGATGAAAGAGTGCATATTGCAAGTGTTGGTGAATATTGGAAACTGTTGACCGCTGTTTTAAAAGCAATCCCGGTTAAAGGTTAAAACCTGATCATAACTGAAACATCTGCCATTCATTATGGTAGATGTTTTATTTATAGTTCTAATAACAATTGCCTTTCCAATTGAGGGCTTTGTAACATAACATGCAACCCAACTAATCGTACCCCTCGCTGTTCACGTCGATTAACCCAGACTTGTTTTGCCAACTGGACTAAATCTTGCTTATTAAGCATTGGGTAAACATGCTCTTGTGTTGTTTGTTGAAAATCATCAAATTTAAACTTTACGCCTTGGCGCGCAATGCGTAAATCAGGTTTCACTTTAGCTAAACGCAATTGCAGTTCATCATAAAGTTTATCTAATAATAAAAGGCAATCATTCCATTCATGAATATCTTCAGCAAGAGTCCGCTCAACACCAACGGATTTCCTTAGTCTATCTGGGTTTACAGGCCGTTCATCGATACCGTGACAACGCTCCCATAGTACCTGCCCAAACTTCCCCATGCTTTTAATCAGTGTAACAACGTCATAGTTTTGCACATCAGCACAAGTCGTTAGCCCCATATCTGCTAGCTTTTGTGCGGTGACTTTTCCCACTCCCGGAATTTTTCTTAGTGGTAAAGTCAGAATGAATTGATCAATATTTTGCGGGGTGATCACAAATTGCCCATTTGGTTTATTCATATCAGAGGCGATTTTAGCAAGGAACTTGATAGGGGCTATCCCCGCTGAGGCTGTCAATTGTAATTCATCAAAAATTTGCTGACGAATTGCCTCTGCGATTAACGTAGCTGAACCATGTAATTGTGAGCAGTCAGTCACATCAAGATAAGCTTCATCGAGGGAAAGCGGCTCGATTAAATCTGTATATCGCGCAAAAATCTTACGTATATGAATGGACGTTTCTTTATATAACGCCATTCTCCCTGAAACGACTTTAAGTTGAGGGCAAAGCCTTAGAGCAATAGCGGTAGACATGGCACTATGTACGCCATAACGACGAGCTTCATAGTTTGCGGTGCTGATCACACCACGGCGATCGGCACTTCCTCCTACCGCAATAGGGATACTACGCAAGCTTGGGTCATCACGCATTTCGATGGCTGCATAAAAGCAATCCATATCAATATGTATAATTTTACGCACAAGTTAGCCCACACAATCAATCAACTGATTAAATATACAGTATTATTATTAGCCGTGCAATCTGGGCCTATTCGCTGACATCAATTCTAAAATAGCAGATAACCTAATGATAATAAAAATAATTAATATTATTGAAATAATAGTCTGCCACACTATATAACAGCATTTGTTATTTAAAGTTTGTCTTAAAAACAATCGTAAATACTTACTTTACCGTGAAAATGTAATAAAACAGATGCGTCCTTTTCACTCATTATATTTTATAAAAAATTCTTTTATGGATGATACCTATGGCAATTCTATCAACATCAAAATATGTTAAAACTATGGCGTCAGTTATTCTACTTCTTGCAAGTCAAACTGCTTTAGCATTATCACCACAAATTGTTGCACACAGAGCCGGTACTGCTGATGCACCGGAAAATACAATTTATGCAATTGATTTAGCAAAAGAAAATAAAGCCGATGCTATTTGGCTAACAGTACAATTAAGTAAAGATAATCAATTAGTTTTATATCGCCCAAGTGATTTAGACTCGTTAACAGAAAAAAAAGGGCCAGTATCTGCTTATACCGCAGAGCAATTAAGTCATATCAATGCTGCCTATAAGTTTAGTAAAAAACATAACCAACAATTCCCTTTGCAAAAAACAACAATTAATACATTAGAAGCTGTTCTACAGAAATACCCTAATACCACTTTCTATATTGACTTAAAATCCCCTGATGCCGACCCTGCTCAGCAAGCACAAGCTATCCTTACATTATTAAATAAGACTAAGGCATTTAAACAAGTCCGTTTTTATTCAACTAATGATGCCTTTCTAACGGCATTAAAGTCTCTTTCACCTCAATTCCAATTATTTGAAAGCCGTGATGAAACAAGAACAATGCTAGCGAATAGTGTTATGAGTCGCCAATGCCCTATAGAAAATGATAAAGATAATACTCGCTGGTATGGTTTCGAGCTTCATCGTAAAGTTGAAGTTGTTGAAAAGTATACTTTAGGTGAAGCTCGTTCACCTGCAACCTTATCATGGGATAAAAACGCTATCGATTGTTTTAGAAAAAATGGTAAAGCGTATATTATTGTATTTGGTGTCAATAACGAAAAAGACTATCAACTCGCAAAAGAAATTGGTGTTGATGCCGTAATGGTTGATTCCCCAAAAAACTTCAAAAAATAATCTAATAATTAAGCTATTTTATTTTGAATTATGTTTAATCAAATAAATTAGCTTAATTTCCTCACCTAAACTACCTCCTATTTTATTTTTATAACACTTTAATGTTAATCATTATTTACATCTACTTTAAATAAAACCAATATTAAAAAGTGCAATATTTTCTTGACTTCTATTTTTAGAAAAAATTAAAAATACCAGTTTATAATAATACTATTTTTTATTTAAACTACTAATTTAATTTCAATAATTACCTTTAAAAACTAACTAAGCCTATTCTTACAAAATGAACTTTCATTATAAATATCAAGAGGATAAAATGTCAAAATCAAAAGGAACAATCTCTATTGAAAATAAATGGGATGAAGACTTTAAAAAAGTCGAAATTATTTATCAAAGCAGTGAAGATGATGTAGATAAGGCTTTCATTACCTATAATATAAGGGCTCAACAAACGCATAATGATGTATTTGATATCGAATACTCATCCACGGGGAAAAGTTCATGGATAGGGACAGTTACCACTTCTAGCGGCCAAAAATGGAGTAGTGGAAGTCCCCTAAAATGTAATGCAAACAAAGCCGAGAACTGCGAAATTATCATTAAATTTGATGAATACCGTAAAGAAATGGGTGTCATATATACCCCACAAAATTCATGCCATAAGAAAATGAGTCAACTAAAATCTATATAATAAAATAGAAGAATAATGCTGTTTAAATATTATACGAATAGTATATTCGGCTATTATTGCTGTCATTGACACTAGAAATAAAACCGCATTGAAATACCTTAACTCCCTTCCATTATAGCTAGTTATACGACAAAAATGCGGATACCGTTTTAACTGGCTAATGCTATAAAAAAACCTTAGCCATATACTTTATATGGCTAAGGTTTAGAAAACAGATAGATTAAATACTAAAGTATGCGGTTTTTTTCCAGCATCTTTTGGCGAGCTTCTTCACGTGCCATGCGTTTTTTGCGGGCGTCACAAGGCTCAGGGCAATCGCATACTTTATCAACCCCGATACTACTTAAGCCGCCACAACTACCTTGAATACTTTTACGCTTGAAAATATACCCAAGAGACATTCCTAAAAACGCCAGCAAGAACAGTGCAAAGGCGGCAATAAAAATATTTAGCATTCCTTTATCCTCCCCGAATTACTGCTTCTTGGTTAAAAATGGTTCGAATGCTTTAGTATAACGCTCTTCAAAACCTTTATCTGTCTTAACAATCATAAAAACAGGAATATTCATTTTCTCAGCTAAGGCAAAGCCAGCTTCAGGCCCTAGCACATTTAGCCCTGTTGATAGCCCATCGGCACTCATACAGTTATCTGCAATAACCGTAATAGAAACTAGATTATGGGTAATCGGTCGCCCTGATTTTGGGTCAATAGTATGAGAAAAACGAACTCCATCCTGTTCAAAATAGTTACGGTAATCCCCAGAGGTTGCAATTGAGCTATCTCCAGGCTCGATAACTTCTTGCACTGTTTGGCTTACACCATCTGCCGCAGGTTTTTCAATGGCAATACGCCAAGGCGCCTCTTTACCATTGGTACCTTTAGTGCGCACTTCACCACCAATATCAACCATGTAGTTGTTGATACCCGCTGACTCTAAGTATTCAGCAACAACGTCTACACCATAGCCTTTCGCAATTGATGAAAGATCTACATATAGTTCAGGAATGGTTTTGACTAGGTTATTGTCTTGAACGGATAATTTGTCAATCCCTACCCATGCTCTGCGCTTGGCCAATTCTTCATCTGAAGGGGCTTTAGTGACTCTCCCTTCTGGGCCAAACCCCCATAAGTTAACTAAAGGCCCAACAGTTACATCTAAAGAGCCATCTGTGATTTTATTAATCTCAATAGCTTTTTTAACAACTGTTGCAGTTGCTGCGGAGACAGGGAATGGTGTATTTATGTCTTTAGACTGGTTAAAACGACTTAACTCAGAGTCAGGTCGGTAAGTTGACATCTGGTCATTAACTTCTTCTAAGCGCTTATCTATCTCAGCTTGAATCGCTTCAGGTTTTGCCCCTGAAGAATCCGTAACATATTTAACCGAGTAATAAGTGCCCATTGTTTGTCCCTGAAGATTTTGTTGCTCTGGCCCACCACAAGCAGCAAGAAACAGGGTCGCGACAAACAGAAGTATTGGGGTATAAATTCTTTTACTTAGCATCGTTTTCTCCGCGTCAATCATGAGCGAGTCTGTAGAAGTCGCTCAGACTATTAACACACTTTACATCGTCACCCATGCAGAGAATGTTTCAGTCAAAATAATTATTAACTTACTAATTACCAATTAGATAATTAGTAATTAGCCATCATTGTTAAATTACAAAGAGGGAAGTAGCTTCCCTCTTTAAAGTGTTATCACTGTACTAACCTTGTTAAGTACAATAAACCTAATAACTTAACCACCAAAGTCATCTAGTAAGATGTTTTCATCTTCAACACCAAGGTCTTTAAGCATCTTAATTACAGCAGCATTCATCATTGGAGGCCCACACATATAGAACTCACAATCTTCTGGTGCTGGGTGATCTTTTAAGTAATTGTCATACAGAACATTATGGATAAAGCCGGTATAACCATCCCAGTTATCCTCTGGTAAAGGATCTGAAAGTGCAATATTCCATGTAAAGTTTTCGTGTTCCGCGGCAAGTTGGTCAAAATCTTCTGTATAGAACATTTCGCGAACTGAACGAGCCCCATACCAGAAACTAATTTTACGCTTAGAATTTAAACGGCGCAATTGGTCAAATATGTGGGAACGCATTGGCGCCATACCCGCACCACCACCGATAAACACCATTTCAGCTTCAGTTTCTTTTGCAAAGAACTCACCAAATGGACCGGAAATTGTCACTTTATCCCCTGGTTTTAATGACCAAATATAAGAGGACATAATTCCTGGTGGAACATCTGGGTTACGTGGCGGAGGCGTTGCTATCCGCACGTTTAACATAATAATGCCGTATTCTTCAGGGTAGTTGGCCATTGAATAGGCACGTACAGTAGGCTCTTTAACCTCTGAAACATAACGGAATAGGTTAAATTTATCCCAGTCTTCACGATACTCTTCAGGTACATCGAAATCTTCATATTTAACAATATGTTCAGGGCATTCAATTTGAATAAAACCACCGGCACGGAAAGGAACAACCTCCCCTTCTGGTATCTTCAATCTCAGCTCTTTAATGAAAGTGGCTTTATTGTCATTAGAAATAACTTCGCACTCCCACTTTTTCACACCAAAGATTTCTTCTGGAAGCTCAATTTTTAAATCTTGCTTAACGTTAACCTGACAAGCTAAACGACAACCTTCTTTTGCTTCTCGCTTATTAATGTGGGAAAGTTCTGTCGGCAGAATATCACCACCACCCTCTTTGATTGTCACACGGCACTGGCCGCATGAACCACCACCACCACAAGCAGATGAAACAAAAATACCTTGATTAGATAGCATACCTAACAGCTTATCGCCAGCTGGAGCCTCAAAGCTTTTGTCAGGGTCGCCATTTACTTCAACTTTGATGTTCCCTGTATTGACTAACTTGGATTTTGCAAACAGGATTAAGCCTGTAAGCACCAAGACAATCAGGGTAAACATCACTACACCTAAAATAATAATTTCCATGAATTCTTCTCGCCTTTATAGCTGCACACCGGAGAAGGACATAAAGCCCAATGCCATCAAGCCGGTTGTCACAAAGGTGATACCTAACCCTTTTAGACCCGCTGGAATATCTGAGTACTTCATTTTCTCACGGATAGCTGCCAACAAGACAATGGCAAGCATCCAACCGATCCCCGAACCAAACCCATACACTATCGATTCGCTAAAGTTATAATCGCGTTGAGCCATGAAAGAAACACCACCGAAAATTGCACAGTTAACAGTAATCAATGGCAAGAAGATACCAAGTGCGTTATACAGTGATGGGAAGTAACGATCCAAAATCATCTCAAGGATCTGAACCAATGCAGCAATAACACCGATAAAGGTGATGAAGTTCAAAAAGGATAAATCAATACCCTCTGCTATTGCCCCATCACGCAACACTAAGTTATACACCAAGTTATTAGCTGGAACAGAGATACCAAGAACGACAGTTACTGCGATCCCCAGTCCAAAGGCTGTTTTAACATTCTTTGAAACAGCGAGAAAAGTACACATACCTAAAAAGAATGCTAACGCCATATTTTCAATAAAAATGGATTTAACAAATAGGCTAATATAGTGTTCCATGTGATTAGTCCTTCTCTACCTGAGCTGGTTTCAGGATACGTAGTCCCCAAATCAGCATACCGATGATAAAGAATGCACTTGGCGCGAGGAGGAACAAGCCATTAGGCATGTACCAGCCACCGTTTTGCAGTGATTCAAAGACAGTGATACCAAACAGTTTGCCGGAGCCAAATAATTCCCTAAAGAAACCGACTAATACAAGGATCACACCATAGCCAAGACCATTACCGATACCATCCATAAAGCTTTCTATTGGTGGCGCTTTCATTGCATAAGCTTCAGCACGCCCCATTACGATACAGTTAGTAATAATCAAACCAACGAATACTGAAAGTTGCTTTGATATTTCATAGGCATACGCACGTAAAATTTGGTCAACCACGATGACGAGAGAAGCGATGATTGCCATCTGTACAATAATACGCACACTGCTTGGAATATAATTTCTAATCAGTGAAATAAAGAAGTTAGAAAATGCCGTAACTAATGTTACCGCAATGGTCATAACCAATGCTGTTTCTAACTTAGTTGTTACTGCTAATGCAGAACAGACCCCCAGTATTTGCAAAGCAATTGGGTTGTTATCTAATAGTGGTCCAAGTAGGACGCGTTTTATTTCTTTTGAATCAGCCATTATTCAGCGCTCCTTCACGTACTTTTTTCAGGAACGGACCAAAGCCGTTATCCCCTAACCAAAAATCAAACATATGTTGAATTCCGTTTGACGTTAGGGTTGCACCTGAAAGGCCATCGATACCGTATGGGCTATCTGTGGCACCACCACGTACGATTTTAATTGCCGGAATACCCTGTTCATTGAACAGTTTTTTACCCGGCCATTGGGCTTTCCATTGTGGGTTATCGACTTCGCCACCTAAACCTGGTGTTTCACCATGCGAGTAGTAAGTGATACCGCGTGAGGTTACCCCATCAACATCGATTGCCACAAACGCATACATTACAGACCACAAACCTGAACCATAAACAGGTAAAATAATTTGTGATACTTTGCCGGCATCATCTTTCACTAAATAGATTTCAGCACTATTGGCGCGACGGCGAATTTTTGCGATATCCTCTGCTGGAGAAAGGGCAATACTGGTTTCATCGCTACGTAGCTCAGCATTTAGATCATAACGGCTAGTGCTATCAGATAGTTCATTCGTTTTGAAATTCAAAAGCTTAGGTTCGATGCGCTCCCCATAAATTTTTTGGATTTCTTCTGCGGTCATTTTAGGCTGCATTAAACCTGCCACGCTTAAAATATTACGCTGAGTATCTAACTGAATTTGTTCTTGCTGCTTCGGCTTCAAACCAACTGCAGCACCTGCGACAACAACAGAACAAACTAGACAAAGGATAAAAATAACTAGAAATGTTCTACCGACGCTATCTTTATTAATTGGTTTATCATTAGCCACGAGCTTTTCTCCGCTTAATATTTGCTTGAACGACCAGATAGTCAAACAAAGGAGCAAACAGGTTGGCGAACAGAATAGCCAGCATCATCCCTTCAGGATAAGCCGGATTTACTACCCTGATAAGTACACACATTACGCCGATCAGAATGCCATATGCCCATTTACCTTTATCAGTGAATGAAGCGGATACTGGGTCTGTCGCCATAAAAATCATACCAAATGCAAAGCCACCCAGAACCATATGCCACCACCAAGGCATGGCAAATAACGGATTGGTGTCTGAACCAATAGCATTAAATAGGTAAGACATGGCAATCATACCAACCATGACACCCGCCACAATACGCCATGATGCAATGCGGAAGAACATGATGAGTGCGCCACCAATAAACAACATCAGCGTCGAAACTTCACCGATCGAGCCTGGCATATTACCTAAGAACGCTTGCATCCAAGTGATAGGCTCACTTGTTACTGTGTTCATTAGCGCGTGTTCGCCACCTGAAGCCCACTGTGATAATGGAGTTGCTCCCGAGAAACCATCCGCTGCAGTCCAAACCAAGTCACCGGAGATTTGAGCAGGGTAAGCAAAGAATAAAAATGCACGACCCGCTAACGCAGGGTTTAAGAAGTTACGCCCTGTACCACCGAAAATTTCCTTAGCAATCACGACACCGAAGGTAATACCAAGAGCCGCTTGCCATAAAGGAATTGTTGGAGGCACAATCAAAGCAAACAAGATAGAGGTTATAAAGAAGCCTTCGTTGATTTCATGACCACGGATCATGGCAAACAACACTTCCCAGAACCCACCGACAAGGAAAACAACGGCATAAATAGGAAGAAAATAAACTGCACCAAGCAGCATTTTACTTCCCCAACCAGCATCCATTGACAGCGAGGCACCTAAAAATTGTGCCAAACTATAATGCCAGTCACTCGCGAGCACTTGCTGTAGCTCTGCTCCACTATACAGTTGATGAAGTGCAGGGATAGCTTGGTTGCCTACGTTGTACATCCCCCAGAACATTGCAGGGAAAACAGCAAGCCAGACTAAAATCATCATGCGCTTCAGGTCAATAGTGTCCCTGACATGAGAACGACCTTTCGTCACCGTTCCCGGTGTATAGAACACTGTAGAAACTGCTTCATACAATGCATAGTATTTAGCGAGTTTTCCACCGGGCTCAAAATGGTGTTCATACTTTTCAAATAAATTTTTCAGACCCATGGAATCACCCTTCTAGCTCAATCTTGGTCAGAACATCACGTAATACAGGACCATACTCGTACTTCGCTGGGCAAACATAGGTACATAAACCTAAATCTTCTTCGTCCAACTCTAAACAGCCCAATTCTTGTGATGTATCGGTATCTCCAGCGAGGAGATCGCGCAACAAATGAGTGATCATGATGTCAAGAGGCATAACACGCTCATAGTTACCAATTGGTACCATTGAACGCTCACCGCCGTTCATTGTTGTCGTAAAATTAAAGCGCTTATTTTTCAGGAAATGCCCGATCGTAGTACGAGTGATCGTAAATTTATTAACACCAGGCATAATCCAGCCAAATAGTTCTTTATCGCGACCTTCGGCTAATACAGAGACTTGATTGTGAAAACGGCCAAGATAATGATGGGTATCATCACAAGTTACGCCCCAAAGGACAGAGCCTGAAATAATACGGTTTTCGCCCGCTTTAAGCTGGCCTTGAGTTAATTCATATAAATCAGCGCCAAGGCAAGTGCGTAATAAACGCGGCTTTTCAACCTGTGGCCCTGCCAATGAAACGATACGGTCAGTATAAAGCTGCCCAGTGACAAACAGCTTACCAATCGCAATAACGTCTTGGTAATTAAGGCTCCATACCTTTTTCTTGATGCTTACTGGCTCCAAGAAATGGATATGAGTCCCCGCTAACCCAGCAGGATGAGGACCCGCAAACTGGGTGTATGAAATCTGGCTATGAGCCTCAACTTTTGGTAAATCCCCCTCTCCATGACATACATGGATTTTACCTTCTGTTAAATGGCTAAGGACTAATAACCCATCGTTAAATGCCTGTTCTTGTTCACGAATAACCAAAACGGCATCAGCAGCAAGAGGGTTTGTGTCCATTGCGGTAACAAAAATAGCGCTAGGTGAAGAACCTGGTTGTGGCGAACGACTAAATGGACGCGTTCTTAAAGAGGTCCACAAACCTGATTTAATCAGATTATCTTCGACTTGTTCTCTGGTTAATGCAGATAACTCAGTACGAGTATAAGCTGCAAAGTTTTCCTGTTCATCACCGTCAATTTCAATGACAACAGATTGAAGCACACGACGCTCACCACGATGAATAGCAACAATTTTACCACAGGCTGGACTTGTAAAAACAACCCCCGGATTCTTTTTATCTTCAAAAAGAACCTGCCCTTTTATGACACGTTCACCTTCTTTAACCAGCATCGAAGGACGCATTCCGACATATTCTTCACCTAGCACAGCTACGTGTTGAATTTTCGGGCCGTCTTCTATCACTTGGGCTGGCTCACCTGCGATGGGAAGGTTAAGGCCTTTTTTAATTTTAATCATAAGATCTGCACAAGTTTATCAGTTAAACCCTAAGCTAACGATTCAGCAATGAATGATAGCGACTCAGTAATAAAAACAGCTCAAGCCACTTTCGCCACTTAAGCAGGTATTTTCACATAATTGTTACTAAATTTTTTCTTCTGCCGGACGTAATTTTATCAGTTCCCACTCACTATGTCCGTCTATAGAAGTGACATAGTTCAAGCAAATTGCATTAATATTTAAATTTTTCTGTTAACAATTCGAAATTGCCGAACTATAACATCACCTTTATCGATTGCTGATTACTATTTAACCGATAAAGATTCATCTAAAAACTATTAACAAGCTATATTAATTTTCTATTTACTCGTCTAAAATGCATAAATTCTGTATTCTTTTTAATCAGTGAAAACTTCTACATTTGGCCTTAGTATGAAATTAAGTAAATTTTTTAGTGCAATTTTTCCATTTGTACTCATATATCCACCTGTAATTCAGGCGAGCAACTCTTCATTTATACTTAAGAATAATGCTTTGGATAATCAAAATTCATCTATTTTTATTCAAATATTTAAGCAAGAGGGTTTACTCGAACTCTATCAAAAAACCCCTTCTGGAAAATATAAGCTGACCAAAACTTACCCAATTTGTAAGTTTTCTGGGGGCCTTGGCCCGAAAAAAATAGAAGGAGACCTCAAAAGCCCTGAGGGATTTTATCAAATTACCGCAGAACAGCTCAACCCAAATAGTCGGTATTACCGATCTATCAATATTGGATTCCCTAATGAATACGATAAAGCACAAGGTTACAGCGGTAGTTACCTAATGATCCATGGCAGTTGCGTTTCTGTAGGATGCTATGCCATGACAGATAAATATATGGGTGAAATTTATCAAACCGTCGAAACTGCCTTATTAAATGGCCAGCCAACCATCAATGTCAGCATCTACCCATTTAAGATGACAAATGAAAATATGACGCGCTACAGAAACTCAAGTCACTATTCATTTTGGAAACAGCTACAGCCTGCTTACGAATACTTTAACCAAACAGGAAGACCCGCAGAAATTTCAGTGACATTAGGTAAATACGCGGTAGTTAGCTTACCAGATACCCCAACGAAATTATTAGGATCTAAATCACAATATGCGCTCACCAAGATGGAATAATACAAAGTTACCTGGCTCGATCCGCTGCCAATTTTCATTTCCCGTTAAAGGTTGAGTTGCAATAACAGAAACAATATCAGTGGGTGTGGTGCATTGCTCGAAATCAATTTCAATATCTTGATCTAATAATTTCGCTTTACCAAAGGGTGCTCTACGCGTCAGCCAATGTAAATTCGTTGAACTAAACGCCATCAAATATTGCCCATCAGAGAGCAACATATTAAACACCCCTTTATGACGTAGCTGATCCGCCAATGTCGCGACAAAACGAAACACGCTTTTCCAATTGGAGGGTTTTCGTGGGTACTTTTCACTTAACTGATGTAAAATCCAGCAAAATATCCATTCGCTATCAGTTTCACCGATAGGCCAATAACGCCCTGTTTTCAATGAACGATAGCCCTTTAATTGGCCATTATGAGCATAAGTCCAATTGCGCCCCCACAATTCACGCGTAAAGGGATGTGTATTGACTAATGATACATCACCTTGATTTGCTTGCCGAATATGCGCAACAATCGTTTCTGATTTAATAGGATATTCCTGCACAAAGCGGGCAACGGGTGATAAAAAACTTGGTTGAGGATCTTTAAATGTGCGACATCCCAAGCCTTCATAGAACGTAATTCCCCAGCCATCTTTGTGTGGACCGGTATGCCCACCTCGAGAAATTAACCCACTAAGACTAAACGTAATATCAGTTGGAACATTGGCACTCATGCCAAGTAACTCACACATTTAAAGGCTCCTAAACCGGTTAAAACTTTACTTCACCATCTCTTTTTCAATCAACTGAATTAAGATATGGATAACTTTAATATGAATTTCTTGAATGCGATCAGCATAACCAAAGTGTGGGACACGGATTTCAATATCTGCGGTACCTGCCATTTTCCCGCCATCTTTACCTGTTAGCGTGATTACTTTCATCCCTTTCTCACGAGCAGCGCTAATCGCTTTGATAATATTCCCTGAATTACCAGATGTTGAGATGCCCAGTAAAACATCACCCTTCATCCCTACTGCTTCAATAAAACGTGAAAAAACATATTCATAACCGAAGTCATTACTGACACAAGACAGATGACTAACATCTGAAATTGCAATCGCTGGATAACCGGGACGATTTTCACGATAGCGCCCTGTTAACTCTTCAGCAAAATGCATCGCATCGCAGTGTGAACCACCATTACCACAAGACAATACTTTGCCACCAGCTTTAAAAGAATCGGCTAACAATACGGCTGCTTTTTGAATAGCTTCAATATTTGCGTCATCGCTAAGGAAATTTGATAGCGTGTCGGCAGCTTCTGTTAGCTCGCCACGGATCAGGTCTTGATACATGAGGTTTCCTCTTAATTAAGAACATGTTACAGAGAGTATGATTAATTTATATTTAAAATAGCCTAAATAAAAATGCCATCTAATGGCAAAGAGCAGATAGGTATCCACAATTAACCTTTAATACTCAGATTGTTGCACAGGGATTGTTTTGTTTCTACTTTTGATTGTGCTGCCTTAGCTTCGTAGAAAAAGACCTCCTTTTTCCTTACTAGTAACCATAATTTTTTAATGGCCTTAATGTAAATTACCTTAACCATTTTCATAATTTGGTGTTTTTGTGAGCCAAGTTGTAATTAGGATGTAAATACATTGCTAATTCTTTATTAATGGGTATAGATTAAGATAACAAACAGGTCAGACCTCTTACAAGTGGACAGGAGCTTAACTATGATCCTTCTCAGCATTGTGTTATTCCTAGCCTTAATTGGCGTACTTTGTTATCACAAAACATCGTTGGTTTTTAGCGCAATATTATTATTGGCTTATACTGCTGTTATGGGTGTGATAAATATTTGGAGCTACTGGATGTTATTGCCAGTCGCCTTAGTATTATTTCCATTTGTTTTCAGCCCAATACGCCAATCATTATTTTCCGCCCGCGCTATGAAAATGTTTCAAAAAGTCATGCCACCAATGTCAAGAACAGAAAAAGAAGCCATTGATGCAGGGACAACTTGGTGGGAAGGCGACCTTTTCCGAGGAGCCCCTAATTGGAATAAGCTTCATGACTACCCAAAACCACAATTGACTGCCGAAGAACAAGCATTTATTGATGGTCCCGTTGAAACAGTTTGTGGCATGGTCAATGATTTTGAAGTGAGTCATGAGCTCGCAGACCTCCCTCCTGAAGTGTGGCAATATTTACGCGATCACCGTTTCTTTGCCATGATCATCAAAAAAGAATACGGAGGTCTTGAATTTTCTGCCTATGCTCAATCACAAGTATTACAAAAACTTGCCGGAGTTTCGGGCATACTGGCAATAACTGTCGGTGTTCCTAACTCTTTAGGTCCTGGTGAACTCCTACAACATTATGGTACCGATGAGCAAAAACAGCGTTATTTACCGGGTTTAGCTACTGGTGAAGAAATTCCATGTTTTGCTTTAACAAGCCCTGAAGCAGGGTCTGATGCAGGTGCGATCCCAGATACTGGCATAGTTTGCATGGGTGAATGGCAAGGTGAACAAGTCCTTGGTATGCGTTTAACATGGAATAAACGCTACATTACCTTAGCACCAATCGCGACCGTGTTAGGGCTAGCCTTTAAATTATCTGACCCAGATAAACTATTAGGCGGAGAAAAAAACCTTGGTATCACTTGTGCTTTAATTCCAACCAATACACCGGGGGTCGAAATTGGCCATCGCCATTTCCCTCTTAATGTGCCATTTATGAATGGCCCGACTCGCGGTCAAGATATCTTTGTTCCTATTGATTACATCATTGGTGGGCCAAAGATGGCGGGGCAAGGTTGGAGAATGCTTGTCGAGTGTCTCTCTGTCGGACGCGGTATTACATTACCATCTAACTCAACAGGAAGTCTGAAGAGCATCGCTATTGCAACAGGGGCTTATTCCTATATTCGTCGCCAGTTCAAATTATCAATTGGTAAAATGGAAGGGATTGAAGAACCATTAGCACGCATTGCTGGTAACACTTATTTGATGGATGCAGCAGCAACTTTGATTACGTCGGGGATTATGTTAGGCGAAAAACCCGCGGTTCTCTCTGCTATCGTAAAATACCATTGTACTCATAGAGGTCAACGCGCCATTATTGATGCAATGGATATCACTGGTGGTAAAGGAATTTGCCTTGGCGATTCAAACTTTGTCGCCAGAGCCTACCAAGGTGCGCCAATCGCTATTACGGTTGAAGGGGCCAATATTCTCACTCGTAGTATGATCATCTTCGGCCAAGGTGCTATTCGTTGTCATCCATTTGTATTAGACGAAATGGCTGCTGCAAAAGATAATAATTTGCATAAATTTGATAAAGCTGTATTCGGGCATATCGGTCATGTGATTAGTAACCAGTTCCGGAGTTTCTGGTTAGGCTTGACTAACGGTCGTGGCAGTAGCGCGCCAACAAAAGACGAAACACGCCGTTATTATCAAATGTTAAATCGTCAAAGTGCTAACTTAGCTTTATTGTCTGACGTGGCAATGGGGGTGTTAGGCGGAAGCTTAAAACGCCGTGAGCGTATTTCGGCACGCTTAGGGGATATTTTAAGTAACCTGTACCTTGCCTCTGCAACCCTAAAACGCTATGAGGATGAAGGTCGCCAAAAAGCAGATTTACCGCTAGTAAAATGGGCTGTTGAAGATTGTCTCTATCAGTCAGAAAAAGCCATGGATGATTTATTGAAAAACTTCCCTAATAAAATGGTAGCGGCGATAATGCGAGTGACACTCTTCCCTGTTGGCCGTTCTATGTCGATGCCATCTGACCGACTTGACCACAAACTGGCGCAGCTACTGATGGAACCTTCTGAAACACGGGATAGATTAGGTCGTGGTCAGTACTTAACGCCAACAGAAAACAACCCGCATGGCTTAGTAAACCAAGCACTACTCGATATTATTGCTGCTGAGCCAATCTTTGACCGTATCTGCCGTTTAAAAGAGCGTAAACTCAGCTTTACTCGCTTAGATGAACTAGCAGACCAATTACTCCCTGAAAATGTAATTACGCAAGAAGAAGCTGATATTTTACGTAAAGCGGAAGCTAGCCGGTTACGGACTATTAATGTGGATGAGTTTGAGTTTGATGACTTAGGGGTACTTCCGTCAAAAAAGTCTCCTGACGAACCTTCAAGTGAAGATACAAGTAAGAAAAAGAAAGCAGCTTAATTTATAAATTAAATTATAAAAGGTTATCTTCTTAGAAGTGAGTTTAAGGGTAACAACAAAAAGCCAGCTAGTTATTATAGCTGGCTTTTTGTATGTAAATTATATTTAAAACTTATAATTCCAATTCTAATGCTAATAATTCTTCAATCGTTTGGCGGCGACGGATCAGCGTTGGCTTGCCATCTACAAACATGACTTCCGGTAATAATGGACGACTATTATAATTCGAAGACATAGATGCACCATAAGCGCCAGTATCGTGGAAAACTAAATAATCCCCTACTTTGACCTCAGGTAATGCGCGTGTAACAACTAAACCACCCTCTAATTGAGTAAATACATCCCCTGACTCACATAGAGGGCCTGCAATAATAGTATCGATGAGTTGAGAGCTATCAGCACAACTGCCATCCGCAGTTAGAACAGATACATGATGATAGCTGCCGTACATCGCAGGGCGCATTAAATCATTAAAACCGCTATCCACTAACACATAATGGCGGCTCCCCATATCTTTAACCGCACGGACTTCCGCCAGCAAAACACCGGATTCAGCCATTAAATAACGCCCCGGTTCTATCTCAAGTTCGACTGAGTGCCCTAAATGCTGCTCTATACGCTGACGGGCGTTATTCCATAAACTATAATAATGTTGTACATCTATTAATTCATCGCTTTCACGGTAAGGGGTTGATAACCCTCCCCCTGCCGAAATCGCATGCAGGTCAACCCCAGCGGTGGTGACCAATGCCACCATTGAATCACACACATCAGCAAGATGTTGGTAATCAACGCCAGAACCAATATGCATATGAATGCCCACTAACGATAAATTATAGTGACGAATTTTTTCTAACGCGGCTGGTAAATCTTCATGCCAAATACCGTGCTTGCTATTCTCACCCCCCGTATTAGTCTTTTGGCTATGGCCATGACCAAACCCCGGGTTAATCCGCAACCAAACTGGGTGACCAGATTTTTTCTGACCAATTTGGTCTAACATGTCAATCGACCCTGCATTTACCGGAATATCCAGAGCCGTCACTTTTTCTAATGTTGCTCTGTCCAATACATCTGCGGTAAAAACAATTTCTGAGTTTTCACGCCCTGCTTGGAAGCCAGCGACCAGCGCACGCTCTATTTCACCTAAAGAAACAGAATCTACTTTGACCCCTTGCTCTTTCATTAAACGGAGGATATGAATGTTAGAGCTTGCTTTTTGTGCAAACCTAACAGTATCAAAGACTTGTAATTGCTTAATACGCTCAATGATTACAGCGCTATCATAAACCCAAACAGGGGTCCCATACTGGGCTGGTAATCCACGCAAATGTTCAGGTGTTAAATACTGGCTTGTCGTAGTTGCGAATGAAGTCATTGTCTTTCTCGTTTGCAAATTTTTATGGTCTTAATAATTTATTGTATTGAAATCTATTATTCAGAGAAAAAACGGGAAAAAAAATATCCATTTTGCTAAAGTCTATTCATATTTGATATAGCATTTATTTAGAGGCTAAACATGCAAGCTATCTCTTGGCGTCATATTGAAATATTCCGTGCCGTCATGACTACCCCAAACTTAACGGAAGCTGCTACATTACTGAGCACATCACAGCCCACCATCAGTCGTGAACTTGCTCGCCTTGAATATCTATTACAATTTAAATTATTTGATAGGGTAAAAGGCCGCTTACAACCAACTGCGCAAGGCTTACGTTTTTTAGAAGAAGTCGAGCGTTCTTATTATGGATTAGAGCGGATCAAAAATTCGGCTAAAACTATTCGGCGTTTTGAACACGCACAAATATCCATTACTTGTTTACCGGCTTTTGCCCAGTCTTTATTACCTCAGGTTTGTCAGTCATTTATGGAAAGTTACCCTGATGTAAATATCACGGTGATCCCACAAGAATCCCCAGTTCTGGAAGAATGGCTTTCTGCTCAGCGTTATGACTTTGGCTTAACAGAACACCTTCAACTACCACCCGGCACTGAACAGCAAACGTTAGGCTGTTTAAATGAGGTGTGTGTGTTACCTGCAGGGCACCCCCTTGAACTAAAACAGGTTTTAACGCCTACTGACTTTCAACATCAACGATTTATCAGTTTGTCATTAACAGACAGTTACCGCCAGTTAATTGATTCAACCTTTACAGAACACCATATTGAACGAAAAATGGTGATGGAGACACACTCTGCATCATCCATATGCGCTATGGCATTAAAGGGGATCGGGATATCCATTGTAAACCCATTAACAGCGTTAGACTTTCATCAGCAATCTGCAGGGAAATTGGTGATCCGTCCCCTCAGTTTTTCCATTCCATTTACAGTGAGTTTAATTCGCCCCATTCACCGCCCATCTTCTCAACTGACAGATATTTTCACCCAATCACTAAAAAATACCTTCAGCCAAATAGAAGAGAGCTTAGCGTCGGCCTTGTTGCATCAACGCTAACCAATATGGTGACGTTTTGAACCAGTCTGTAAGGAAATCAATCACAGCACGTAATGGTGTAGGCATTTTTTGTCGACTGGTGTATACCCCGTAAATACCTAATGGCATTGGTTGGTAATCAGATAATAATTGAATTAACTCACCACTTGCTAAATACTCTGCGACGGAATAATAAGGTTGCATGGTAACCCCTGCACCATTTAAAGCGCCTTGGGCAAGAAATACGGACTCATTGGCGCTCAACCGCCCGCCAACTAATACCGTATGCTGTTCCCCTTGTTTTTCAAAACGCCAAATGCTGCGCCCAAAAAAGCTATATGTAAGACATTCAAGTAACACTAAGTCTTCAGGTTTAGTGGGCATTTTTTTCCCCGTTAAAAACTTTGGGGAAGCACAAATTACAGAGTGGCAGGTCGATAAAGGCTTAGCAATTAAGTTAGGTTCTAGCTGGTTAGTAATACGGATCGCTAAATCGATACGTTCTTCGATAAGATTAATCGATTTATTAGATATTTGCATATCTATCGTCATATTTGGGTATTGCTGCAAAAATTCTGCCATAGCAACGGATAATGCACTTTGGGCTATCGATTGTGAACAGCTAATACGTACCAAGCCAGATAGCTCTTTTGCATCATGATGTTGTTGTACAGGTACTAATTGTGAAATCGCATTGAGCTGTAATGATTGCTGATACACCCCCTCACCAGCGGAGGTTAAACTTAAACGCCTTGTTGTTCGATTAAGTAACCGTACTCCAGCCCATTGTTCCATTTCAGATAAATAACGTGTCACCATCGCACGCGACATATCTAACTTTTCAGCAGCACCAACTAAACTGCCTTGTTCCACTATCGTGATAAACACTTGTGCTGCCTTTAACCTATCCATTTACACCCCATTCGTCCGGTTTATGCAACAAACTTCACCTAATTATGGTGTTTTTCCGTTAATCATTGCAACTTAATATACATACCAAGCAAAAACGCCTAGTTCATTCTCAGACAATTCAATTTTAGGACTCAAAATGAAATTAACTTTTTTAGCAGCAACAGTATTCATCGCAACATCATTTCAAGTAGCACAAGCCGAGAAATTAACACTCGATATCTATAACCCAGGTAACAACAGTGTATTCCCTGTGTCATCTGAAATTATTAGTGGCCCTAATGAAGTCGTATTAATCGATGCTCAGTTTCAAAATAATGATGCTCAACAACTGGTCGATAAAATTAAAAAACTCAATAAAAAATTAACCACTATTTATATTAGCCACTCAGACCCTGATTATTATTTCGGCTTAGAGACAATTACAAAAGCCTTTCCTGAAGCTAAAGTAATTGCAACATCTGAAACCGTTGCCGCTATTAAAGCGACTAAAGATGGCAAGCTCGCTTATTGGGGAAATGAGTTAAAGGGTGAAGCTCCGACCCATGTGATAGTCCCCGAAATCATCAAAGGGAATAGCTTTACTGTTGATGGCGAGAAACTAGAGATAAAAGGCCTTGACGGTGCTTCGCCAGATAGAACTTATGTGTGGGTTCCATCGCTAAAAGCCGTTGTCGGTGGTGTGATTGTTTCAGACAATATACACGTTTGGGTGGCTGATACACAGACTAAGGCATCACGCCAAAATTGGCAGCAAACGTTAGAAAGTATCAAAGCACTGAACCCGACGATTGTCGTCCCTGGTCATTTCACGGGAGCATCTAAATTGGATATTGGTACGGTGACATTTACTCAGCAATACTTACAAGATTTTGAAACCGCCGCGCAATCGAGTAAAAACTCGAATGAATTAGTACAGCAGGTTGCAGCTAAATACCCACAACTGGATGATAAATCAAGTTTAGAGCTAAGCGCTAAGGTTATTAAAGGCGAAATGCAGTGGCCTCAATAAATTAGTATCACTCCCTTATAACAACCATTTTGTATATTTAACATACTGAATAATATGCCTAGAAATACAACCGCGAGTATAAGGGAGATTGTTGTATATAACTGTTGATAATAATGATACAACTTAACTCAAATTAACCCCAAATTATTACAGAGGATCAATAATGAAAAATATAACCCTACACTATATTTATGACCCTTACTGCGGCTGGTGTTATGCAGCAGCCCCTTTAGTGGAAATTGCAACCAAACACCCCAGTACCAATGTTGAGATGCATGGTGGTGGCATGTTAGCCGGTGATGCGCGTTTGCATCTTGATGATAATTTTCGCCAATATATTATGCAATCAGATAAACGTATTGCAGCGATGACAGGGCAAGTTTTTGGTGATGACTATATAAAAATGCTCCATGAACCTAATTTAGTCATGGACTCCCTACCACCACAAACCGCTATTTTAGCTGCAACCAAGCAAGGTAAAGGCTTTGAGATGCTTAAAACCATTCAAAAAGCCCATTATATTTCTGGGCGTCATATTAATGATACGGCAGTGCTTGCTGAATTAGCCCAAAAGCTTAGCTTGAATGCTGAGCAGTACACCAGTGATTACACGCAATGTGAACAAAATGAAACTGCAAAACACATACAGAATAGTAAAGCATTGCTCGCCCAGTCTGGTGCGTCAGGTTTCCCTACGCTGTTAATTCAGCAACAAGGGAAATGGTTACGGGTTCCTTTACAAAATTACCTTGGGTCACCAGACAAATGGCAGCAATTTTTAGACTCGTTGGTCGCTGCTGCGTCTTAACCCTTACATTTAGTTGTCGCTAACCAATACGCAGTATAGATAAATACAGCAAGATACTTGCACTAATGATAATTGTAGGCCCGAATGGTATGGTTTGGGCTATTTCATTTACTAACGGCTTAGCACTTACACAACTTGGAGAATGACCCCCTTGGCTTATTTTCGGCAATACCCAATGAGCGAATGCATAATGTAACAGCCCTAAACAAGCCGCAAGCCCTATAAAATAAGGTAATAACCATACCCCTAACCATGCAGCACACGCTGCAATTAATTTTAAGTCCCCTCGCCCCATCTGTGGTTGTTTTTTAATTTTTTCCACGAGTGTAACGGTAATTAGCATCATAAAATAACTCAATATAACTGCATAGATAGCCGAAATGACATTGCCTTGGGGTAAGTTAATTTGATATAGCAAACCAGACCACAATAAAGGATAGGTTAGTACATCCGGTAAATAACCCATTTTATAATCAATAATAAATAACGGTGTTATTAAATTAATAAAAACCACTAAAAACAACATTACCCATAAACTATTAAATGACCCAATAATAATACAACCGAACACCCCATATAGAATAAGTAAAGTATGAAGTTTAATTGTTATTTTGTTTTTCCCAAAACACCAAACAGGGAGATAAATAAGTAACTTTTGAGTCATTAAAACGGATAAAAACAACACAACAAGAAATATAACATCTTGTTTGCATAGATGAAATCCAATTGACTCAATAAAAAAAAGCCTTTCATCCCCCTGCCAGGAAGATATCATATTTGTCATATTATCAATAAATGATTTAATATATGATAATAAAAAATAAAATAATTCCTTCATTTTATACTTCCTTCCATTACGGAGCCAAAATAAATATACTCGCTATTCTGGCTTATCCCAACACTTTAATTCCGTGTTATTTCGTCGGTTTATTCGACATTTTCAGGTTTTATTTTTTTGAGTAATTATTGATAAAATTGCCACCGCACAGACGTACTACAATTAGCATTTTTTTCGTTATAAACTAAGCGCTAGTGCTTGTGTTTAGAGATTCAATCCCCATATTCATCAAAGCTATCTTATTTATTAACCTAGTCTGTACTAAGGAAAAGCTATGCGCATCCCACGCATTTATCACCCAGAGCCTCTTAAAACGAATATGACAATTTCTCTTGGTGATGACGCCACAAACCATGTAGGGCGAGTACTACGCATGACTGCGGGGCAAAAACTCGAACTTTTTGATGGTAGCAATCAAACGTTTGATGCTGAAATTACTGAAGCGACTAAAAAGAATGTATATGTTCGCATTGTAGATAGCCGTATTGATGATAGAGAGTCCCCTCTCGATTTGCATTTAGGGCAAGTGATGTCCCGTGGAGAAAAGATGGAATTTACCATCCAAAAATCCGTAGAGTTAGGGGTAAATATCATTACACCACTGTTATCAGAGCGTTGCGGCGTTCGCTTAGAAGGTGAGAGGTTAGCGAAGAAATTACAACAATGGCAAAAAATTGCTATTGCGGCCTGTGAACAATGTGGGCGCAACCGTATCCCAGAAGTCCGCCCCGTACAAACACTTGAAGATTGGTGTGCAGAAGATGATGGCGCATTTAAAGTTAATCTTCATCCTAGGGCAACAGAAAGCATCAATACACTGCCAACTGAATTGAAAAAAGTCAGGTTGTTAATTGGCCCTGAAGGGGGGTTATCAGCCGATGAAATCGCAATGACAGCAAATTATCAATTTACCGATATACTGTTAGGGCCTAGAGTATTACGAACAGAAACGACTGCGCTAACCGCTATCACTGCACTGCAAGTGCGCTTAGGTGATCTGGGTTAAGGAGAAAAAATGATCAAGCTCGGTATAGTGATGGACCCAATTTCATCCATCAAAATCAAGAAAGACACCAGTTTTGCGATGATGTTGGAAGCTCAGCGTCGTGGTTACGAAATCCATTATATGGAAATGAATGACCTGTATTTACACCAAGGTGAGGCTAGAGCACAAACTAAAATAGTCACTGTCGAAGAAAACCCTGACAAATGGTATGAGTTTCATGGTGAGCAAGACATCGCACTTGGTTCACTTGATGCTATTTTAATGCGTAAAGATCCGCCTTTTGATACCGAATTTATTTACGCTACCTATATTTTAGAGAGAGCAGAACAAGCGGGCTCTTTAATTGTCAATAAACCGCAAAGTCTGCGTGACTGTAATGAAAAATTATTTACCGCTTGGTTCCCTGAGCTGACACCAGATACGTTAGTCACTCGTAGCCCACAAAAACTGAGAGAATTCCACCAGCAACATGGGGATGTTATTTTCAAACCTTTAGATGGCATGGGTGGCGCTTCCATTTTCCGTCTAAAACAAGATGACCCAAATGTTGGTGTCATTATTGAAACGCTAACCGAACATAGTTCCCGTTACTGTATGGCTCAGAACTTTTTACCATCAATTAAAGACGGTGATAAACGTGTATTAGTTGTCGATGGCGAACCTGTTCCATATTGCTTGGCACGTATCCCTGCACAAGGTGAGACTCGTGGTAACCTTGCCGCTGGTGGCCGAGGTGAAGCTCGTCCTCTTAGTGAAAGTGATTGGGCCATCGCACGGGCTGTCGCGCCAACGCTGAAAGAAAAAGGCTTAATTTTTGTTGGTCTTGATATTATTGGTGACCGTCTGACTGAGATTAACGTTACTAGCCCAACCTGTGCGCGTGAAATCGAAGCAGCATTCGATATTTCTATCACGGGTATGTTGATGGATGCGATTGAACGTCGCCTAAAAAAATAAGCCATAAATGGTTAAAAAGGCCTGTTTAGGTCTTTTTAACTGGTTGTTTTAAAGTTGTTATTAAATTCAATGGAGCCTTAGTTTGAATCTGCAAAACCATTTTCTTATCGCCATGCCATCCCTAACAGACCCTTATTTTGAACAGTCTGTTGTTTATGTGTGTGAGCACAATGAAAAAGGGGCGATGGGGATAGTAATTAATAAGCCTATTGATGATTTTTCCGTCGATACAATGCTCAAAAAACTTGAAATTACGATATCTGATAAAGTTAATAACCGTAACTTAGAAAGACCTGTAATTGCTGGTGGCCCTGTGGCAGAAGAACATGGGTTTATCTTACACACACCAATAACTGGTTTCTTATCTAGCCTACACTTAAATGAAGATGTCATGGTCACCACCTCCAAAGATATTTTAGAAACGCTTGGTGGTGAGGATTCCCCCGAGAACTCCCTCGTAGCACTCGGCTATTCAAGCTGGGAACCGGGTCAACTTGAACGAGAAATTATGGAAAATAGCTGGTTAACGGTGGAAGCTTCCCCTAAGCTCATTTTTGATACCCCTATTAATGAACGCTGGGCTGCTGCTGCAAAATTAATCGGTGTTAATATTCATACTATTTCAATGCAAGCGGGGCACGCTTAATGTCTGGAAGAACTTTGCTCGCCTTTGATTTTGGAACTAAAAGTATCGGTGTTGCTATTGGGCAAGAAATTACGGGCACTGCTCGACCATTGGCTTCTTTAAAAGCCAACGATGGTCGCCCTGATTGGCAACAAATCGAAAAATTACTTAAAGAGTGGCTTCCTCAATTGGTCATTGTCGGCCTGCCACTTAATATGGATGGAACCGAGCAACTCGTCACAAGCCAAGCTCGTAATTTTGCCAACCGCATTCATGGTCGCTTTGGTGTCAAAGTCGAATTGCATGATGAACGGCTATCCACTGTAGAAGCAAAAGCTGGTCTTTTTGAGCAAGGTGGTTACCGTGCATTAAGCAAAGGAAAAGTAGACTCGGCGTCTGCTGTTGTTATCCTTGAAAGCTGGTTTGAGCAAAACTAAGTGGGGCTCCCTTACTGAGAGCCCACTAAAAGTAGAGGACTAACTGCCCCCTAAGATAGTCTTTAATATCACTGGGCTATTTTTATTTGGTAAGTTACTGATTTTGTATCTTGGCTTTTTACTTGCAAAGGATACTCAGTTCCCCATAAAAATGTTGCTGATTTATCTGTATTATGGGGTAATATCAAATTCATTTCTAATGGTATATCCGACACTATACGGTAATTATTTTTCGGCTGTGGGTATTCATGGTGCGCCGAAATATAACCCGTAAATATATCAATATTTCTTTCATTACCAATATCTAAGTAAGGAGCATCTTTGTGCTTTTGAAAGTACGGTGCGTACTTACTCGCAACAATAATAAATGAGTCTGTATCGACCACTTCTTTATTGTTATAGCGAATATTCGAAATTCTCCCTACCGTAGCCCCTTCATTTTTCTTACCGTATAAATCATATAACGGTAATTTGCTAATATTTACATCATAGGTTAGCCCCATAATTGGGTAAAATAAAAAGCTATGAGCATTAGTATTAATTAATGGTGTAGACTCATCTATTGGCATATTATAAATATTTGAGCTCATTTCCAACCATTCGATTAATTGTTGCTTGTTTACCTTTAATGCAGATAAAGAAGCGGGATAAAAAATCTTGTTTAAATCCCTATTGGTTATTTTCCTGTCTTGTATGTCAACAAAAAAACTTGCATCATTTAATGAATAAGATGGTGAAATAGAAATTAACACCTTATCGCTTTCACTCGTAAAATTTCGCATATAATAACGAAGGGAGTCCGCAAGTACAGTTGTTAGGCTTTCATTTCCAATCAGATTAAAATTATTATTGATTTTAAATTTGTCTTGGCTTACTTCTTTGTCTAAGTCACTTTTTAAGTCTTGTTCTGTATCATTTATGCACAACGATATTTTCTCAATAGTACTCTCTTTAGCAACAGAATTTTTTCTATCGACTTGATATCCTTTACTACTTTTTATATCCCACTTATCATTATTCTTTTCTAGAACAAATTTAATAGCGGATAGTGACTCCCCCCACTTACCCGGTTGAGCCGCTGGCTTGCCAAACATTTTCCCATCCTTAACATTAATATTTTCATTAGCTGTTATTTTTTCAGAAGGAAAAACTTCATGAGTATGACCAAATAAAATACCGTCTATATTCGGATTTTTTGCAAGATAAAATGCGACATTTTCCATACCATGTTCAACTTGTGATACATCAATACCTGAATGAGATAAGGCAATAACCAAGTCAGCCCCATCTTTTTTCGCCTGAATAGCAGTACTATTTGCAGCATCTAGCATATCAGTAAATGTAATCTCACTTTCAAGTTTGCTTTTATTAAAAAGCATTGTTTGCATAGGAACTAACCCTAAATATGCGATTTTCAGTAAATGCTTATTACCCGCGTCATCTAAAACCTCTTTTTCCTGAATAATATACTCAGGATAAAGGCTTTTTTGTGACGTATTATCAATAACATTACTTAAAACTACTGGAAAGTTCGCTCCAGAATAAGACCATTTCAAAAACTCAGCACCATTATCAAAATCATGATTACCAGGGGTTGCTACATCATAATTAAGTGCATTTAAACTACAGATAACAGGAGATATACGATAATAGCTTTCATTTTGGTTATAGCGTTTAATAATATGATTCCCTAATGGGTTGCCAGATAATAAATCACCAACATCAACTAAATAGGTGTTTTTATTATCATGCCTAAAATTTTCAATCGCACCAACTAGCGATTTCAAACCATATTTTTCACTTTTTAGATTATTAAAATAATCCTCATCACTTATGAAAGAGTGAATATCAGACGTACCAAGGATATTAATTTCCACTAGGTTATCAGCATAAGACAATGGGATGATAATACTTAAAAGTAATGCAACAGAAAATTTATTCTTCATATTAGTCACTCAAAGTTAATTCCTACAAAAAGCGCTAATCACACCAGCTTCTTATAAGACAATATACTCTTAATAATTCAATATACATGTAGGCAATAAGCAAAGTTAGACCTGGAGCTTAGATAAGCTAAACGACTCAGCAAACTCAGTATAATCAACACAATGTAACTTGAAGTATGTACAAGTAGCTTAATGCGTTATCCAGTTATCACACGCAAGTTGTGCTACTTTCATTTCTATATCAAAAGGAACAGGTTGCGGAATATTTTTTAATGCTTTGCTATCTAAAGCAATTTTTTCTAAACTTAATGTTTGTAAAGCGAGGCCTAAATCCATAACTTCAATAGGATTACCATTTCCTGCAGACAAATTAACAAGGTTTGCATCCGACATTAGGAATATATTTTTACCCGTTTTCAATTGGTATTTATTAATTTTAGGTATGACCTCTTCACTATTATTACTTAAATTCTTCAATGCATTCACATCAATTTCACGTTGGAAATGCCCCGCATTAGCCACAAGCACATTATTTTTCATTGCAGAAAAATGTTCTGTAGTAAGTATATTATCTCGCCCAACGACACTCACAACAAAGTCGGCATCCTGTAACGTACTGATTAATTCAGCAGTTTGAAAACCTTCTAAATGAGCTTCTAATCGAGTAAGCGGATTTGTATCTACTACCGTAACATGTGCCCCCATTCCCCTAAAACGCTGTGCCACACCAGAGCCACAATAACCATATCCAATCACCACTACTTTTTTACCGTGTATCATTACATTAGTTGCATGAGCAATACTTTCCACAACAGATGAGCCAACACCATATCGATTCTCTATAATTCTTTTAGACTGAGTATCATTAATAATTAATGTTGGCCAAAGCTGAGATGTGAAATCTTCCCTTAACCTATTTGCTCCTGTGGTTGTTTCTTCCGTCGCACCAATAATTACTTTTTGTAATGCCTTAAATTTAGGATCGGTAAGAACCAGCTCATGTAAATCTGCACCATTATCGGCGATGATATCCGGCTTCATTTCCAAGACATTTTTGCAATAGGCTATATGGTCTTCAAAAGATTCATCTCTCCTCGAAAAAACACTCACATTCATATATTTTACTAATGCTGCCGCTGTTTCATCTTGTGTAGAACCAGGAGAACCTGTAATAGCAATTTTTGCGCCACCTTTTGTCAAGGCTTCAAGCCATACCCCTGTTTTTGCTTCAACATGTAAACAAATACCAATTGTCAGACCTTTAAATGGTTGTTCTTTTTCAAGTCTTTCAATTAAACTTTGCATAATAGGCATATGTGCTTTGGCCCAATTAATACGTTTTATTCCTTTATCTGCTAAATTAATATCAGCAATAGAGTATTGATGAGTATCTAACATAATATATACCTCAATATTTTTACATTTTTATGAATAAGCATGCTGTTTTTTTCTATTTGAAAAAAACATGTACAGTACATAAATAAATGTGAATGTAATCGTATAGCTAGTGAATACAATCCAAAACATTTTCCAATCTACAACCCCATTTATCGTATTAAGATCTAATACCCAGCCACTCAATATGGCACCTAAGAAAGTACCAAATCCATTAACTAAAGTAGTAAATACGCCTTGTGCTGTAGAACGAAATTCAGGTGCTATTTCTTTTTCCAAGAATAAAGAACCCGAAATATTAAAGAAATCAAAGGCGCAACCATATACTAACATTGAAAGGAATAATGCTATTGTTCCTATATAGGTAAAATCACCATATGCAAATAACCCGAAGCGTAAAATCCAAGCTATCATGCTCAACAATAAAACTTTTTCTATCTTGATATACTTTAATAAAAAAGGAAGTAACAATATAAAAATCACTTCTGAGAATTGCGATATTGATAAAAAAATTGTCGGGTAGGTTGAAAAAATAGAGTTTTGAGCCTCTGGTGCGGCAGCCAGATCCTGCAAAAAGGGTACACCGAGAGTATTCGTGATTTGTAAAACAGC
The DNA here is from genome assembly GCF_049545585.1 of Providencia sp. NPDC089933. Classification (NCBI taxonomy): domain Bacteria; kingdom Pseudomonadati; phylum Pseudomonadota; class Gammaproteobacteria; order Enterobacterales; family Morganellaceae; genus Providencia; species Providencia sp. NPDC089933. The sequence goes on from NZ_JBMWDT010000003.1 coordinate 66,969, forward strand.
CCCTAGCAGCATAGAAAAAAACAAGAAAACAACGACTTGAGATTTCCTAAATAAGACAGCCAAATCACTAAATTTAAATGAATGAGGATCACATTCCAAATTATGGTTATCTTTATTTACCGATATAAAAATAACAGAATAAAGGCTTAAAGCCACGGAAGCTATTGCTGCTATATACAATTGATAATAACTCATTTCTAACTTTAATAAGCTAATAATCCACATTGCAGCTATAAAACCAACAGTTCCATACACCCTGATTTTTGGGAAATAATTTTCTGATTTTAATTTTTCCCTATCCAGTATTTCAAAAATTATACTATTACAGATTGACATTGTTGGCATATAAAAAATCAGATGAACTAATGTCATGGCGAAAAGCAAACTAACCGAAGTACTATGTGCCATTGCAATCAAAAAAAACGCCGATATTAAATGAATGGTAACATAGACGAATTTTCTATTATTAATTTTATCTGCAATTAGCCCCATTAAAATAGGTGAGCATAGTGATGCAATGCCTAAAGAACTAAAGACTAACCCAACATCTCCACCTGTAAAGTGGAGTGTATTAAACATATATGAAGCAAATGTAACTAGCCAAGAGCCCCATATAAAAAACTGCATAAACGAGACTATTTTTAATCGAGTAATTGTGCTCATAATAATTTATTTACCTCACTCAATATTACGTAAACACGTTTATATACAATGTACATTCGGTATGGCTAATAAAAACATTGATTCTACTACTGAGCATTTTCCTCTAAGGCATTTCTTGGTTTTAATTAATGTACTGGGTATTAAACAAGAATAAAGTGATATACTTCACAGCAAGTAATACGTATGACTCGACATGGATCACATAAAAACATAAAGCTTGCAAATTAATAAGCCCAAACAAAATTTATCATTTAGTATGAGCGTATTAGATCATTTTTAATTCGTTTAGAATAACGCGTCCATCTGTTTATAAAGTATTTTTTATGTTTTCACTCTTGATATGGAGAAAAAATGTCTACTGTTAACAGTAAAGATGTCGCCCGTTTAGCTAACGTCTCACAGTCGGCTGTATCTCTTGTATTTAGTGGTCGTTACCAAGGCCGAGTATCTGAAAAAACCCGTGAAAAAATCCTCTGTGTGGCAAAAGAGCTAGGCTATCAGCCTAATATCAATGCGCAAATTTTACGTAGTGGAAATTCACGTACCGTTGCATTTATTGTCCCCGATATTCAACAACCCTATTTCGGAAAAGTCGTTCATGCTGCAGAGCTTTCAGCAACCAAATCCGGGTATTCTTTAATTCTTTTAGATAGTTATGCCAACAAACAATGGTCTGAACATTTATTTTCATTATTTCAAAGTAAACTAATTAGTGGCTGCATTATTTATTCATGTGAAAAAAAACATATCGAATTATTAGAAAATTACCGAGATAAGCTGATATTCATAGAGTCTGATGATGAAAAAAATAATGACATTCTTTTAGATATTGATAAAACGATCAAATCTGCGTTCTCTATTACGCATAAAATGAAACGGTTTAAGGTTGGTTTTTTTAGATCTGATATCCCAAGGCAACATTTTCTAAATCGCCATAAATTATTTAACAATGAATTCGAGTCATTAAACTATGTAGAAAAATCTAAATGTGTCATTTACTCATCCTTTAACCTTGCTGAAGCAACCCAAAATGCAGCATCTTTACTTCAGCAAAAACCCAATATTGTATTTTGCGATGATGACTTATTAGCTGGTGCGCTTTATCGAGCAGCAAAGCAGCTTAACATCACGATTCCTAAAGATGTTGCCGTGATCGGATTCAATGATACTGACCTTTGCAATTATTTAAACCCCGAACTGTCTACGGTTAAAATACCCACTCAGTATATAGGCGAATTAGCGATAAAAATGCTTTTAGATAAAATTTCTGACCGGAAAGAACCAATAAAACAAGAAGTTATTAAATTGGAAATCATTACAAGGGGTTCAACACAGTTTTGATTATCGAGTTCGGGTTGCCGTTATCTTTTACTGCTGTCACTAGTGTGCCTATTTTGTCAGCATCACCGTCTGTTATGAATCAATCGGCCTTTTGCTATTATCTGGGAAAGCAGATTTAAGGACACTGTTAGAAAATGCTTTTTTATCAAGCTTAACCAGTATTTTTTTGAATTCCCCCTATGCAAAGGTGCCGTTCTGACGCGATTTGCTTTACACTATGGTCAATAACCGCAATTCATCTACTTGGTAAATAGACCTGTATGTGAATACACCAATATTGAATTAAACTATATTGAATAAAACAATGACCATTCAAAATAATATCTCTGATGTCACAGCACGTATTGATCTTGCCGCCGCAGAGTGCCAACGCTCACCACAAGACATTACGCTGCTTGCTGTAAGTAAAACCAAACCTTGTGAAGCTATTTCAGAAGCCATTGAGGCTGGTCTTTTCCAATTTGGTGAAAATTATGTTCAAGAAGGTGTTGAAAAAATTCAATATTTTTCAAATAGGAATGACCTTGTTTGGCATTTTATCGGCCCATTACAATCCAATAAAAGCCGCCTAGTTGCCGAACACTTTGATTGGTTTCACACCCTTGACAGGGCAAAAATCGCTCAACGATTGAACGACCAACGTCCTAGCGATAAAGCCCCTTTAAATGTTCTCATCCAAATCAATATTAGTGATGAGAATAGTAAATCGGGGATCACCTTAGCGGAATTAAACGAACTAGCCGCCCAAGTCGCCACTATGCCTAATCTGGTATTACGTGGTTTGATGACAATCCCTGCCCCCGAAACAGATTACGAACGCCAGTGTGCCACATTTCGCAAGATGGATGCTGCATTTAAGCAATTACAAACAAATTACGCTACCGTCGATACACTTTCTATGGGTATGACTGATGACATGCGCGCAGCAATTCATTGCGGCTCTACTTTGGTACGTATAGGAACCGCTATTTTTGGCGCTCGCCAGTATCACCAATAAATAAGGAGAACAGAATGCAACATCGTAAAATTGCCTTCATCGGTGCCGGAAATATGGCTCAAGCCATTATTACAGGTTTGGTTAACCACGGTTACCCTGCATCCATGATCACGGTTTGTTCTCCAACCCCTGTACGCCGTGACAAACTCGCCGAACAGTACGGTATAATCAGTCGCCATGACAACCTAGCCGCAGTGCAAGCCGCCGATGTGATTATGCTCGCAGTCAAACCACAAATGATGAAAGAGGTCTGTGAGCCACTGCAACAAGTTACCAATTTTGACCAAAAATTAGTCCTCACCATTGCTGCGGGCATCCCTGCTGAACGCTATAACGAATACCTCGCACACCCGCTTAATTTAGTGCGCATTATGCCAAATACGCCATCATTAGTGGGTAAAGGCGTTAGTGGGTTGTTTGCTCAAGGGCAAGTATCAGAGCAAGACAAAAAATTCGCACAAGAACTCATGCAAAGCGTTGGGACAACAATTTGGTGCCAAAAAGAGCAAGAGATCAATAATATTATTGCGATTACAGGCAGTTCCCCTGCTTATTTCTTCTTATTTATGGAAGCAATGCAGCAAAAAGCGCAACAACTCGGTTATGATAGTGTGCAAGCCCGTGAATTAGTCCTCAATGCCATAGAAGGCTCTGTGGAACTAGCTAAATCACAAAGTGATACAGCCTTTTCAACATTACGTGAACAGGTCACCTCTAAAGGCGGTACTACCGCGATGGCTTTAGAACAATTTTATAATGGAAATCTTCCGCAAACTGTTGCCAATGCAATGCAAAGTGCAATTGACAGAGCCGAAGAGATGGAAAAACTTTTTTAATTTAATCGCGGAATTTGCCATGAAGACTATCGTTTTTGTTGTCACTACTCTGATCCAGCTGTACATTTTTGTTTTACTACTGCGTGTTTGGATGCAATGTGTACGTGCCGATTTTTATAACCCATTTTCAAAATTTGTCGTTAAGGCAACTCAACCCATTGTTGGGCCATTACGTCGAGTGATCCCCGCTATTGGCTCAGTCGATACCGCTTCAGTTGTTGTCGCTTTTGTGCTGGCATTAGCTGCAATTATTTTCGGTATGTGGGCAACTAATTTACTGCCAATTTTAGGTGTTACGATCCTACCTATGGGGGTTATTTTATTATTAACCTACGCAGGTAAATTGATTTTCTGGATGATTTTAATCCGCGCTATTTTAAGCTGGGTCAGCCAAGGCCGTAACCCTGTTGACTATTTATTGTACCAATTAACAGAACCATTAATGGCACCAATCCGTCGTATTATTCCAGCAATGGGCGGGTTAGACTTCTCAGCCATGATTGTGATGTTTATCTTGATTGCGCTTAACTATTTGCGTGTAGATATTTCCTTATGGATTGACCCATCACTCACAGCAATGATGTATTCCATTGGTATTATGTAAAAATGAGTTCTAAATGATGCAAAAAGTTGTTTTAGCCACCGGCAATCCGGGAAAAGTGAATGAGTTAGCCGACTTACTCCGTGATTTTGGTATGGATATTGTCGCGCAAACTTCATTAGGTGTTGAATCTGCTGAAGAAACAGGTTTAACCTTCATTGAAAATGCTATCCTGAAAGCCCGACATGCTGCGGCGCAAACGGGCTTACCCGCAATTGCCGATGATTCAGGGATCTCTGTTGATGCACTGGGAGGAGCTCCGGGTATCTACTCCGCACGTTATGCGGGGGAAGAGGCGAATGATGAGCAAAACCTTATAAAATTACTTAATGCAATGGAACATGTGCCTGATGGCCAACGTCAGGCACAATTTAACTGTGTTTTAGTGTATTTACGCCATGCAGAAGACCCGACCCCCTTAGTATTCCACGGTCGTTGGCAAGGCATTATTACTCGTGAACGTAAAGGCCAAGGGGGTTTTGGTTATGACCCTATTTTCTATATTCCTGAATTGGGTTGTACTTCAGCGGAGTTAACTAAAGCAGAAAAACAAGCCATTTCACATCGCGGTAAAGCCCTAACAATGATGTTGGAAGCATTAAAAAATGCTTAAACAACCACCATTGAGTTTATATGTTCATATTCCTTGGTGTGTGCAAAAGTGCCCATATTGTGATTTCAATTCACACACCCTCAAAGGGGAAATTCCCCAAATGGAATATGTTGAGCACCTATTGGCAGACCTTGATATTGATGCGCAATTAATTGGTGAACGCCCTGTCAAAACTATTTTTATTGGTGGGGGAACCCCGAGTCTGTTAACTGCCGAGTCCATGCAAGCCTTGATGGATGGTATTCGCCAACGTATCCAGTTAGATGTACAAGCTGAGGTTACCATGGAAGCTAACCCCGGAACGGTAGAGGCAGACCGTTTCGCTGGCTATCAAGCTGCGGGGATCAACCGAATTTCCATTGGTGTGCAAAGCTTTGGTAATGATAAATTAATAACATTAGGCCGCATTCATGGCGCTGATGAAGCAAAGCGTGCCGCTCAATTAGCGACAAATTTAAATTTGAGAAGCTTTAACCTCGATTTAATGCACGGCCTCCCATCTCAAACTCGCAATGAAGGTTTATCTGATTTACGTCAAGCTATTGAGCTTGCCCCACCGCATTTGTCTTGGTATCAGTTGACCATTGAACCTAACACTCAATTTGGGTCACGCCCTCCCACGTTACCTGACGACGATACTCTGTGGGATATCTATACAGAAGGTCATAAATTATTGAGTGCAGCTGGTTATCAGCAATACGAAACGTCAGCTTATGCCAAACCGGGTTATCAATGCGAGCACAATCTTAATTATTGGCGATTCGGTGATTACCTTGGTATTGGCTGTGGAGCACACGGTAAAATCACGTTTGAAGATGGAAGAATTTTACGTACAGTAAAAACCAAGCACCCTCGTGGCTATATGGAAGGTCGTTACATTCATCAATCCTATGATGTTGACACCAAAGATAGGCCATTTGAATATTTTATGAACCGTCTCCGCTTACTTGAAGCAATGCCTCGTGATGAATTTACCCAATATACTGGGTTACCCGAATCAACAGTTAGACCAGCTATTGATGAAGCATTAACAAAGGGTTATATCACTGAGACGGATAACGAATGGCAAATTACAGAACATGGAAAACTGTTTCTCAACTCGTTGTTAGAATTGTTTTTAGATGAGGAATGATTTTTAAGCAAAAAATCGTTTGTTAAGCGAAGGTATATTTTCTCGTTCATTGAAAGCCCGCATCAACACCTGATGCGGGCTTTTTATTTAGAGATAAAAAAGAAATAAACGACAATAACAATGAGGATAGTAAATATTACCGTAGCCAATAAGACAACGGCAGATATTAATTACAGGGCATTAACGACAGCATTCACTTGTTCAGTTAAGCTGACTAAGCCACCACCTGACAAGTACCACAAGTCAGATTGTAAATAGGTAATCTTGCCATCTTTATAAGCTTTCGTTTCTTGAATGTTTGTATCTTCAAAAACGGTTTTATCTAATTTGCCTGCGCCAATCGCTTCACTACGGTCAATAATCAGGATCACATCAGGATTGGCTTGTGCGATGGCTTTGCTATCGACCACACGGCGTTTAGACTTATCGGCATTTTCATCAATAGGTAATTCAGCACGCTGTGCTTTCACTACGTTATAGACAACAGCTTGGTTATTTGGGATCAGCTTGCCATCATTATGCATTAACACTAATACTTTTTTATTTGAATCAGCGGCTTTTTTCTGAGCATCTGCAATGGTTTTATCTAATTCGACCAGTTGTTCATCAACTGATTTTTGATTGCCATACAATTCACCAATTACCCCAAGATTTGCCTTTACTGATTCCATATAATGTTTACTATCGGAGCCTAGGTTGATCGTTGGTGCAATATTTGATAGCGCCTCATAAGATTTGCCTTGGCGGCCCGTGATCACAATAAGATCAGGTTTTAACAGTGCAATTTTTGCTAAATCGGGCTGTTTCATCCCACCTGCATTTTCCATTGACGCTGGAATATTGCCTTTAACATAAGCAGGTGCATTTGCTGTTGGTAACGCAACGACTTTATCACCTAGGCCTAGTTTTTGCATTGAGTCATAAACACCGAAATCAAATAAAACCACCTTTTGTGGTTTTTTGGCCACCTCAGTTTCACCTGAAAGATGTTTAATCGTGACTTTTTCAGCACCTTGCGCTGTCACCACATTGGGTGTGAAAGCAGCCGGTTCCGCGCTAAAAGCCAAAGGAGCAGAGAATGACAATACAGAAACAAGTACTGCAGGAATGAACTTTTTCATTTAAACGATCCCAATTTAGTCATTAAGCCAAACCCGCATTGTAAAGAGAGTGACTTAGATGTCAACTAAATAAGAATCAATTTCATTTTCATTACCATTAATGATGCGAATATCACATTTATAATGAGAAGTTACAGAGAATGAAATAATAAAACAGTAAGATGATTTTATATCTTACTGTTTTTATACGGGATTAACTATTTAGTTAGCTTTGAGCGAGTTAAGTAGTGAAACGCGTTGTTGTTCCATTGAAGTCACTTTAGCACAGACTTGCTGCCCAAACTGTTGGAAGCTTTTTTCTTGTGTTTTCCATTCGGACTCAAGCTCTTGCTGCAACCCACCTAGATTACCCAACATCCCTTGCAAGGCCTTGCTTGCATCGCCCCCAGATAACAATTGTTTGCGCCCCATTTCATTGATGCTATCTTGCAAAATACCACCTAAGCTTTCATTAACCAGCTGACGCCCTTTTGTTTCTACTGTTTTCATCGCTTCATGATGGAATACATAACCGTTAGGGCGAGTCTCAATGATTTGATCAATTTGCCCATTCAGTTCTTTTTCTAGTTTAGTCAACCGGTTACGAATATTGCTATCCCCCCCAATGACTTTAACAACCACTTTATCAATGGTTTCCCTTGAAGTAGATAATTTTTTTTCTGATTCTTGTTTTATCCAAGGTAAATCACTACGGATCATCGATTGATAACGGATAGCTTGCTGTTTTTGCGTTTCTGTCGCGGCAATATTGTTACCATTGAGTGTGATATCGCCGTCTGGGGTAATTTTTAAATCACCGCTACGGCCAATGACCTGTACGCTTTCTGGCGTCATAAAGATGTCATCTTTCGGAGTGACAGAGCAATTATAATCTGCAGCTTGGCTTGTCGCGCAGGCAAGGAGTGAAAACGCAATTAATGTACGACGTAACATAAAATCTCCTAGTAAAACGTTATATCAACGACTAATGGCTTCAACCAGTGGCGTTAAAAAACAGAACGTCCAATTCGCTTTGATAATAACTCTAAGGCAGCACAACCAGCCAGAGAGTTCCCCGCCGCATCGAGTTCGGGGGACCAAACTGCTACAGTGAATTGGTTTGGTACCACACAAACGATACCACCGCCAACACCAGACTTGCCGGGCATTCCTATCCGAAATGCAAATTCGCCAGAGCCATCATACATACCACATGTCATCATCAACGCATTGATTTGCCTTGATTGTAGTGGAGTGATGATTGGGTCAATGGAACAAGATGACATTCCTTGTGATGTTAAATAGGAAAAACATTTCGCTAATTCAACACAGTTCATACTTAGAGAGCAATAATGAAAATAAGTTTCGAGAACGGTTAAAACATCGTTCTCAAAATTACCAAAGGATTTCATTAAATAAGCAATTGCGGCATTACGGCTTGCATGTTCCAGTTCTGAGCGGGCAACCACTGTGTCATAGCTTATATCAGGTTCACAAGACAATTTTCGAACAAACTCTAGCATCCGTTGCTTAGGCGCACTTAAACGAGATTGCAACATATCGGCGATCACTATCGCTCCCGCATTGATAAATGGGTTTCGCGGGATGCCTTTTTCCATTTCAATTTGAATAAGGGAGTTAAATGGTAACCCAGAAGGTTCTTTACCAACGCGACTCCAAATTTCATTTTCTTCATAGCGTGTCATCGCCAAGGTGAGGCTCAACACTTTAGAAATGGACTGTATTGAAAAGCGCTGATATGCCTCGCCCGCAGTAAAAATATCACCATCTATAGTGGAAACAGCAATACCTAATTGATGAGGCGGCACACAGCCCAAAGCAGGGATATAGTTTGCAACGCAGCCTTTTCCAATAAGTGGGCGTACTTGGTCTAGGATATCGTTGAGTAGCTGGTTAGAAAACATGGCGCTCAAAACGTTGACTCCAGATAATGTTTACTACAGAAAATAAAGGCACCCAATTTTGGATGCCTCTTCAAACTAGTGAAAATTGAGTTTATTCAATGAGATAAACCCAATAAAATCATTCCCACCAAACATCAAACAACTCAGAAACAACGACGTCGTTCATGCCTTTTGATTTTAGCCAGTTTTCAACAATTTGACGGTGCTCTTCGGTACACTTACCAATTTTTTGTAAGCAAACGATCCCTTCCCAACTCATGTAGCCACTTGCTTCAAACGCTAAACCATTCGGCTCAATCGCTTCTGCAATCAGTTGGTCAACGGTGCTGTCAACTTCCTCAATCGGCGTACCTTCTTTAAAGCTCCATTTAACAGTGAAGCCTAACTCTTGGAATTCATCCAAGCGCATTTTTTTACGTAAACGACGACTACGTGGTTGTTTAGCCATTATTTGATCCTCTCAAACATTAAATCCCATACACCGTGCCCTAACCGCTGGCCTCGCTTTTCAAACTTTGTTTCTGGCCTTGTTGCAGGACGAGGAACGTAATCACCTGATGATGATAAATTATTATAGCCTTCGACACTCGTCATGACTTCAAGCATATGCTCAGCATATGGCTGCCAATCAGTCGCCATATGGAAAACACCGCCAATTGTTAATTTACTGCGAATTTTTTCCGCAAAAGGGACTTGAACAATACGACGTTTGTTGTGCTTGGCTTTATGCCATGGGTCAGGGAAAAACAACTGAACCATTGCCAAGCTACCATCAGGGATCATGTAATCCAATACTTCGATAGCATCATGGCACATCACGCGTAAATTAGTGACATTCTCTTCTTTTGCTGATGCTAAACATGCCCCAACCCCCGGCGCATGAACTTCAATACCTAAAAAGTTTTTATCTGCATTTTGTGATGCCATGGCCACCAATGAAGCGCCCATGCCAAACCCAATTTCCAATGTCACTGGATTTGAGTTCTTGAATACTTTGGCAAAATCAAAAGGCTGATTGATAAAATCAATGCCTTTCTCTGCCCATTCTTTTTCTAATGCGTCTTCCTGACGTTTTGTCAGACGCCCTTGACGGCGGACAAAACTACGGACTCGGCGCATAACCCGCCCTTCTTCATTATATTCGGGGGAGATTACATTATTGATCATAATAAAGGTTCTAAAAAATAGTTGCCCAATTAAGTTAATGTGCCAACAATCAAGTGATATTAAGGTGATTCATTATCAAACCTATCAATTCCTACCCTAAATACCCCAAATGGGAGCCTTTAGCCCCCTTTGAGACACAAAGGATATCGGAGTTTAGCAAAACTTCTGCAAGGTTGCAGTTGATAATTAGCTAACTTTACACTAAACCACACAATAGCGGTTTACAGCCCCCGTAGTCTATGTTGCAATTCCTACCATGACTGGCAATATCAATAAAAATAAAATTATCAATGGAAGCTCAACAATTTTCATCTGCAGTGCTCGGCTGGTATCACAAATACGGCCGTAAAACCTTGCCTTGGCAACAGGAAAAATCATCCTATCATGTGTGGTTGTCAGAGGTTATGCTGCAACAAACCCAAGTAAGTACTGTCATTCCGTATTTTGAGAAGTTTATTGCTCGTTTTGAGGATGTCACAGCCCTTGCCAATGCGCCGCTTGATGAAGTATTACACCTGTGGACAGGTCTTGGCTACTACGCACGGGCTCGTAACCTACATAAAGCCGCACAAATGGTCGCCACTCAATATAATGGCCAATTTCCCCGTACATTCGATGAAATACTTGCTCTACCCGGTGTTGGGCGTTCAACAGCAGGGGCGATTTTGTCATTATCACAACAGCAGCACTACCCTATTTTAGATGGTAATGTTAAACGCGTGTTAGCTCGTGCCTATGCGGTTGATGGCTGGCCGGGGAAAAAGGAAGTGGAAAACCGCCTGTGGGATATTAGCACTGACGTCACGCCAAAAGTTGGGGTCGAGTTTTTTAACCAAGCCATGATGGATTTAGGGGCTATGGTCTGCACCCGTAGTAAACCTAAATGTGAAATTTGCCCTGTTAATTTTGGCTGTATTGCTTATGCGAATCACTCATGGTCGAACTACCCCGGAAAAAAACCGAAACAAAAGATCCCTGAAAAAAGTGCTTGGTTCTTAATTATGCAACACGAAGATAATGTATGGTTAGAACAACGACCGCCATCAGGCATCTGGGGTGGGCTATTTGCCTTCCCTCAATTTGAGTCTTTAGAGCAACTTAATCAATGGTTAAAAGATTCTGGCCTTGAATATAACTCGCCAGAGCAATTAATTTCCTTCCGTCACACATTTAGCCATTTTCATTTAGATATTATCCCTGTAAAAGTTAATATTCAGGCATTTAATTCTGCCATGGATGAAGGCAAAGGACTCTGGTATAACTTACACTTAGGTGCAACTATCGGTCTTGCTGCCCCAGTTGAAAATTTATTAAAGCAGCTTGCCTTACTACCTGAAATTTGAGGAAAAAGTTAATGAGTAGAACCATTTTTTGTACATTCTTACAACGTGATGCTGATGGACAAGATTTTCAGCTTTACCCAGGTGAGTTAGGAAAACGTATTTTTAACGAGATATCGAAAGAAGCATGGAGTCAATGGATGGCTAAACAAACCATGCTCATTAATGAAAAGAAACTCAATACCATGAACCCCGATGACCGTAAAATGTTAGAACAAGAAATGATCAAGTTCTTGTTTGAAGGTCATGATATTCATATTGATGGTTATACGCCTGAAAAATAATCTGTTTGTCTACCTACTCAGTAGGTAGACTCTTGCACCAAGACTGTGAATCGTATGAAAAAACTATTTGCGCTGAGCTTATTGATCCCTCTAATTGTTTCATGTTCTAGTAATCAAAAGTCTGACTTTAACCCTAATCATGTCAAAGACACCAATGGGTTCGATATTTTAATGGGGCAATTTGCCCATAATATTGAAAATATTTGGGGCATTAAAGAAGTGCTGATTGCAGGTCCAAAAGACTATGTGAAATACACAGATGAATACCGTACCCGCAGCCATATTAACTTTGATGCAGGGACTATCACCGTCGAAACTATTTCAGCAATAGAGCCGTCTGAACACTTAAAAAAAGCAATTGTCACCACATTATTGATGGGTGATGACCCCAACTCTATCGACCTTTACTCTGATATTAATGATATTCCCCACAGTAAAGAGCCATTCTTATTTGGCCAAGTACTCGATAACACTGGGGAAGCTATTCGTTGGGAATGGCGTGCAACAAAGTTTGCTGATTATCTAGTCGAAAATAAAATGCAGCGCCGGCAGTCTGGTATGAATGTTGTTTGGTCAGTGACCATGCAATTAGTCCCGAATCATTTAGACAAACGAGCTCATAAGTATTTGCCATATATTAAAAAATCAGCCGCAAAATATGGTGTTGATGAATCACTAATTCTGGCGATTATGCAAATTGAATCAAGTTTCAACCCTTATGCTGTAAGCCGTTCGGATGCTATGGGGTTAATGCAAATAATGCCAAATACTGCGGGTAAGGATGTTTTCCGCTCACAAGGTAAATCCGGTGTTCCTAGCCGTAGTTATTTATTTGACCCTGAAAAAAATATCGATACTGGTACAGCCTATTTGGCGATATTACAAAACAGTTATTTAGGCGATATCCGTAACCAAACATCACGCCGATATGCCGTTATAACGGCCTATAACGGCGGTGCTGGCAGCGTATTGCGTGTCTTTCACAGTGATAAAAAACAAGCAGCACAACGTATTAATAATTTAGAGCCAGGTGAGGTATATGAAACATTGTCCACTAAACACCCTGCCGCTGAGTCACGTAATTATCTAATTAAAGTGAATAAAGCTCAGAAAAATTACTTACGCTAAAAGCCGATAAACATCAACGCCAGCCAACCCTAAAGCCATTTCAGGCTGGCGTTGACTAATAACCTTAGTCTTTTTATGTGTTTTCGGTTAAAAACTAGCTAACATGTTGAAAAAAAGCGCATACAGTCAAAAGTTTATTGAAAGCGCCTTGACTCAACCAATGAAATCAGGTTTAATACGCTCCGTTGCCCGGATAGCTCAGTCGGTAGAGCAGGGGATTGAAAATCCCCGTGTCCTTGGTTCGATTCCGAGTCCGGGCACCACCTCATTATTAACAGACGTCAATCGACGTCTGTTTTCGTTTGTAAAGCCCGCTAATTTCAACACTCTCCTAAGTTCCAATTCAACTCGACTCTATCTATTATCAACTTCATTGTCCGAGTGTTGTTTAAGAGTACTCGATATTGTACTCACATCCCCCTCAGGAAGCTCACTATAACTGTGACTGATATATGTGATATTGCCAGCGTAATGTCATTAGGTAAAAATTGACGCTTACCTATGTGAGGCCCATACCTATGTGAGGCCCATACCGATGCTCTCTAGTTTATCGTGGGCTGCAACAATTTTTATCTGTTAAAAAACCTACTCAGTTTTAGGAACCAACAGAATAACCACCAATTAAGTTTACCAATTAGTTAAAATTTACATAAAAATTAGCTTAATATTATTTTAATAATCACCTCTGCATATAAAAACAATACATTTTCCGACTATATAACTTCATTCCAAAATATGATACAAATAACTTAAAAATGAAATGAGTGAGCAATATGAAAGATATTAATAAAAAATTAAAATATATTAATTTTAGAAATAACGGAACATTTTTGATTGCCGCAATAGTAAACTCAACTATCTGTTTTTCTTTATTTGGCACCATTGGTGGAGTATTTGGAGTTATAACAACATTATTCTCTAATATCGTCTATGATGCAAAACCTGATAGCAGCAATATTTTTTACATCTTTTTTCTATTATGTTTGGTTATCGTTGGTGGGGGCATTGGTTTTCTACTAAAGCTAACCATTTATTTTTATATCTATTTATTTATCCTATCATATTGTTATTACCTTTTTTACAAAAAAGATGATTATTTAGATCGCACATTTCCATTTTTAATTATTTTTTCCTGTATGGGAACAACGTTAGACTCTATTAGCATTGACTTGCCAATGGCATATCTCTCGGGGGTTGCCGTTAGTTTAGTCATTTTTAGCCTACTGAAACATAAAAACAATGAAATTCATGCGTTTAAAAATGGGTTATTTTCAAAAGAAATTTATCATAGTGACGAAAAAATATATATAAGAGCCTTCTTTTTCAGCTTTTTTCTATTCTTAAGCCTTTCAATACCCGACTATCTAAATCTATACAAACCTTATTGGGCTCCTCTAACATTCATTATGTTACTCCACCCAAAAGAAATGAATATAATAAAAGTTACGTTACTTAGGTTTTTAGGAAGTCTATTAGCAGCAGCTTTTGTCATCACTATGTTTAGTATAACAAAATCAAAAGAAACTTATATTTACTTATCTGTATTAGCTTTAACCATATTTTTTATCCCTACATTTTTCCGTTTAAATTACATGCTAAAGACCTTCTCTATTACTGTATTTGTTTTACTTCTTCTTGAGGAAACGCTATTTTTACATAACCCAACTTATTTACTTCCCATATCAAGGGTATATGAGACATTTATAGGTGGGGTTGTAGCAATCCTTGCTAGCTTGGTTTTAAACATTATAAGGATTATAAAGAAAAGGAAAATCACAAGTTAATAGTAAGGAAAAACAGGGAAGCTTCTTATTTATAAACCATGAAGCTTCCTCTCTTTTTAGACCACAACAGACGCTAGTTATGACAAAAAAGCAAATGTAGCTTTATCAAATTTTTGTATATCTATGCACTTATTTTTCACGTCTATTACAATACCAATGGCTAAACCAACGTGTAATGTAAATATAAATCAGAATAACTAATGTAACAATAAAAACATCCATATCTAGAGTTTTAGTATCAAAGCCAATTATACTTATGAAGATCACAGGTGATAATATTAAAAGTATTATATCAAAAAATAATTGTAATCTATAAGGCTTTGAAGTGATCCCATGCCATATTGATTTACCTATTTTCATTTCAAAACCTCTTATTCTCTTATAAATTTAAAAATATTAGTATGATAATTAACTATATTGCTTATTACCTACTGAGTATCCGATATAAATCGCAACAAACCCGATAACGATACTTAAAACCAAATAGCTTATTGCAACTAAGAAGAACTGTGGGTACTTCATTATTTCCACTGCTCCATACACAAAGCTGGAAAATGTCGATAACCCTCCCATGATCCCTGTAGCTAAAAAAGCATTCATCCCTTGGCTTATTTTATTTCTCATAAGTAAGCCTGCAACAATACCCAACAATAAGGATGCGACGATATTTGCTATAAATATGTCAAGAGGGAAATGGTCATTCATGGTTGGAACAGATATCATCAATAACTCGCGACAAATTGCACCAATTGCACCACCAATAAAAACTAAGATCATGATATTCATTTTTAGCCCCTGTTAGTTTGCTAACCAAGCACCAGTAAATGCCGCAGCTAACCCAACTAAAACCGAAAGTAATAAATAAAATAAGGCGAGCAATTTTTGTCTAGTTTGAGTTAACTTCAAGGCATCAAGCTGCATACTACTGAACGTTGTATACCCCCCCAGTAATCCAGTTAAAATTGCTGATTGTAGAAATGCACCATAACGGTCATCCCAATCGATCGCAAAATAACGGCTTAAAAAACCAATAACAAATGCTCCTGAAATATTAATAATGAATGTTGATAATGGGAATTTCCCATGATAACGCTCCCCCACTAAGCGACCAATCCACCACCGCAGTAATGAACCAATACCGCCGCCAAAACCGACTAATAAAATATCAACAGCTACCATTGCAACGCCCTCTATTTAATATCATAGATATAAAGACATCGTTTTTAGAATTTAAATTAAAGCACACACATTAATTGAACATCGTTAATCAATAATCGTTAAATGACGATATTAAATAGCCAGTAATCTTATTTAGCTTTATAAGATAATTCATTCTGATATTGCCATATTCCAAACCAATGTACACACCTTTTCCAATAGGAACTTATTATGACTAAAAACAATCATCGATAATGGTCTTTCTTCCGAAAGTTGAATTAAAAACTGCCATATATCTTTCTGTAAATGCGCATCTAACTGTGCGGTAATTTCATCCGCAATTAATATTTTTGTTCTTGGGTCTAAGGCTCTTAATAAGGCAATTCGAGCAAGTTCACCACCAGAAAGCTCACTTGGCCTTCTAACCAACCACTCTGATTTAATGAACAACCTTTCAAGGTAGTATGGGTCAGGCTCCCAAGCATCCCTAACACTTTCCCCTACTGTCCGGTACGGGTTAAAACATTTTTCAGGGTGCTGAGGAACTAACTGAATAGGACAATATTCTTTTTGAGATAAACTTTTGCCATTAAATAATACATTTCCTTGGGTCGGTATTTGCCATTGTGCTAATACACGGCCCAAGGTTGTTTTACCAAAACCACTCGGTGCTGAAATCCCTAATCGCTCATTTTTATCCAGTGAAAAAGAAAGCGAATCCCATAAGGTTCGGTTATCTTGCTTTATACATAAGTTTTTAACTTCTAACATATTTTCAGCTCTCTATAAGCTAATAGATGGATAACCAAACAACAGCAATAAAAATACAAATGATGGAAATAATACCGCCAGATCTAGTGAACTCTAAAAACGATATTTTAATGCCGTGGGCTGAAGATTGTTCAACGGCAATAATTCCAGCAATACTACCGAATATAAATATATTACCTGCAAAACAAGCACCTAAAATTAACGCTGCACCGAGTAGATCAACATTGCCATGAGGGTAAACAAACTGGATCAATAAAATAACCGTTGGTGTGGTTCCGACAAAAATACTCATCACGATAGTGACTAAAAATAACGTAATCGGGCTATTTAGGTCGATACCTTTACCCAATAAGTAATGTAGTATCTCTTGAGGAATACCCGTATTTGAAAATGCGGCATTAATAATAAATAGCCCCATCATTAGCAGAATTAAGTCACCATCAACATGCTTTAACATGTCACTGGACGCTATTTTTCTGTTTAACAATAAAAAGCATGCTGCCGATAATGCAACAAGCTCACGCGGCAAATCACTGAATAAAAAAGCCAAAATAACAGCAAATAAAACTGTAGCGGCCTTTATTGTTTCCCACCAATTAAATTCAATAACTGAAGGCTCACCACTAGACATTAATGATTTTTTATCTTCAGATAAATACCAGCGGTTACGATAAAGTAAGGAGATCACACACCATACAATTGGAATTGAAAATAATACTGGAATAGCCGTAATATTGAGTATTCCAATAAAAGATAAGTCCAATCCTTGTGCAACAACCATATTTTTAGGGCTACCAATTAAAGAACCGGCGGCACCATTATTGGCAGCAAAGCAAAAGCCAAGTAAAAAAGGAATAGGGTTAAGGCCTCGAGATAACGTGATAGACACCAATAAAGGCGTCATTGCAACGACAACAATATCGTTTGTAAGTACTGAAGCAAGAAGTGCCCCAACAATAATGAAAACCGCCATTAATTTGGGTGGGCTAATATTTAAGCTAGCGACTTTTTGAGCCGCTTGGTGATAAAAACCTGATACCGTAAATGATGCGGATACCACCATTAAACCAAATAATAGCCCAATTGCACTGTAATCAATGGCATCCCAAGATAATTTTGGCGAGATAATCCCAAACCCTATCATGGCCAATGCACCCGCTACAGATGCGCCAGTACGGTCAATTTTAATCCCAGGGAAAGTCCCAAAAGCCATTGCGACGTACACTAAAATAAAAATAATAACGGTTAGATCCATAATAAATTCTCTATCTCTTATCTATATTTTTATTTCTTCGTATAAATGATAAAGCTGTAGATATTCCATAACAGCAATTATACAATTGAGACCCTTGCATACTACGAATCTAAGATGTTGTTTGAAAAGATAATATTTTCCATCACTTGGTTATTAATATTTTCTCCAAAAATCATTTTAATCAACACTTCACTCCCTAAAGATGAGAGAGAAATAAGCAAGTCTGCATGCAATAACTGCATGTTTTCGTAATTTTTATCATCATTGACAGCAATAACACTTTTAATGTTTCCGCCAACAATTTCTTTCGCCGCTAACATAGAAATAGTATTTTCAGAATCAGAGCTACCTAGAATAAATAATGCTTTAGCCTGGCCTAAATTAGCGCTATTTAATGTATGTTTATTTATTTTCTCCGTGGCAATAACTTGCGCATTATCTGGATAGTTCTTTTTCTGTTCTTCATGGCAAAGTACCATGACGTCTAAGTCGCGTTTTCTTAATCCGTGGTAGGTGTTTAAAGCTAAAGGGCTTGCGCCAACAATAATGTAATGGTTTTTCATACGAAATAATCTCTTCTTAACAATTTCTTGTGTGCTCTTTGCAAATACCCCTAGGAAATAGACAATAGAGGTTGTAAAAATTGTAATACCTAAAATAACAATCGAAATTGTAAATAACCTAGCTTCAACACTAATCGGAATAATATCGCCAAACCCGACTGTCGTCATACAAACTAAAGCGAAATAGAATGCGGATGAGATATCAGTAACATGAGGTTGAAATTGTTCGCCTAAATACAAAGTCCCAAATACAGAATAGCCCAGTAGGACGCTTAAGCTCATAAAAGCAACAAAGCCAGCGCCAGATAAGCTATGGCGATTAAATGCTTTCCAATTTGCAATGGCAATAATCAACACTATTAGTGAAAAGGTTCCAGTCAGCGCATTTTCTCTCGCTAATACCAAGTTAATTAACATAATAATGAACAGCATAAAGCAGCTAAATAACCAACCTATACGTAGTCCTAAATAAACAGGAATAGCAAGAATAATGAGCACTACACCAATAGCAAACCTTGGAATATCTAATAATTTAACTAAACCTAAAGATTGTAGCCAATCAACAAAACCTAGATGCTGCGAGTATAAATGGAAATCATAAGTTGAAATGATGGGGGAAATAATCAAGCCCCCATCAGCAAGTATTAATAATGAGAGCACTATGCGTAGCATTCTCATATTTTGAATATATTTATATATTGCATTTTTTTTCATAATTGAATACCAAAAAGTTTTATTGCAATATTATTGCCGATGCTTAGGCATAATATCTTGGTTCGGTACTAAAAATAGCCATGATGCTAGAACAAATGGCATCGTTAAAGTCGGGATACCAAATGGTTCAAGAATAATGTCGAGTGCGCCTTGAACAAATACGGTGAATATCACACCAACGATGGCATAAACCACCACCCGATAGCTCGGTTTATTAAACGTAGAACCTAGAGCAATCGCAGTTAATACAGCGCTAAATGAATATAAACCAGTGTGAATACTCGCAAAATCACCTTTTAAAAAGGTCGCAACGATAAAAGCAAGAAGAGAACCAAATACGGCAAATATCGCCGCCCACATAGAACTCACCGCTAGACCAATTACAAAAATGATACCGACAACCATGCTGCTAAGTAAAAATACTTCAGAAACACCACGAAAAATATCAGCGATTAGGTCACTGTGAGGAATTGACCCAATAGGTTCAATAAGTTGTTTTGGCAGAGCAGGAGTTGGTAACGCAACGCCTTCAATACCTAAGAAGTTATAACTCGCGAGCAGAATAATCCATGATACTAAAACAAAAGGAGCAGTTAATGCTGCGACTTTCCAATTTTTTAGAAAATCCATTAAAGAGATAGTGGCTATAACGGAAACAATGCTCCCTAATACGATAGTTAACCAAACAAATGGGGTATTCTCTAAAAAAGTCGGTAGTGCAACTCCAACTAAGCAGCCATTATAACCATAAAGCCCTGAACGCAACGATTCAGTATCTAACTTACTAATATAAGCTGTAAGTGTAGCGACAACGGTGCCTAACAAACAACCTAGAGCGACTTGCGGCATCCCTTCTAAAAAAGCACCGATGAAAATCGCAATAAAAAATAGAAGTCCGGTTAGTGCGTTATTTTGAAACATAACTTGAGCACAGCCACGCAAAACGATATCAATAAATTGTATCGCTATATTTTCGCTGGCCAACTTATTCCAAGCGTTCTGGTTTATTGTTTTTTCCATCGTGAAATTCCTTAATAGGAATATCAGTAGAGAAATTATAAAAATCACTCTACTGATAATATATTAATAAATTACCTAGATAACCCAAAAGGTTATTTCAGTCACTTTATGACTACTGTGTATCTCATTGCTAAAAAATATTTAACGCCATAAAAAAGGTTCTTGTAGCGAAATACCTAATATTTCTTCTCTCGCTATTTGCCAAAAATACCTGACGGCATCCTTCACTTTTGGACTATCAACCCCCAATGCTTTAAATATTAACCCACACTCATTCGGTAATTGAGTTGCCCCAAAAGCAATTTCATTTTTCGGGTCATATATCGCATCTAACCGTTCTAAAATGCGTTCATGATGAATTTTAGGTGTCAGTAAAATCACATTGCCAAAAGTATCGAAGCTATCCATAACCGCAGTAATGTTTAGCGGTGCCTTTTTGGGCTCTAAAATATATTTTTCAACAAACAACTCTTTATTTAACGATGACTCTGCTCGAATATGTGATGAAAAAACATCAAACCCAAACTGCTCATCTGGGTGATGATATTTTCGACCTGACATCAGTATTTCTGAGTAAATCATCGTTGCACTTGGATGAATATTAATCCGCGTGTCAGTAATAAACCGAGAATTACGGTGAGGAATGATTGGGTCTGGTAAATATTCTAAATACCCATCTTCCTCAACGACAATATTCTGGTACTGTGTGGCGTAGTTCGCTTCCATCATATGAACTTTGGTCGCAGACTGCGTTGTCACATGAGCACAAGCCCCCTTTTCAACAATAATATCAAGGGCTTGTCGGTCACCTTGTAATAGGCTACCTGAAGTTGAAATCATCGTGACACAAGGCAGTTGGGGCATCAGTTCATCCCAATAAAGTGCTTTTTGCACTAATGAGGGAACACGACGCTCCATTTCCACCAGCTCACTACGATATTCACCTTGAGCAAACCTTAATTTTAAGTAACCACTTTTACCAACAGCACCACTTTGCATTTGTTTCGGTTCATCTTGATATGCGGCGAGTTCAGGTGCATTGCTGCCTAAAATATGAGCTTTAACACGCGTTGGAGTATTTGCTATATCTGCCCTGAAATTCGTCATCTTTACCCCCTTGGAACTTGGTGCGTAAAGAGAAATTTATCCATGATCATATCAACCAACTCAATAACCCCTTCCCCTGTTTTACAGTTGGTTAGTACATAGGGACGGTCGCCACGAACGATTTTCGTGTCGTGTTCCATCACTTCAAGGCTAGCACCAACATAAGGCGCTAAGTCAATCTTATTAATAACTAAAATATCAGCTTGTACTAAACCTGGGCCATTTTTACGTGGAATTTTTTCACCTTCAGCTACATCAATGACATAGATGTAGAAGTCTGCTAGTGCAGGACTAAAAGTTAAAGTAAGGTTATCGCCACCACTTTCAATCATGATCACGTCGCTATCAGGGAAACGTTCTTCCATATCTTCAACTGCAGCAATGTTCATGCTTGGGTCTTCACGTACCGCAGTGTGAGGACATGCCCCCGTTTCAACACCTAAAATTTTCTCTTCATCAAGAATACCTTTCAAGGTACGTTTTACTTGTTTCGCATCTTCGGTCGTCACAATATCGTTTGTGATGATTAGCGGCTTAATGCCTCTTTCAATAAGGATCGGGGTGATCACTTCAATAATTGCAGTTTTTCCTGAGCCAACAGGCCCACCAATTCCGATCCGAGTCATTTTTTTCATCGTTTTTCCCCAAAATTTTTAGTTGTTCGTTAGTTCATAAACAAACGGACAAATGATTTAGTGTGTACCGCAGCTAAGACATCAATAACAGGAACATATGAGGACATTTGTTCTATGTCACCACAGGCTGCGATGTCACAAAAAACCTTAATTTCTTCATTTAATTCAAAAAGAATATGCTGAGTTTCATAGTGAGTGATACGCATTAATCGCATCGCCGCACTTAAAATTGTCATGGCAATACCATATTGGTGCATCACGACAACATCTCTTTCTGTTATTCCTTGTACTGCCATAACCATGGCTTGTATCACCGGCTGGGTTCCCGGAACCTCATTCGCTTTGATTTTTGCAAGCCATCCACTCACTAGTGGATCTTCAAAAATATGAACTGAGATTTCAGCGAGTTTTTTCCCCATTCGGGTTGTCATTATTCGTGCTTCTTCATTCAGCTTGCGGTTATTTACAGCCCAATCAATTTTCGCCAATGTGTCGCTATCTTGAGCAAGAGTGGCGCGATGTGCAGCCACAATAGCAATGCAATCTGAATGTGCAGCAACCTTCAAAGACGTGTGAACAAAGGATTTCAGCGTTTCTTTGTCGTGGACAACACCTTTTTGAATGGCGGATTCAACCCCATTTGAAAATGTAAATGCACCAATTGGCAATGCTGAATCACCAAACTGCATAATTCTAATTAGGTCAGATGCTTCCATATCACTTTCCTTACTCATTAACACGAACGTTATTTGTGTGTATGAGAGTGCCCATGGTCATGATGATGATCATGGTTGTGATCGTGGCTGTGCCCATGACTATGGCTGTGTCCGTGGATCTGCCCTAATTCCACATGAACATGCGTATCCGTTTCTTCTGCCCCACCAAATAATAAACGCGCTTCAGAGTGGCTCAATTCAGGTAAAATAGTTTCGCCCTTCACGAAGGTAAAGGTGTCTTCACCAAAACCATGCGTTCGCATGACCGACCCCATTACCTTTTCACTTACCGTTAGCGGTACGTAAACAAGGTCTCCCTTTAAAACGGCTTTCCAGTGTTGGTTACCTAATGCATGCCCTAATTCGAAGCTAATACGAATATGTTCTTCTGTACTTAGATTTTTTAGGTGGGATAAGTTGACCATCATGACGTCACGTAAGGAGATCTGAACTATCGTCATTGCGTTGGTAGCTTCATCAAATAGCAAAACGTCGCCATCAGATAACAAGACATTCCTGTCCAGCGCGATACCTAAATCTTGGCCTTTTTCGGTATTTTTACGGCAGCGGCTTTTCTGAGCTTCTCGTTGATCGAGGATCAAAATATCAACATCAGCATTTTTCTGACGTGCTTGCCACACTGGGTCTTTTTTAACATTGCCAAGAATATGTTCAATAATGATCATAATATTACCTTTTATGTTAATTCTGCCCACCACCGGCGGGCAGATAATCCAAACATGTACTGATTAGCTAAAGAAATAACGTTGGTTCATTGCAGCTTCGCTAATCGGCTGGCAAGTTGCGTGTTCACCATTCACTTTTACAGCAAAAGTTTCAGGATCAACTTCGATATTTGGTGTTTCACCGTTACGCACTAAATCACGTTTCCCGATTGCTCGGCAGTTATTGACTGCAACCACTTGGCGCTCAAGATCGGCTTTTTCTTTAATGCCATCATCTAATGCTGCTTGTGAAACGAAAGTCACACAGGTGTCATTGACAGTTTTACCCATCGCACCAAACATTGGACGATAGAAAACAGGCTGAGGTGTTGGCAAGGATGCATTTGGATCACCCATTGCAGCCCAGTTGATCATGCCACCTTTAATGACCAGTTTTGGTTTAGCCCCAAACATACGTGGGTCCCATAATACGAGATCGGCCATTTTGCCAACTTCAATCGAGCCTAAGATATGGCTGATGCCTTGAGCAATTGCAGGGTTGATAGTGATTTTTGCCACGTAACGCAGAACACGGAAGTTATCATTACCCGGAGCATCTTCAGGTAGCTTGCCACGGGAAGCTTTCATGGCGTTCGCAGTCTGGACAATACGTAGCCAGTTTTCCCCCACACGCCCCATCGCTTGTGAGTCACTTGAGAACATCGAAATAGCGCCCATATCATGCAGCACGTTTTCTGCTGCAATGGTTTCAGGGCGAACACGGCTTTCCGCAAATGACACATCCGAAGGGATATTTGGGTTCAGGTTATGGCATACCATGATCATGTCAAATAGCTCTGACTGGCTATTCACGCCAAACGGTAACGTTGGGTTGGTTGAACTTGGTAATACGTTAGGTTGGCTAACAACTTTAATGATATCTGGAGCATGTCCACCACCCGCACCTTCTGTATGGTAGGTGTGAATAGTTCTACCTTCAAAGGCCTCGATGGTGTCTTCAACATAACCACCTTCATTTAAGCTGTCTGTATGCACTGAGATTTGTACATCAAATTCATCAGCAATACGTAACGCATGACGAATAGCGTTCCCTGTTGCGCCCCAGTCTTCGTGAACTTTCAGCCCCGCACCACCTGCAACTAATTGTTCGATAAGTGGCTCACGTGTATACGAGTTACCTTTCCCTAAAATACCCACGTTAATAGGTAAACCTTCGATAGCACGTAACATAGAGCGCATGTTCCAAGGGCCTGCCGTCACTGTTGTACCGTTAGTTCCATCAGTTGGGCCAATACCGCCACCAAAGAAAGTTGTCACACCATTTGATAACGCGGCATAGGCTTGTTGCGGAGAAATCAAGTGGATATGGGTATCAATACCGGCAGCCGTTAGGATTAAATGTTCACCAGAGATAGCATCCGTAGATACCCCGACAACCATGCCTGGTGTGATGTTATCTTGAATATTTGGGTTACCACTTTTCCCTACACCAACAATTTTACCCGCTTTAATCCCCACATCGGCTTTAATGACACCTAAACGTGCATCCACGATGGTGACGTTAGTGATAACTAAATCCAAAACGCCATTGTCGCTGGTAAAAGTGTTATTTGCTCCCATACCATCACGTAAAGATTTACCTCCACCATAGACAGACTCTTCGCCATATCCACGTAAATCTTTTTCGATTTCAATATATAAGTCGGTATCGCCTAAACGAATTTTATCGCCTACTGTTGGCCCGAATAAACCGTTGTATTCTTGTCTAGAAATTTTTGGCATGTTATTTACCTTTAATGTTAAGAAGGTGCATTGTTATTCATCATTACTGACATCTAACGCGCTTACTGTTCCTTATGCTTAAAACCACGAGCAATTGCTTTATTTAAGGCGATTGCTTTAGCAGGACGTTCAGTAGCGGCAACGTTGTCACCCGCCCAACCATCAACAAGGTTATTAAACCCATAGACACTTTGTTTTCCGCCATAAGGGATCAGTGAAACTTCTACTTCATCACCTGGCTCAAAACGAATTGCCGTTGTAGAGGCAATATTTAAACGCTTACCGTAAGCCGCTGCACGGTCGAACTCTAATGCATGGTTAACTTCAAAAAAATGAAAGTGGGAACCAATTTGCACAGGCCTGTCACCGGTATTACGGACTTTAATTTTTGTTTCAGGTTTGCCAACGTTGAACTCAATAGGCTCATCTGCAAAAATAACACCACCTAAAGGAGTCGGGGCTTTAATGTTTGTTTTTGAATTACTCATATTTCACCTCATCCTTCATTTATTTAATCGGATTATGGACGGTCACTAAGCGAGTACCATCAGTAAAAATAGCTTCTACTTGAACATTTGGAATTAAGTCTTCCACGCCATCCATAACGTCTTTTTTTGTTAAAACAGTCGCTGCTTCTTTCATCACATCCTCAACGGTTTTACCATCACGGGCACCTTCAAGTGCAGTAACCGTGATAATGGCAACGGCTTCGGGATAATTTAATTTCACGCCACGTGCGCGGCGTTTTTCAGCCACATCAGCAAGTGTGTAAACCATCAATTTTTCAATTTCTCTTGGGGTTAACTGCATAACGCCTCCTCAATTGATAAAGCTTAGTGTTAATACTGATAAGTAATCATTTTATGAGCGAATAACTCATTTTATTTTTAAATATAAATTGAGTTAAATATCTAATAACGACGAGTTAAATAAATAAAATTCACACCAATAAACATTCAAATTAAGACAGTCGAAATAAGAGTTTTTATTTATTAGTGACTTCCTACATTTAATTTTTAAATAATATTTATTCACTGAGTCCAATTCATAAACTGTTGTTCAGGCAAAGAATTCCATAGAGATTGAAACCACTTCCCTCCTCCGCCTTGCTTTAATATTTCACTGCTGAGTACTTCTTCTAAAACACCATTACGCAATAACGCAATGCGATCAGCAAAACGCACCGCCATTGCAAGGTCGTGAGTAACCCATAAAACACCTTTACCAGCAAAGCAAAGAGATTTGATATGTTGTAGAAGTTGTATCGCATGTTCATCATCTAGCCATGATGAAATTTCATCCGCAAGAATATATTCAGCTTGGGAGAGCGTCGCGCTACAAGCGAGAACGCGTTTTGCCATTCCCCCTGAAAGCTTATTGGGATAACTATGAATTAAATCTGCTTGTAAATTGTATTGCTGTAAATGCAATGCAACGTCATGCATTTTAATATGCTGCCCACTTAATACCGCAGCACGTTCAAGTTGAGGGCCTATCTTAATGAGTGGATTTAATGCACTAACCCCTTGTGGGATATAGCACAGTGAATTACCGCGATATTGTTGTTTTGACTTTTCTGTCAACTGGCACCCATTTAATACAATATCACCGCGACAACGCATATTTTCAGGTAATAAACCTAAACTACTTTGTAGAAGTAAACTTTTCCCTTCTCCACTTCCTCCTACCAATGCAACCATTTCACCTGGCGCAATATCCAATGAGATATCTTGTAAAAGTGGAGACCAACGCTTTTTGCCTAGCCAGCGAAATTTCGCAACATCAATCGTTAGGTTATCAAAACTTAGCATCAATCGCTCCTCAACCATAATTGTTGTACCGCTTTAGCAAACTGATCAAATAACAGCACTAACCCAACTAATGCGACGCCCGGAAACATGGCTAACCACCACGCACCAGTACTTAAGTAACGCAATGCATCGGAAAGTAAAATACCTAACGATGCTTCATGTGGAGACAAACCAAAACCCAAAAAACTCAATGCCGCACTGTGTAATATCGCATGTGGGAACATCAATAACGTCCCTACTAACCATTGTGAAAGGATCATCGGTAAATAGTCATATCGGCATCGGTAAAGCGCACTATTTCCAATCCGTTTCGATAACATGATGTAATCTGTTTGTTGCACTCGAAGCAACTCGGAACGTAAGACCAACGTTAGCTTTGGCCAGTGAGTCAAAGCAACAGCCCAAATTACGCCCACTTTTCCACCACCTAACGTAAAGCAAATCAATATCAATAATAGCAAGTGAGGCAAGGCTAACAGGGAGTCAATACAGCCACGAATAACATAATCCATCGTCCTACTGAACGAAGATAAACTTGCCATCACAAGCGCTATCACTCCACTCGATAATGCTGCGGTGGTGCCAATTTGTAAGCTGGTCGCTATTCCTTGAAATACTCTGTCCCACAAGTCTCTACCTAAATTATCCGTACCGAATAAATGTGCCCATGAAGGCGCTTGTCGACGGTCGAGTAAATTCACATCCACATCAGTTTGAGAAAGCCATGCGGCATAAGCCCCTAAAACCAATAAACATAACAATGAAATAACTAACTTAATTAAGGCTTTATTTGGGTTATAAGTCATGGCTCTCGGAGTACCCCTTTATTCACTCTCTTAAGCATCATGTCAGAGATACTATTACTAAAGAAAATCACTACCGCACATAGCATCACGATCCCCATTAACAAAGGGATGTCACCACGTAAGCCAGCATCAATGGTTGCTTGGCCTAATCCAGGATAAGCAAACACTTTTTCTGCTAGTAATGCTCCGCTGAGCAACTCACCAATAGAGGCGAACTGTAAACATATTGCGGGTGTAATCGCATGTTTTACCACATGAAAGCTTATCATCGACCACCCTTTATCCCCTTGAGCTTTCGCGTAGTGGATAAACTCACTGTTCATCACCTCAGCAACTTTCGAACGAGTATGCAGCGCTATATTACCAATGCCTAACATCCCTAGAGCCACTACAGGTAACACAAGATGATGCACTTTTTGTGACAGTGTGGATGATTGTTCATCTAAGCCAATCGGCCAAGCGCAACAAATCGGTGCCCACTGTAGTGAAACAGCAAAAAGTGACAATAACAGTAAACCAACCCAAAAAACGGGGATCGACGCCAATAAATAAGATAGCGTTGAAATAATTTTATCTGGCCATCTATTTAGGTAGCGCCCTGCTATCAGCCCCAAACCAAAACCAATCACCCCAGAAAACAGCCACGCCGATAATAACAAAGCTAACGATGGCGCTAACCTATCGGTAATCACCTGTGATACAGGGATGTTATAGAGCATGGAATACCCCATATCACCTTGTAACAACTGAGAAAACCAACGCCAAAACTGCATCCACAATGGTTGGTCAAGCCCCCAGCGAGCCGCAATCAACGGATACTGGTCTGGGGGAACATGCATTAAATCATTACCAATATAGGCTTTAATTGGGTCTATAGGTGAATAGCTAAGGAGAATAAAAACCCCAAATGCAGTCACCACTAATAAACAGATAAACCTGAACAAAAGCCCTATGGTTGTCCGCATTACTTGCAGGTCCAAGCCCAGTCATCAACATTATTCAACACTGACCATGAACCGTGGATTTCAGGTGCCCCTTTACCTAGCTCAACACAGTTATTCAATAAATAAAGATGTTGTACGTTCATTAACCAAGCCCAAGCGGCGTCACCTTGAATACCAGTTCCTGTTTGTCCATCCCAATCCACTTTTTGCCAAAATGGAATAGCGGCATCTTGATCTGGTTGGCGAAGTGCTTCTTCTATCACCTTATCAACTGCGGGATTTTTATAGTAACCTGCGTTATAAAACCCGACACCCGCCGCTTTGCTGCTGTAGTTATGCACCAGTTCCATTGGGTCAAGGCTCCCCCACCCAAATAATGTTGGGTTGGCATGCATGTACTTTTCCACGGTTTCCCAACTGCCTGATTTTAAATCCATCTCAATACCAATCGGCTTTAAGCTAGCCCTTACGGCTTGAGCTAAATCACGACGAGTGCTATCACCACTGGCATACCACAGTGTCAATTTCGCAACCTTACCGTCTTTTTCTCTTAAGCCGTCTTTATTAATTTTCCAGCCAGCGTCTTCCAGTATAGATTTCGCTTTTTCAATATCTCCATCTTTAAACGAAGATTGAGGGTTATTCCAAGGCAAGCCTTCAACGCCCGTATAAGCAGGTATAGCAAAGCCTTCTAAAACAGCATCTGCTAATAGTTTGCGGTCAATGGCGTAATTGATCGCTTTGCGAATAGCAACATCAGAAGTAATGTCGTTACCAATTGGGTCGCCTGAGGCATTTTTCTCGCCCGCTGGCGGAATTGGGAATGAGATCCCTCGGTTTTCAACACTATGGCGTTCAATTAGTTTCATACTTTTGACATCTTTAGCATTACTCGCGACAGCTGCGGGAATGCGTACAATATCTAGCTCACCACTTTGAGCGGCAGCAAAAGCGCCATCTTCATTGAGAAAGACAAAAACCATTTTATCGAAATCGTTTTTAGGCCCCGCATAGAAAGGGTTTCTTTCTACGATTAATTGCTGGCCCGGCTGGAAATTCACTAAACGGTAGGGGCCTGCTCCGATAGGGTTATGTGCATATTTTTTTGCATCATATTTATCTGCTGAAACAATGCCTAATGAACCCAAAACGTTAATAAAGGTACTTTGGGGTGAGGATAATGTGATTTTAACGGTTGATGGGTCAATCTCCTGCGCTTTAGCAAAGTTCCCCATATCCACTTTTCCACCACTTGCTGCTGCATTGTTATAGGTAAAAACGACATCTTTTGCCGTTAAAGGGGAGCCATCGGAGAATTTAAGTCCATCCTTTAATTTTAATGTCCACTCTTTACCATCATCTGAATGTTCATATTTCTCAAGCATGTAACTATGCCATGACAAATCCGCTTTTTGCTTGAGTAATGGGCTATGTAAAAGTAAATAGCTGCCGTGGCTCCAACCTAACATTGGGTCAAAACCCTCGGTTGGTTCAGAGCCAATCGCTAGACGCAAAGTTTGTGGTTGCTGTGTATCGGTCGCAGCATTTGCACCCATCGATAGCCCCATAAAACAAATAGCCTGAATAGCTATTGCTATTTTCTTTTTCATATACCCATCCTAAATTACCAGCTGTATTTAGCAGCTACCCCAACCGGTGGTTCAAATAAACCCACCAATTAGGATAAACTGCAAGAAACAATATATTTGCTAACTAATCTGCTTTTTCTCGGTACGCGTCTTCGTCAAATCCAACAATATCTAAATTGTCACCAACCGCATTTTGGTCGACTCTAACTGGCGTAAATTTATTGATTATCCAAAGAATTAAGATTGTAAAGACAAAGGACCAAATACTGGTAAAGACAACAGCTACAGTTTGCTTCACAATTTGCATGCCGTTACCTTCAATTAACCCCGCGGGACCTTTCGCATTCCAAACCGTTGATGCAAATACACCGACTAAAATTGAGCCTGTAATACCACCGACACCGTGCACACCGAAAACATCTAATGCATCATCTAAATGGCGTCGGACTAAGAAAACACAGGTATAGCAGACGATACTGGCAATAACCCCAATAATTGCTGCAGAACCTATTGAAACATACCCCGAAGCCGGTGTGATAGTAGCTAACCCTGCTACAGCCCCTGTTAAAAAACCGACAAGTTTAGGTTTTCCTGTATGGAAGCGTTCAATAATAAACCAAGTAATTGCTGCAAATGCGGCGGCGATATCTGTAGTAATAAACGCTGAAACAGTTACAGTATTGACTTGCAATTCAGAGCCCGCGTTAAAACCATACCAACCGAACCACAATAAAGCCGCGCCAAGTGCAATATACGGAATATTGTGAGTACCATCCGATTTAACGACTCTTTTACCGACATATAACGCTGAAGCAATTGCAGCGAAACCTGCTGTTGCGTGAACGACAATACCACCCGCAAAATCAACAACCCCCCATTTAGCGAAAATACCATCTGGGCTCCAAACCATATGAACGAACGGTGCATAGACAAATAATGTCCATAGGGTTAAGAATACGAGATAAGCAGGGAAATTAACTCTATTTGCGAAAGCTCCGGTAATTAAGGCTGGAGTAATAATCGCAAACATCATTTGATATCCAAAATGAACCAGTATTGGTAAGCCGCCATCATTACCGGTATACATCGTTTGAGGGCTTATGTTATTCAAGAATGCATAATAAAATGGGTCACCGACAATCCCATTAATCTAGGGACCGAACGATAATGAATAACCAACAACAAACCAAATAATTGCCACCCACCCCATAGAAAAGAAACTCTGGGACATAATGGTAATAACGCTTTTACGAGAGACTAATCCACCATAGAAAAAAGCAAGTCCAGGAGTCATTAGCATAACAAGGCTCGTACAAAGCAGCATAAATGCAGTATTTGGGACATCCAAAATTGACAATATATTCTCCATGGATACTCCTAAATTAACATAACAATATTTAAATATTAGAAATGATTTATAATTGAAACTATACTCATAATAGAGTGAGCAGTAAGATTATCAATAAAAAAATCGAAACTAAATTCAATAAAAACAATTAGTTCATTTTTCAATTGTCAATAAATGATATTCCTCTGTTTTTTAATATCCAAATAAAAAGCACCTACTATATTTTTAAATTTTTCGTTAGCATTAGCAAATAACTACTCGACTTATCCGGCAAGCTTTTTCATCCCAAGCCTGCTACTTCACAACATATCGATAAAAACAAACCCTTTAATTACAGATGGTTATATAAAAACCAAAGCTTACCCTAATATATGAGCAGCCCCTAAGGGAAAAAGCTATAGAAAAAATTACCTATAACAGTAGGCTGATTTTGCCATATCACAGATATGTAAAAGCTTAGTATTTAATACAGTTCCGATAATCAATTTTTAAGTAAAGTCAAAACTTATTGACGCTCATTCTCATTTTTAGCTAACGCTGAAGAGAATACATTAATAATATTTTGTCTATTAAAGTACTTTTTTCTTTTAACCACAAATAACCAATCCAAATAAGACAATCTAAAAGAGAGTAAATTAAAGTTTTCTTTAAAGAAACCTAAACATGTTTTCCAAATAGGTGTTGGTCACACACCCAAAAATACTCCCTCAGCAACGATAAGCTTAAACATTCACTAAAAACTAAAGCTATTTTCCAGGGTAAGACCCCAAGCGCTGATAATCATTGACGGAATACAAGCTAAAATTAAGGCTACATAATTAATCTGGCTACCTAAATAGAGGTCTTTTATACACCTTATGACTTAATTACCAGCTAAGACCCCATCAATATCATCGTAGGATAACGCTCAATATATCCAGATGTTATGTGTCATAAATTATTCCTTTTCCATTACAAATGCCGTAAATCTTCTGGAATATTTTTCTTTAAAATACGCCAAAAATCCTCTGCTGTTTTATTCAAGCGAGTATCCATGCGGTAAATGTAAGCTTGAATAGGTATCGTTAATTCTGGGGTGTTGAGACAGACTAGTTTTTTTTCTTTTAACTCATTAACTACCGAGTAAATCGGCAACCATGCAATTCCATGACCATCCAATGCCATATTTTTTAGCAATTCGCTCATTGATGACATAAAGAGTGTTTTAGAGTTAATCGCACCAAACTCACTTAATCGACGATTAACTAACCTTCCCATATAAGAAGCACTGGTGTAGTTCAATAACGGTACTTGAGGTTGGTAGATATCAAATAACGGTTTGCCAAACTCATCCGCTGCACAAATTGGGTACAACTCGGACTCAAACACATTTAAACAAGAAAATGGCGACTGCATTAAATCCTCATCATAAAATGAAATGATAAAATCGCTCTTCCCTTCTCGCAACGTATTTACCACTTGAACCACATCAATGGCTTCAACATGATAGACAAATTCTTCCCCATAACCTGATAATGCATGAACTAACTTAGGCAATAAGCTTAATGACAGCGAATGCGCCGCAGCAATTTTAATATTGGGCAGACTCAGCACATTGTGCCCAGATAATTCATTTAAGTTACATTCTAATTGCTGCAATAAGCTACGAGCTTGGGAATGGAATATTTTACCTTCTTCAGAAAGCTGTAAAGGGGATGTGGTTCTATCAAACAATTCAACACCTATTGCTTCTTCTAATGCCTTGATTCGGCGACTAAAAGCGGGTTGAGAAATATTTCGTTGTTCTGCTGCATGAGAAAAATGCCGACATGACTCCAGTGTTAAAAAATCATATAGCCACTTTGTTTCTATATTTTTCATGTTATTAAGCCTTAAGTGGACTTGCTGTTAAAATATAAAACATTAAAAGTTTTTTTATTGATATCTTAAGTTAATTGTTAGTTAAAATATTAAGCTGATATTGTAGATTCATTATTTGTATTATGCATAAGCCTACCATTTAAAACATTAACAAAAATCAAAAACTAATTTTATTTATTTCATATCTTTTCCACAAAGCCAATGCTACTCAGCCTTTCAGCTTACATTATTAAAATAATTTAATTTTAGGATTAATTTTTAATGCGTATCTTGCATCAAACCATACTTACTTGCATTTCTCTTCCTAGATAAACATTGATAAATATTATCCACAGATTAATCAGGGATAAATAGGTTAATAGCTAATTAAATATTAACTTATATGTTAAATAATTTAAGTAATATAACATCTCACTACCCTTATTTTATAAATTAAGGTGTATGAGGCAGGAGTATTAAAATGAAAGGTTTAATTGGAGTGTTAGGAGGAATGGGGCCTGCTGCCACCGTCGATTTATTTAATAAATTTGTGAACTATACTGTCGCAAATAAAGACCAAGAGCATATCCCTTTAATAATATCATCCATTCCTGATATTCCAGACCGTACTGAAGCGTTATTAAACCATGGCGTATCCCCCTTACCCTTAATGACTGATTATTTAAAAAAACTCGAAACTGCTGGTGCTGAATGTATTGTTATCCCTTGTAATACTGCACATTTTTGGTTTGACGAGCTAAAGCAGGCCTGTCACGTCGATATGCTAAGTATTGTTGAAACGACAATGATGGAAGTACTAGCCACTAAGAAAAAACATATCGGTTTATTAGCAACCAATGCCACTATGCTTATGGGGTTATATCAAAAAAATATAGAGAGTGAAAAATTAAAGTGTATTACACCAGATATTAAAAGCCAAGAAATGGTAATGAAAAGCATTTATTTATTAAAGTCGGGAAATAAAAAAATGGCGGAATCCATCATGAAAGAACAAGCCGAATTATTATTTTCTCGAGGTGCTGAAATTATTGTTTTAGGTTGTACTGAAGTTCCCGTCATTCTAGAAAATGAAACAAATAAATACCCTGAAAAATACATTGACTCAACCAGCTCATTAGTCAGAGCCAGTATTCATTGGTATGAAAATAGAGTTGGACGACAAAATCTAATGATAAATAGAAACGCATAAAAACATTTATAACTCATATTAATTATCAAAAATTAATTTTTATATTACTAATGACAATATATTGTCTATTGGAGACGATTATGGTTTGGCTAGAAATCATTGTGGTATTAGGCGCAATTTTCTTCGGTATACGTATGGGAGGAATAGGTATAGGGCTATGCGGTGGATTAGGTTTAGCCGTCTTAACGATTGGATTTGGTTTACCTATAGGCTCTCCCCCTGTCGATGTTATTTTAATTATTATGACCGTCGTAGTTGCAGCGTCCGCATTACAAGCTGCTGGAGGTATGGATTACTTGGTACGCCTTGCCAGCAAATTTATGCGTAAAAACCCTAAGTATTTGAATATTATAGCACCAATTACAACTTGGGTAATGACTATCATGGCAGGAACCGGCTTTATTGTGTTCTCCATGCTCCCCGTGATTGCTGAAATTGCGAAAGATTCGGGTATCCGCCCATCCAGAACCTTAGCAGGCTCAGTTGTTGCATCCCAAATCGCCATTTCTGGTTCGCCAATCAGTGCGGCGATGGCTGCCATGTTAACCATTATGGAAGGGAATGGTGTTACCTTTATTGTGGTTATGTCTGTTTGTCTACCTGCCTCTTTCGTCGCAGCAATGGTCGCAGCATTTATCGCATCACGCCAAGGCTGTGAACTAGAAGATGATGAGGTTTATTTAGAACGCCTACAAAAAGGGTTAGTTCATAAATACGAAGAGAAAAAAGGCGAGAGCACTACGAGAGAAAAATTCTCTGTCGTCCTATTTATTATTGCGACGTTTGCTATCGTTATACTAGCTGCATTCCCTCAATTGCGCCCTGGTTTTGATATTGGTAAACCCATGGGAACTCGAGATATCATCATTATCTGTATGCTCAGTGCTGCGTGTTTAATGGTTGTTTTTTGTAAAACATCGCCAAATTCAATTGTTTTAGCGCCAACTTTCCGTTCAGGAATGAGCTCCCTCGCGGTCATATTAGGTATCGTGACTTTAGGAACTACATTTGTCGATGCGCATATGGACCAAATTAAAGCCATCGCTGGAGATGTATTATCCGCCTACCCTATTTTGTTAGCTTTAGTGCTATTTTTTACCTGCGCATTACTCTACTCACAAGGTGCCACCACACCATTAATTATTCCTTTAGCCATTGCCTTAGATGTTCCAACATGGGCTATATTGGCATCTTTTGTCGCCGTCACTGGGGTTTTTGTTCTGCCTACCTATCCAACGTCTTTAGCCGCAATAGAGTTTGACTCAACCGGTTCTACACGCGTCGGAAAATACATTTTAAATCACCCATTTATGTTACCAGGGCTAGGCGGAATAATTGCAGGTGTCGCCTTCGGTTTTATCATTGCACCGATGGTCGTTTAACCTTCTGCTTTCGGTGCGAGAGAATCCCCCTCGCACCGCTTTATTTAATAGTAGTTCGACAGTTTCCTTAACAAAATGAAGTTAAATATTGGCTCTAATTGGCTTTATGCTTTGCTTGATAAATTACAACAAAGTATAAAGCTCTTTTTTTGTAAAAGTCATTCTTAATAAAAATAGTAGCAATAACCAATCAAAATTATCTATTACTCTGTTTAGTCTTTTTAAATAAAATTTTATTTCTTAAAATAATGGCTATTTCACCAATATAGATCACTTTATTTGATAATCATTAAAATTATTTTCATTGAAAAATGTGAGCTGAAATGTTTTTGCATGCATTCCCCTCTTCTGAAAATAGTTAAAATAATTATACTCGGCGTTACATTCATTTCTTAAAAAGAAGTAAATCGAGAAATGAGAATTTTTTTATGTTTAATTTCATTGCATTACAAACATCCATAGCGTTCCCATTTACTAATGAAAACACTTAGAGAGACGACTAAAATTAGGATTTAAATCACAAATTTTAGTTTTTTAAATACCTAGTTTCAAAAATGACGACGTCGTCATATTAAAAAAAATTTATTTTATCTATAACATTAAATAACCATTTTTCTTACATTCGTACCGTTATTGATAGTTAAGCGTTAAAAAATCAAGTCATGAGTTATAAAAAAAACGCTTAATGTTGACGTCAACATTAGGGCTAACAACTAGAAAGAGGTTTTAGAACATGAGTAAGCTACCTGAAAAAATGAAAGCCGTTGTTTGTCATGGTCCCCATGATTACCGATTTGAAAATATAAAAAGACCAATACCAGGATATAGAGAAGTTGTTATCAAAGTCGATGGGTGCGGGATCTGTGCTGGTGACTGTAAAGCGAATGATGGTGCTCAAATGTTCTGGGGAGATGACCCGTGGATCAAAGCACCTGTAGTGCCAGGCCATGAATTTTATGGTCGTGTCGCTGAATTAGGTGAAGGCTCTGCCGAAAAATTTAAATTAAAGGTAGGTGACCGCATACTAGCAGAACAAATCGTTCCTTGTTGGGAATGCCGTTTCTGTAAATCTGGTAAATACTGGATGTGTGAAACCCATGATATCTATGGCTTCCAAAAAGAAGTTGCCGATGGTGGTATGGCTGAATATATGCGGTTTTCTGAACGTGCAATTATTCACAAAATCCCTGATGAACTTTCGGATAAAGATGCCGCTTTAATTGAGCCAATGGCTTGTGCTATTCACACGGTACGCCGTGGTGATATTGACTTAAATGACGTCGTCGTCATTGCCGGTGCTGGGCCTCTTGGATTATGCATGATCCAAGTTGCTAAACTGAAAACTCCGAAAAAACTGGTCGTTATCGATGCTATTGATGAACGCCTTGAGCTAGCAAAAAAATTTGGGGCTGACGTGGTGATCAACCCGCTTAAAGAAGACGCCATCAAACTAGTTAAAGAGATGACCGAAGGCTACGGTTGCGATGTTTATATCGAAGCGACAGGCGCACCTATTGGCGTTACTCAAGGCCTAGAAATGATCCGTAAATTGGGGCGTTTCGTTGAGTTTAGCGTCTTTGGCAAAGAAACAACCGTTGACTGGTCGATTATTGGTGACCGTAAAGAATTAGATATCCGCGGAGCTCACTTAGGCCCATACAGCTATGAAGTCGCTATCGACCTATTTAGCCGTGGTTTAGTCAGTGCCGATGATATCGTTACCCACTTCTACTCCATCGATGATTGGGAAGAAGCCTTTGTTATGGCCAAATCGGCAGACTCAATTAAAGTCGTCATTAAACCATAAATATATTAACCGTTTGTCGCAATTGATAATTCAAATAAACATTAAACAAAGTAATACCCTACATATAATTAAACGCTCGTTTAGGAGAACATCTTATGTTGAGTAAATTCAAAAAGTTAGCTGTAGCTGCAAGTGTACTAACCTTAGGTATGGCGTTTAACGCTACGGCTAAACCAGTTTCCGTTGGCATGTCGTTTCAAGAGCTAAATAACGAGTATTTTGTCACCATGAAAGAAGCCTTAGAGAGCGCAACAGGCGATATGGGTGCACAATTATATATTTCTGACGCCGCTCATGATGTCTCAAAACAAACCAGCGATATCGAAGATATGTTACAGAAAAAAATCGATATTTTGCTAATCAACCCAGCCGATAGTGTCGGTGCTGAAACTGCAGTACTTGCAGCGAAGAAAGCCGGCGTCGTTGTCATCGCTATTGATGCGCAAGCAAATGGGCCAATAGACTCTTTTGTAGGCTCTAAAAACTACGATGCGGGCTTAATGGCAGGTAAACGCCTAGGTGAAGCACTTGGTGGTAAAGGTGAAGTCGCTATTTTAGATGGTATTCCAGTAGTCCCAATTCTAGAACGTGTTCGCGGTTTCGAAGCCGCCATGAAAGAATATCCAAATATCAAGATTGTGACTAAATTGAACGGTAAGCAAGAGCGTGATACTGCAATGAATGTCACAGAAAACATGCTACAAGCTAACCCTACACTAAACGGGATCTTCAGTGTTAATGATGTCGGTTCTTTAGGTGCATTAGCCGCAATTGAATCCTCTGGTCGTGATGTGAAATTGGTCAGTGTTGATGGTTCACCTGAAGCTGTTGCTGAAATTGCAAAAGGTAACTCTCCGTTTATCGCAACTTCTGCGCAGTTCCCGCGTGACCAAGTCCGCATTGGCTTAGCAATGGGGCTAGCAAAATATTGGGGCGCTAACGTACCGAAAGAAGTCCCTATTGATGTTAAGTTAATCGACAAAACTAACGCTAAAGATTTCCACTGGTAATCGTTCGTTTTATAAATAATGTATTGCACCCATATCCTATGTATAGGTGCAATACATCTCCAATAACAATTAATAATAAAATGCATATTGGAATATTTATCTTCCAAATGACTTTGTTACCCATTTTTAAGCGGTGAAGAAAATATAGGGAAGCAATATGATGCAATTATTAGCATTAAAAGATGTCAGCAAAACTTTCCCTGGGGTTAAGGCGTTAGATAATATCAATCTCTCTTTGGAAAAAGGAGAGGTTCACGCATTATTAGGTGAAAATGGCGCAGGCAAATCAACGCTAATGAAAGTTTTATGTGGAATACATAAACCTGATAGCGGGCAAATTCTGATTGAAGGTAAGGAACATACGTTTCATAACTACAGAGACGCCATTAAAGCGGGTGTGGGTATTATTTTCCAAGAGTTTTCACTAATTCCTTATTTAAATGCTTTTGAAAATATTTTTTTAAATAGAGAGTTAAAGAATAAACTTGGTTTATTAGATAGAAAATCAATGCGTAAAAAGTCTCAGGAGATATTAGCTGAGCTAGGTGTGAATATTAATATTGATGAACCTATTAGCCATTTAAGTATCGCAGAACAACAATTTGTCGAAATTGCAAAAGCTCTTTCTTTAGATGCAAAAATCCTCGTATTAGATGAGCCTACAGCGACATTAACACCAAATGAAGCCAATCATTTATTTGATGTGATGCGTGATTTAAAAGCTAAAGGGGTTGGGATGTTTTTTATTTCTCACCATTTAGAAGAAATTTATGAGATCTGTGACACTATCAGCGTATTACGCGATGGTCAATACATCGGTTCGCGTAAAGTCGATGATACCGATTTAGATGTGATTATCGAAATGATGGTCGGTCGTGAAGTAGAAAATATTTACCCTCATAAGCGCCAATTTGATCAACAAGAGGTCATTTTAGATGCTGAGGTCCAGCGTTTTGCTAATAGCCCTGTAAACCATATTCAGTTAAAAAAAGGGGAGATATTAGGGTTAGCTGGTTTAGTCGGCTCAGGCCGTACCGAAACCATTCTTGCCATGATTGGTGCTGATAAATCCTATAAGAAAAAAGTTATTTTAGAAGGTAAAGAAGTCAAAATTAAATCAGCTGCGACGGCTTTACAATTAGGAATTGGTTTATTACCTGAAAGTCGAAAAACTCAAGGACTTGTTTTGCCTTTCTCTGTAAAAGAGAATATTTGGTTAAATAACCACGCTCAAAAATTATTTTTAATCCAAAATAAAAAAGAACTCACTTTATCTATTGAATTAATTTCTCAAGTAAAAGTTAAAACACCAGAGCCTCACACTGCCGTTTCCACTTTAAGTGGTGGTAATCAGCAAAAAGTTGTTATTGCTCGCTGGCTAAATAAGCAAGCTAAAATTCTTATTTTCGATGAGCCTACTCGAGGAATTGATGTTGGTGCGAAATCAGAAATCTATCAGTTAATGCGCTCTCTGACTGAAAAAGGGATTTCTATCATTATGATTTCATCAGAGTTGCCAGAAGTTATCGGTGTTAGTGACCGAGTTTTAGTTTTTCGAGATGGTGAAATTGCCGCTGAGTTAAATGGGGACGATATAAACTCAACTCAGATCATGGTACATGCAGCCGGCAATATTATATAGGATAATGACTATGTCTAATCAAAGTGCTATTCCATTAACTAAAAATAAATTTAGTTTTTCTAAGCTAACAAAAATACCTGCATTTTTACCACTCGTTGGTTTAATTCTTTTATTTACATGTATGTCCATTTTTAATGAGCATTTCTTAACGGTAAATAATCTTTCAACGATTGCTCGTCAGGTTTCAATTAATGCCATTATTGCTATTGGTATGACATTTGCTATTTTGACCGGGGGGATTGACCTGTCAGTCGGTGCTGTTATGGCTCTTTCTGGAACTTTAATGGCGGGTTTAATGAAATATTATGGCATGGACCCCTATGCCGCAATCGCTCTTGGCCTATTATCAGGTATTGCATTCGGTTTTATTAATGGAATATTAGCCGCTTACGGTAAAATGCCACCTATCATTGTCACACTTGGTGCCATGATAATCGCCAAAGGCTTAGCATTAATTTATACCGGTGGCTATCCTGTTTCAGGGCTCCCCCAAGAATTTGCTTTTTGGGGACGTGAAGAATTAATGGGGATACAAGTTCCTATTTTATTAATGCTGGGGCTTTACTTAATTTTTTATGTTGTTTTAAACCACGTTTCATTTGGTCGCTATATTTATGCTATCGGAGGTAATGAAGAAGCCGCTCGTCTTAGTGGTATCCGTGTCGAACGCTATAAAATGTTAGTTTATGTGATTAGTGGTTTTACCGCGGCATTCGCTGGCCTTATTTTTACTTCCCGTGTTATGAGTGGCCAACCTAATGCAGGTGTAGGCTTTGAATTAGATGCTATTGCCGCCGTTGTGCTTGGTGGTGCATCCATCGCTGGTGGCCGAGGAATGATTATCGGAACCTTAATTGGAGCAATGATATTAGGTGTTCTCAATAATGGCTTAAATTTACTCGGTATTTCCCCTTATGTACAATATATTGTAAAAGGCTTAATTATCTGGGGAGCAACATTAATTAGCTCAATGAAACGCTAAGCTAAACTTTTATTAAAATAATATAATAAAAAAATTAAAGGGCCTCTAAACGAGGCCGCTTTAATTAGTACACAACCAGTTTACCATCTACAAATATTTGCTTTGTTTGGTGATTTTTATTTGTTTCACGCTCTATTTCAGAAAATAATAAATCTGTAGTTAACTCACCAAGGTAAACAGAGTCATGATGAACACCTGAAATAGACAGGTGATAAGTATCAGCATATGGCGGTAAATCGACTGAAAAATAACGGCAAGACAAGCCTAATTCTAAAATAATTTTATACATACCTGCTGTGATAATACCATTAAGCCCCACAATATACATATTAGGTGTGTATAGTTCTTGAACCTTTTCCCTTAAATAAGCTTCATCATTTTTATTAAACATATAGCTACTGTATAATACATGAATGTTCCCCCTATTTGGAAAGGCCTCATATATTCCTGATAAACGCGACAAACTAATTTCCGAGTCTTTAGGACCAGAAACAATTAACGTATTATCACAATCTTGCTGACTCAAAAACTTACCTGTTAATGCCCCAATTTCAAAGTTTTTCAAAAATAAACCCGAGTATTTATTTTCATAGCCATAAATTGCACGGTCTACAAAAACTAAAGGTACATTGTGCTGGTCAATTAAAGAAAGGTAACTTGGTTGATAGCCTTTATCATCGCGAACAGGAGATAGCAGAATCCCACTAGCCTTATAGCTAACTAAGGTCTCAATAGCCGTTTTCTCTGCTTTTTCATCGCTATCCGAGTCAAAGATCATCACCTGATAGCCTTTTTCTTTCGCTAAACGAGAAACTGTTTGAATTAATACAACATAAAATGGGTTAAATGTGCTATCAGTAACCACACCAATTATGCGGCTATTTTTATTCTTCAAATTCCGAGCGAAAAGGTTAGGAACATAATTTAGCTCTTGAGCTATTGCCAATATTTTATCTCGAGTTTCTTTCTTTACCATTTCTGGATGGTTAAATGCCCTTGAGACTGTAATATCCGTTACATTAGCACGCTTAGCTATATCTATTATCGTTGTTGAGCTATCTTGCTTTGCCATAATTATATTAGTTAACCTTTAATGACCACCCCGATGAATATAATATTAGTTCATATCAATCTTTATCAGGGCAGAAAAAATGCGATTATTCATTATACCTATTTGCGGATGAAGATAAATCGATTTTATGCCATTATGATAGGTTAAACTACGGTTTATCAAAAATAGTGGCATACCACATAGATTAATCGATTACCTATTAATCCCTTAATAAATCAAATGAAATTCAACTCACTTAATGATGAAATAAACAAGACTAATGCAACAATAATGACCAATATTGAAAATATCGTTTTAATCATTTTAGCTGAAAGATAATTAATTATTAACCTCCCTATTAATAAACCAATAATACAAGAGACAATAAAAATAGAGCTAATTTCTTTTGGATAGGGGAATCCATTTAATACATTAATAAAAATACTAATACTACCAATACAAAAAATCACCAGTAATGATGTTGCGATAATACTCTTCATATTTAAATTGGTAAACTTCCGTAGTGCTGGGACTATCACAAAACCCCCACCCACCCCGAGCAGCCCTGTCAATAACCCAGAAATTATACCAATACCACCAAGTACAGCAGCAGTTTTGATATTCCAAATAAATTTTCCTGTTTCTTGATTAATTTGGCAAACTGAATGCGTTAACTCACTTGGTTCGCCCAAAAAACCTCGATAAGCCACATAAAACATAACCATGCTGAAAGTGAGCGTTAACCAAACCGGAGAGATAATATGGGAAAGATAGATACCATATTTAGCCGTAGGTATGCTTAATAACGCAATCCAAATAGCAGCTTTATATCGAATAGTTTTATTTATAAGCCCTTGAATTGCACCAACCAAAGCAGCGAGTGTCACAGCCAAAAGACCAACTGGAGCGGCTAAAGCTACACTCCAGTTCTGGCTTACCATCAGGGCGGGGACAGCAAGAATCCCGCCACCGGCCCCAGTTAAACCAAGTAAGCAACCGATTAATACACCTTCTAAAATAAGTATTAACATTGTGAATGTCTTGTATGAGTAGTTAGAGTTAACTTAACGCAAAAAATCGAATATTACTAACTATCGAGCACCTGCTTCAATACCATTAATACATTATTTAAGGGTACCTCTCCTGCAATCGTGTGAACTAACCGAGTGTTCTGAAAAATTGCGATAGTGGGTACAGTTTTTATCCCGTACTTAGGTGCTAAAGTTGGTGATTGTGCAATATCGACAACCCCAAAAACTATTTTTTTATCATCAATGTGGTTCGCGACTTGTTGGAAAATAGGTTGCATGTTCTTACATGGTACACACCAAGAAGCCGAAAAATAAACAATAACGCACTGCCCAGGTTGTTGTTCAGGCTGATAAAGCATACGTGAAAAATTGTCGCTATCTAATAACAAGATATTAGACATTATTTCCTACCTTTTGTTATGTATTATTTTGTTTAATTAGAATATCGTGGTTGTTTTATACTATTACTGACTTTGAGCGTTACCTGAAATTTAAGGGTAACTCACTTACTCATCATAGGGAGAAACCTATGTTACACCAACATTCAGATTCTAGTTTAGCGTTAAATTTAGATTCAGGTCACCATCTAGAAATTGATTCATTAATTTCATCGCCATTTTCCTATAGTGTTATTAGTGCATATAACAATAAGTTAGCGGAGTTCCCATCATTAATAACCCAATGTAAAT
Source organism: Providencia sp. NPDC089933 (assembly GCF_049545585.1). NCBI lineage: Bacteria > Pseudomonadati > Pseudomonadota > Gammaproteobacteria > Enterobacterales > Morganellaceae > Providencia > Providencia sp. NPDC089933. Next base: position 111,428 of record NZ_JBMWDT010000003.1, read on the forward strand.
CATTAAAAGTCCTTAACTTATCTTGTAATGAACTTAAATCAATCCCTACTGACATAGCAAGCCTTTGTTATCTTGAGATGCTAGATTTAGGGCATAATAGCATTAATGAGGTCATTACCGAAATTGGTAACCTAAATAAGCTACAATTTCTTTATTTAAGCGATAATGGTATTAAAAAGCTTCCTGAATCATTATCAAACCTACACGACTTGTTATATTTTAATGCCACTGATAACCAATTAAAAAAACTTCCTGACCAATTTTCTAAGTTAACAAATTTGAAAGAATTAAGATTATATAACAATCAAATTATAGATTTAACAAACTCGATCACGCAGCTATCAGGTGTCCATGAGGTTTATTTAATGAATAATTCAGTAACTCATATACCCGATGATATTTTAGGTTTAGCTGCAATAAGAATACTCGACTTAAATAATAATAAAATTGATAACATATCTTCAAAGATATCAAGTCTTAAACATCTTCACACTCTTAATTTAAGGTTTAATAAACTATATTCACTACCGAGCTCTATTGGGGAAATTGAGTCACTTCAATATCTAGATTTACGTGCTAATCAGCTTAGTAATTTACCCGATAGCCTAGTAAATATACCAAAACTAATGAAGCTAGACTTACGATGGAATAATTTTAGTATAGAACCTGCGATTGTAAAAATACTAAGAAGCCGAGGTTGTACTGTTTTTATATAAGCTTGTTCATATTATGAGTTTGCAAAGATAACCATTGTGTATATTTATGATGTTTTAATAAATTTTGCCATCTGAGTAGAGGTATATCTTGCTTCTGATTAGCCTTGTCACGAAGGATTATCTCACCTTCCGATACCGCAGCATGCGTGGTATTGCTGTCTTTCCCTTTGTTATTCACATTGGTCAGCAGTGAACCCACCACTTTGATAGTGCCCATTGCTCTCATGTTTTACACGATGGACTCAAAAATCATGTAAATAGCTAAAAGCCCAAAGGGCAAGATATGATTGGTTATTTTTTAAATTTGGCGAGCGCCTAAGAGAAGAGCATACCGATGATTGGCATGACGGGGAGTAGCTACACCTCCGTGAGCCGCTCCAGTAACGTCAACTCGTTTCAAAATCATACCGTTAGAGTCATAGGTCGCATAGCTTGTAATATTCCCTTGGTTATCAGCTCGATAAACAGTACCGTTTTTAGGTCCATTTTCAATTTGGAACCTTCCACTTACTTGTTGAGCCCTTTCTAAAGGACCACCTGCAAGGCTAGTCGCGTTTCGAGGTGGTCTCTGGTGATTATTACCTGTATTTTGTGGTGGCTGAGAGCTATTTTCTGAATCTTTTTGTTTTCCACCTTTATTACCACTTCCCTTAATCCCAGCAACCGATATTCCCGCGCCCGGCACTGCGCCACCAATTCCAATATTTTCACCCGCTTCTTTGGCGAGCAATGCTCCTTTAGCCGTTATCGATAATGAATCATAAATCGCTTGGGCACTTTGTGCATTTTCCGCTTTCACAAAATTAACAAGTTGAGCACGATCTTCACTACTCAAATCATCAACAAGGGCAGCCCATTTCAGACCGTCAGCAACATCAATACCGCCATTTAAATCAGACCACGCACCGATAGCATCAAACGAATCCCCATTTTTAACTTCAGCAACAGTTTTATCTCTGTTGTACTCACTGATTTTGCCGTATTTAGCATAAATGCCTTTTTTATCTGCGCCGGTTCTATCCGCTTCTTCAAGTTCTCTCACCATATCAATGACATTTTGAGAGCTCAGATAGTTATTCTCAACAACAACTCATTCCATTGCGATTTAGCCAGATAAAAACATAACTCAGTCAGTTAAAAGCCGACTTCTCCAGTGCATTTTTACCATCAGAGACGATTTTCCCGACGTGCGTTTTATAGCTCTGTCGCTGATTTAGGTAGGAATAAAAACACAGATAGCTCAAAAATAAGTGGTCAAAACTAGTCAATATTCAGTAGGTTACTTACCGAATAGTGGTAAAGCCAACCCCAGCCCGCAACTGATTGCTATAGGTAATTTATTGAATTGTATGGTATTTTAGACGGTTAACCACTACACCCTCACTCGCCAAGCCGGACAGTTGATTATCCGATTGGCTGAGGAGTGAGGTAGATAAAATAGATCCCAGTGTGGCGCTGGTTTTTTTTATAAAAACAATAGGGTTTTATTTAACTATTTTTTCTTTAAAAAACTAGACAGCCAAATACCTATAGCTCCTATGCTTCCACCAACAATGCTCATCTTCATTATTCCCCATATTTCAGCTGAGTCTAGGCTAAAGTCAGTTCCTTTAATTATGGTGAGTATAAAATTAATTACAGCGATAGAAATAATACTAGCAACAAATACACCAGCGATTAATAGCAGCAAGAAGACAAATAAAAATTTCAATTTCATTTTTCATTGCCTTCTTTTAGCTTATCATTGATTTTACTATTAGTATTTTCAGTAACGACAGAACTAGTAATATTACCAGCGACCCCAGGTAATTCGGCAGGTGATAGATCTTTTGATAAGCCTAATTGCCCTTTATTTGCGCCACCTTGTAACTTCGGATTATATTTAGGATCAAAACCATCGGAGACCCAATATCCCCACTTATTAGTACCTAGCTTAATTAACTTGCCTGCTCCATAGCCAACCCCGGAACTAAGCCCTGATGTCAGCCCACCTTCTAATGGATCCTCATCTTTCAGTACACTTGATGTTGCGCCACCTAATCCATTGATTCCCACCGTTCCAACTAAACCTGTGTTAGCTGTAAACCCACCGACATAGGAAGCAATAAGTACGTCATCTGGATTGATATTACCAGTCAATATGTACTGAATACCTGCATTCGAGGTTCCACCTATAACCGCTGTCATCTGCATTCCACCCGGCAAATAGACTAAACCGCCTGCTGCTAACACTTTTGCATAAGCTCTGTTCATCGCCATACCGCGACGACAAGATTCTGAAGCAGGATTATCAGCGCACGACATCACATCTTTTCCGTGCTCTTGAACATATTGGGTATGTGTTATTTCATTTCCACCGAATAAGTTATTCTCAACCGTGGTCTTCCCTGCCTCGGCGGCATTGCCTGCGCTCGATGTATCGCCACCCACTAATCCGCCGGCTATTCCCGCAGCCAAACTCGCAAAGGCGCTCACTGTCGCTTTTTCGTCTTCCGTCAGCTCACCGACCGTTTTACCGTACAGTTCTACCGACAGCATCCCCATCGCTTCACCCGTCATGGCTCCCAGCGATTGTGCCCCTGCATTTTCACCTTTTGCCAGCGCTAATGCAACATTCGCAATACCATGGGCCGCTAAACGCCCTGCTTTATTTTCCTCTCCAATATTCTTGGCTATCTGATTGGCGATATACGGTGCACTCGCATTCGCCACCGCTTTATTCACATCACCACTCACCAAGCCTTGGATTAACGCCGTCCCTGACTCCACGATACGGCGATTATCACCACCAACGCCCCATTCTGACCCTTGAACCGCTTTCTCTATACGATCATTTAATACCGCGTTCCGAATGGCCGTTTCATCCCCTTTTAAGTTCGGATCTTTGATAGAAGCAATGGCTTTCTTACGCTCATCGTCTGTCATTGGCGTTTTATCAAAGTTTTTCCTTTCGTTCTTAGTGGCTTCTATCCTTTCATTCGTCACCGCTATATCAGTAATCTGCTTACCTAACTCGCCCACTAACTGCGTTTTCTCTATCCGCTTTTGCTCTTTCTCTTTATCAAAAATCGTATTGAGTTTTTCATGAGCATTGTCTGTATCTCGGCTTAATTCGCTGACATCTTGTTTCTGATTGTCTTTATCGCGAATAACAATGTTACCCTCCGATACCGCAGCATGCGTGGTATTGCTGTCTTTCCCTTTGTTATTCACATTGGTCAGCAGTGAACCCGCTGCATTCCCCATTAACTGGTCTTCAAATGGTGTGCCTCCTGTACTGAAACCACCACTTTGGCTATCCACCTTGTACTCCGCTTTGTTTTTAATATCACCAAAGCCCAGAGTACCTGTATCCAATGTGTTTTTATCCGCCTCTGCCGTACTGCTTATGACCGCACCATCAAGTTGTGTATGCTCACCCACCGTAATATCAAAACCGCCTTTGCCTGCATTGATACCCGTTTGCTTATCTACCGATTGATAATCGCTGTGCATTTCGGTTTTATTGGCATTCACGGAAGCTGTGGTATTCAACCCTGACCCAATACTGCCAGATACACTGCCACTTTGTTGCTTCGAGTCATATTTGTCCGTCGCTTGTTGGCTAGATAGGGTCAAATCCCCACCCACATTGGCTTTAACGCTTTCACCGCTCACTTGCGCACCGGTTAGCGTGGTGTCTTTGCCACTGTTCAGCGTCAGTTGTTTACCCGCATTAACCTCTGTATCGGTATAGAACTGGCTATTGCCTTTCTCAAAACCATTGCCTTTATTCACGCTCGCATTAACATTCCAACCGCCCGTACTAATACCTGCACCGATTGAACTGCCTTTACTTTCGTTCTTACCATCCACGGTTTGAGTGTTGGTAGCACTGGTCAGGTTAATATCATTTTTCGCAGTTAAGGTTATGTTTTTACCTGCATCCACTTGGCTGCCTTGTACCGTCAGGTTGCCTTGGCTACCCTCTTTTTTACCTGTGGCTGTAAGGTTGACATTGTCCCCAGCACTTAAGCTGCTACCTGATGCGGTATTTTGCTGTGTTTTCGTGGTGGATTTTGAAGAACTACTGCCATAAGACACATTGACGCCAAAGGCATCTGCCACACTACCACCTTCTTTCAGTCCAGCCAACTCACCGGCTTGCTGAGCTTGTACACCCTGTAAGCCCGCTTTCATTCCTTTAAGTGCAGCTAACTGACCATCATCTTCTTGTTTCGCTGATTTTGCAGTCTGCGCCATACCATCTAACAGGCTACCCGCTGTACCGCCTAACGATACCGTCAACCCACTGGATTTACTTTCCACCGTGGTGATATCCGTACGGCTATTTTCAGCCGCGGTGATACTCACATCACTGCCCGTTACATTGATATCTTTCGCCGCAATCACATCACTGCCGTGAATATTTGCACTGCCACCAGCGGTTAAGTTTACATCTCCCGCCGTACTGCCAATCACACTGCCTTTTTTCTGGTTGCTATCGGTTTCGGTAGTCACTTTTTGTGAAGTTGAACCAACCGTGAAACCTAAACCGCCACTGCTCATTAACCCTGATTTTTTGGTTTTCGACACATGAGTTTCATGCAGTGCTTCGTCAGAAGTGGTTACATTCAATTGATTGCCAGCATTGACGGTAACATCGTTAGTTCCGAGTATATTACTCCCCTCGATATTCACGTCATTCCCTGCCGTCATTTTCACACTATCGCCACTGAATGTACTACTGATGGCTGTGCGCTCATTCACCTCATCATGGGTTTCTTTGGTGGTACTTGATAAGAAGCCTTTATCCTTGTGTTTGGTGTGTTTCGCATAATCACTTGTTTCAATACCGGAAGTAATATTGATGTCACGCCCAACATTGATCGCTAACTCCCCACCGCTACTCACGTTTGCTGCACGGGCAGACAGGTCTTGCCCCGCAGATAAGGTTAAATCCCCTTGAGTTTGGATTTGTGTGCCAACCTCTGTGCTGTTAGCGCCACGATAGTAATTGCTTGAATTATGGGTGTAATCAAATACCGAGCTAACATCGCGAGTTTCTAAACTAATATCACGCCCTGCAATTATCGATGTTTTGCCATCAACCCCTAAGTTGCCGATATCTGTCGCGATTAGGTTTATATCTTGCACCGCTTTTAAGGTAAGCTGACCATTATCACCCGTGACATAGATACTGGCAGGACGATCGAGCCATTGTGATTTGCCATCCCCACGCTGCGCCGTTTCACTGAGAATATCGCGCCCCGCTGATAACGAAACATTGTCTAAACCACGGATTTCCCCACCAACATTTTTAATATCTTTTAGGGCATCAAGCTGTATGTCTTTGCCTTGGATGCGGCCGCTATTTTCGATATTTTCAGCACTTAAGTCCGTCAATTCACGGCTACTAATTTCGCCGCTATTAAGGATATTGCCAGTCATATTCGCAGAAACATTGCGCCCCGCCAGTAATGCTCCATTGCCGTTTAGATCCCCTTGGCGAGCACGAACGTACACCTGCGGGACACTCACTAGTTCAACACGTCCATCCGGCAACGTGACTTCCTTATTCACCATCCACACAATATCTGTGGTTAAATTCGCCATCTGTTCTGGCGTTAAGGCGATACCCGGTGTCAGGTTAAATTGGTTACCGAATGCCACACCATTGGTTAACAGTGCACGATACTGTTCCTCGTCACTACTGTAGTTACCCAGTAAACGCTGCCCAGTAGTTTCAATCAGTTGGTCACGCACTAAACGCTGCTCATAGTAACCATCACCTAACCGCTTATGCAGTTGTTCATTCGTGACAATATCAATACTCGACAACCATTTTTTATAGTTAGTGAAGCGTGGGTCTGTTTCAATCAGGAATTGGCTATCACTGTTAGGTGTTAGATTAAATAGACTGTTGTCGGGTAATTGGGTATTTGGTCCAACGGTTCTGATCACTGTATCGAGGTTATCTTTACCTTGAGAGCCAGTCTCTGCTGTGATGTTTTCCCCTTTACCAGCGTCATTTTGCCCTTGAATGTCAGTGCCGTTACCCACATTGGCATTTTCGACTTGCAATGATGAGTCAACTGATTTGTCATCTTTGACATCCACTTTGGCTGAAATCGACGGTAATTGCGTCACTTCCATTTGTTGACCTGGTAACAAGTCTAATGGCGTATTTTTACCCTCTTTTAGCGTTTGTTCAGTGATAGCTGAACCTTGGTTATCTTGTAGGCTTGCAGCAGAAACCCCCTCCGCTTGCCCGTCAAGTTTATTCACTTTCACTGAATCGAGCTGAGTTTTATTGATACCACCCGCATTTTCGGTGACTTCTAATAAATGTAATGCTAAATCTTCTTCGCTATTAACCCCTTGGTATTTTGACGTGCTAGTACGCGTTTTCCATTTTTTACCGCCTTTATAGCGATAAATCGTGTTTCCATCCTCAAAAATACGACGAACACCTTGCGCTTCTTCGTTGTTTAGTTCATAGCCTGTTAAGATCAGGTTTTGCCCTGCCACAACACGTGAATTTTCATTGTTCAGTTGCTGCCCATCAATCGTCAAATGCTTACCACTGGTGATCAGTGCTGCATCGCGTTTGATAACTTGTGTTTCATAAATAATACGGTCGTAATCATATTCATAAAAATATTTTGTCCAGTTTCCGTATTCAAACATCCGCCAGCGATTGGATTTTTCATAATGAATACCCACTTCTTTATTGAGCGTGCCATCTTCATTAATCGCATAACGAGTTTGATTACCATTTCTTGGTTGCAACTTATAACGGTTACCATTACCCGCATCATACCAATCAAAGTGCTCACGACTGACCTCCACTGCATCGTCAGTCAGTTGCAAATGAATATCTTTGTTTTCAAGTAAATCAGTTTTCAGTGTGAGGTTGCCTGACGCTTCAATATTTGCACTGTGGTTTTTCACACTTTTGGCATGACTAGTGGCTTGTAGTTGGTCATTTAATTGCTTACCGATAACTAAATCACCGTCACTGTAAATCAAACCATGGTCACGGTTTAATAGCTCAGAAACCGCAAGGTTAACCTCTTTACGCCCTGCAATAACGGCCGCTTTATCCCCTTGCTTATCATTCAAGAGGGAATTGACCGCTATTGCTAGGAAATCTCCGTAAATACGCCCTGTGCCTAGATTATCTAAAGAATTCGCAACAATGTGTGTTAATACACCGTCTATAAGCCCAGTATTAATCACCTGACCGCTGGCTTTAATTCGGGTATTTTGCCCACTGATCTCGCCGGAAAGTTGGTTGATAACGGCCGTAGTGGTTAACGCCAGTTCGCCAAGGCTAGAAAATAACCCTTTATTGGTAAAGCCTTGTGCAAAATTCGCGGTTAAGTTCTCGCCAGCTTGAATGCGCCCTGTATTTTCAAATAACTGGTTAAGTGTCAGTGATAATGCTTTTTGTGCAATCACCTTGCCTTCGCCCGTTAATTGGTCCGCAGAAATAGCGGCTGAGCCATTACTAACCATCACCCCTTGTTGGTTCGATAATACTAAGGCTTTACCTTGGGCATTATCAGTTACATTCAACTGAGTTCCCGCTGAGAGCATCCCTTGAATATTATTCAAGCTTTGTGCCACATTCGCTTCAATGGCTTGCCCTGCACGGAGTGCACCGCTTTGGTTATCTAATGTCGTGGTTTTCAGGGTGATATTCTGCCCTTCCAAACCTTTACCTGTTTTAGCTGTATTTTTGTTATCAATAGATTGAGCTGAAATATCGAGGTTTTCATTAGCCTTGATCCAGCCTTGTTGGTTTTCAATTTGCTGTTTTACTGCCAATTCAACATTATTGAGGCCTTGAATAACACCACTCGCATTATTGAGCTGTTGCGTATTCACGTTCAAGTTTTGACCAGACAAAAGCTGCCCTTGCTGGTTTTCAATCCGTTGATGAATATCCAGCGTTGCATTTCCCTGTGACTGAACAACCCCTTGAGTATTATCTAGGTTCTTTCCTGTCACGTTTAACGCCGATTGGCTCAGTAATAACCCTTTTTGATTATCAATCTGCTCAGCATTCACGGTAAGTCCAAGTTTTCCTTGAACAGTACCTTGGGTATTAGTTAAATCCCCTGTATTCAGTTCGAGCTTGCCATTACTCGCTAATGTGCCCTGTTGGTTTAATAGCACCTGTTGCTGGGTATTGATATCCATTGACTGACCCGCAAAAATTTGGCCATTCTGGTTTTCAATACCTGTGGTGGTGAGCGATGCCGCTTCCGAACTTTGAATTTGTCCTTGCTGGTTAAGAAGCTTGCCACTGTCAATGGATAAGCCTCCACCACTTAATATGCCACCATTTTTTTGCGTGTGGCTATTATTCACCACTTCACCATGGGAATTCAGAGTCAGCTGATGGCCTGCTTGCAGTCGGCCTTGTTGATTATCCAGCGCTCCCGTATTCGCCGTTAAATCATTGGCGGCAAGAATTTCACCTTCGCTATTATCAACACGCTTTTTCTGGCTATTGAGTGAAATTTGACTAGCTTGAATTTTCCCTTGGCGGTTAATTAACTCTCCAATGGTTAATGCTAAATTTTGGCTAGCAAAAATCCCCTGTTCATCTGTTTTAGCTAGGTTAGTTAAACGCTGTCCTTGGGTATCAATATTAATGGATTGCCCTTTGATCACCCCTTCGCTGTTATCCAATTGTTGGATATTCATTGTCAGCTCGGACTGACTTCCCACCAAACCTTGCTGGTTATTAACCCCTTGGCTGTTCAATGTCAGTGCATTTTTTGCCACAATACGGCCCTGCTCATTATTGAGCTCACCGGTAGTTAGGGTTAAACCACCTTGCGCATAAATCCCTTTGTCATCACCGCTTTGGGTATTAATCAGTTGCTCACCATGGGTATCAATCAGCATCTCACTGCCTGATTGAATTGAGCCTTGCTGGTTGTCTAGTTGGCCGCTATTTAATACCAGTGTTTGCTGAGCTAACAGTGAGCCCTGTGTATTATCAAACCGCTGGTTATGGGTATTAATATTGATAGCATTGGCTTGTAGGTAGCCCAACTGGTTTTGCAGCGCCTGATTGCGCATCTGTAAAAGGCGTTCTGCGGCAATTAACCCAGCTTGGTTATTGATATTATTAGTAATGTTCAGTTTTGCATTACCATGACGAGCAACCAGTTTACCTTCTCGGTTATCAACGCTATCTGCGCTAATATTCAGGTTATTTTCACCAACAATAGCCCCATGTTGGTTCAATAACTCACTCAGCAAATTAATAGTGAGCTCACCGTTCTTCGCGGTAATAATTTGCCCATCGTTGTTATTCAAAGAATCAGCTTGTAGAGTAAAATTACCGTTACTCCCTATTTCACCCGCTTGATTGTTCAAATAACCTTGTAACGTAATTTCCCCTGCTGTATCGCCAGTTTGCAATAATTTCCCACCTTGGTGGTCAAGGGTATTTGCCGTTATTAAGATTTGTTCGGCCTGAGTGATAGCCTGATTCAGTGAAACAGCACCCGTTTGAATATTCAACGTATTTGCGGCCAGTATTTCGCCTTTATCGCCATCCAGTGACTGGCTGTTTAATGTCACATTCCCCATACTGGCGATCACTTTTCCCGTACGGTTGATCAACGATTGGGCTTCCATAAACACGCCTTGGCGGCCTGTTAGCGTTCCACCTGTGTTATCCAGAGCATGCTGAATTTGTAAGTCTAACTTACCCATTTTTGCGCTGAATATGTGACCTTGTTGATTATCAAGGGTATTGGCTTTGATCAGCCAAGAACCATTACCACTGATATCCCCTGTGTTATTATCAAGATGTTGGGATAGGTTAATAGTACCTTGCTGCTCACCCAGTTGGGTCATCGTCCCTTGTTGATGCGTTAAATTATTCGCTGTCAATTGGATGTGTTGTGCTTGCGTAGTCGCTGCACTTAGGTCAATGTCTTTACCATTAAGTGATAAGTCACCTTGTGCAACCATCTCCCCACGTTGGCCTTGCAGGTTTTCAGTCGAAACCGACATATTGCCTTGTTTACTAATCACTTTCCCATCGGTATTCGTGAACGAGAGCGTGTTGAGCATAAAATTTTGCTCGGCAAACAATGTCCCTTGGGTGTTATCTATGCCCTGCTTTGCATTTAAGATCAAAGCCCCTACTTTTGATGCCACTACCACACCTTGCTGGTTAGAAAGCTTAGCCACATCCAAGCTTAATGTGCCTTGGCTACTAATATTTCCTGATTGGTTATCAAGGTGTTGAGCTAGTTTAATTTCCCCTTTTTCACTACCTGTTTGTAGCATTTGGCCACGTTGATGGGAAAGGCTTTGCCCATCAATTTGGATATTATCGGCTTGTGTCACTGCATCATTGAGGTTCAGGTTATCTCCTGTTAAGGCGAGTTTACCTTTCGAAAGGATTTCCCCTTTCTCACCATCCAGTTGTTTTAACGCCAGATGATTATCACCAAAACTGGCAATAACTTTGCCCGATTGGTTAATTAAATGCTCTACTGCGAGCTGAACCCCCTGATTACCTAATAATATTCCTTGCGTATTATTCAGCGCCTGTTGAATACTCAGTGTCAATTGCCCCTGTTTGGCGGCAATGATTTTCCCCTCTTGGTTATTCAACTCGTTTGCCACAATATCAACTTGACCATTACTGGAGATTTCCCCTTTCTGGTTATCAAATTGATTTTGAATATGCAGCTTGGTTTTTCCTTCCCCTGTTTGCAATAAGGTTGCGCTCTGATGGATGAAGTTATTGGCTAAAATAGAAATTTGATCCGCTTGGGTTAAACCTTGGTTTAAGTTGATATCAGCGCTTTCGATGCCTAATGTGTTTTTCGCAAAAATAGTGCCTTGTTCACCGTCTAAACTATTTGCTGTCAATAAAGCTGCACCCGATAAACTGCTGATTTTACCTTGTTGGTTAATCAGTTTATCCGCTTTGATCATCAAATACTTATCGGTTTGGACAACACCACGGGTGTTATCAAACACCTTTGCAGACGTAACATCTAAGCGATGGTTCGCCCCCGTTAGTAATTTACCGTCTGTATTGTCGACTTTTTCTGCCTGTAAGCGTAAATCACCTTTGGATGTGATACTTCCTTGGTAATTATCAAGCTCATTAGTCACATTAAGCCCCATGGCTTTACTCCCCGTCTGCAACATATTGCCTTGACGGTGAGATAATGTATTCGCTTGTAACGTGATTTGCTCTGCTTGGGTGGTGGCGTTATTTAAATTCACTGATTGTGCGGTTAAATTCAATGCACCATTGGTGAGGATCTCCCCTTTTTGCCCATCTAGTGAATCCGCTTTGATAGTTAGCCCTTGCTTACCAGAGGCTAACAACGTGCCTTGCTGGTTGTTCAGGCTTTGGCTTTGAATATCCATTTTGCCATCACGGCTTAATAACTGACCCGATTGGTTATTCAGCTGTTGCGTGATAACGGAAGTCTCTCCCGCTAGATTGACCTCACCTTGTTGATTACCTAATACCTTAGTATGTAAGGTATTTTTTGAATTTCCTTTTTGAACGAGCTTACCCTGTTGGTTGTCGATAAACTCGGGAGCAGATAAAGTGAGTTGGTGAGCAACAATCTCCCCTTTTTGGTTATCAATGCCGCGTTTAGCAGTCAATGTCGCGTTGTTCGTTGCCAGTAAATGCGCTTCTTGGGTGCGAATATCCGTTGCGGTAGACGTCAGCGCGATATTTTTGGCTTGGGTATTGGAATGGGATAGATCTACCCCGCTGCCTGTTACTGTTAATGAGTCTTTAGCAACAATATCCCCTTGTAATGCTATTTCTTTCTCGCCTTTAACCGTTAATGAACCCGCTGATGTAAGCTTACCTTTACTATCGACCCCCGCGGCTAATAATGCGGTACGGTCACTATTGATTTGCTCAGCACTTAGCGTTGCATCGCGCCCTGCGACGATTTGGCCTTTATCGGTGTTGGTTATTACCTGTTTCGCCTTAAGTTGGATATCATTTTGCGCCAGTACGGTGCCTGTGTTATTGATAGCTTTCTGGCTATTTATTGCAATATTGTGACTGGCGGTGATCACCCCAGAGTTACCCACTTTACCATCAGCAGAAAGTGTAATATCCCCGGCTTCTGCACCAATATGCCCTGCATTTCGTACCCCAACACCATGTTCTGTACCACGCATTTTGATGGTATTGGCATACATCCCCCCTAATGCAGCCACATCTAGAGCAAATTCAGGCTTATCATCAGTAGAGGAGTTATCCGTTTTAAGAATGGTTTTCCCATCCGCCGCAACAGTATTTTTTCCTGTCGTAATCGCTAAATCTTTCGCATGTAATTTGGCATTAATATTCACTGAGCGAGCGATCAACGCTGTGTAGTTAGTCCCATTGCCGTTATAGCCTTTACCGACAATATTGATACTGCCTTTATCAACGTCAAAGCCCTTAATTTTGCCATTTTCAATCAATGTTTTACCGGCAGAAAGTAACGCCTTGTCCGCATTAATAAAACCACAACCATTACAGGTGATCCCTGCTGGGTTGGCGATGATCACATCGGCTTTTTTCCCTGCAACTTCAATAAAGCCATTGAGCTGGCTAGGGTCGCGGCTATTCACCTCATTAAGGATGATCTTAGCTTCCCCTTTGGCGAGCCAATCATTGCCTTGGATCATGCCACCGAGTTGCGTATTGACGTTGGTACTACTGTTGTTGAGGATCGCCCCTTTATGATCAACATCGAATTGGCTGTATTGGTTACGAGATACACCATCGCGATTTGGCGCTTGAATGTTGACTTGTGGCAAACCATTTTGTGTATTCACGACAGTGGGTTGCTGGTTACCCGGCGCTTTACTATCCGCAACAATCGTTGACGAAGAAGCGCTAAAGCTCACCATTCCCAATGTTAGCCATAGGGAAGTGACAATCGGCTTGATTGACCAACGTACGAGATTATTTGCGGTTTTCTCAACACGGTTTTCACTTGAACAGGCAGGGCCCGCACGATGACTGCGCGTAATATCCGCCACCACCATCACCATTTGGCGGGCAGTATTAAAAATTAAGCGATAAAATAACTTGTTCATCCTGAGAGTCCTTAATAATTCCAGTTAACCGAAAACGCAAATGTAGCAGGGTCTGTTTTAAAACCATCGGGTTTAGAGAATGGGGTGCCAATTGAAAGGTCATAGCTTAAGTTGGCAGGGTTGATTGCACCACGTAGGCCAATCGCGCCGCCTGCAAGGTGTGTACCTAAATTAATGTCAGTTCCACGCCCGCTAATTTTGCCATAATCGACGCCCACATATAGCTCTTGAGCGGGGACAGGTAATGCCCATGATAATGTGTTACGTAGCGTCCAGCCTTCATCCGCACTGAGAGTACGTTCGCCATCAAACCCACGGACTGTCCAACGGTTACCAATACTGAACTGGTCTTGGGGGGTCAGCGGCCGGTCACTCCGTTGGCGTAAATATTGCGTATCAAAACGCAAGGTTTGGTCAGCTACGCTGAAAGGCACGCTCGCTGAGGCTGAAAACTGCATAATAATGGCCAGTGCCGTCGCATAATCTTGGGAGTCTTTACTGCGAAACTCTTCAAAAGCAGGCATCGCACCAAACCAACGCGTACCGTGTTGATAACTCGCCCCTAAATTAATAGTTGATTGCCCCACATATTGGCGGTGATTTAAGCCCAATTTCCATGCGGTAGTGCGGCGCTTTTGGTTTTCAATTTCGGTGTTTTGTACAAAGTTACGGGTTTCACGCAAATTCACATCATAGGTGGCGGTCGTTTTAGCCGTCGCATCACGGTACAGCACATTACTCAGTTGCAGGTTCAGGCTTTTGCTTTTACCGCGATATTCAATATCACTGTTTGCACCAGCGATGGTTTGGGTGTATTCATAATCACTTGCGGTAGTGGCAAATTGCCAATACCCAAAGGGTACCGAATAATGAGCGCTGTAGTTGGCAGTATCTTTATCGCTGGAAAAACTTAAATCCCGCGTTGCCGTAATGTAGAAAAGGTCACTAAGCGAAGTCGGGTTATCCAGTGCCAACATCACCCCTGCTTGGTTTTTACCGGTACTTTTTGAGCCTGTATTGTCCACCCACGCACCTGCATGCCAATAGCGTGACTGCTGCCGATTAATTACGATTTGGGTTTCCCCCGGGCCATCCCCCGGCACCATTTCCATTGAGGCTTGCACAGTAGGTAAACGTTGTAGATTTTCTAAACCTTGCTCGATATCACGCAAATCTAATAAATTACCTGAATGCGCTGGCATCGCGGTATACAGCGTACTGTATTGTGATGAGTCATCCGTAAATATGACTTTTTGCACTTTTCCGGGCATCACAACCAACTGGAGAACGCCAGTCGATAAATCTTGTTCGGGAACCAATACGCGACTGGTGATCCAGCCATGGCTAATTAATCTATTTTGGACATCTGTCACTAATAAATTAATGCCATCAATACCAATACAGTGACCCACTGCCTGATTCGCTAGCCTTTCAATAGGCACCCAATGGGGAAATGCCTCTTGCCCACTGACAGCAACTCGTTCAATTAAGAAACAGGGATTCTCTTGCGGAAATTTTAACCGTGTTTTTGCTATAGCCGCGGATAAATTTACATCAGGGGATTTCGCATCAAACTGTTGTTGTAAAGTTTGTTGTTGATGCGTTTGGCGATTGAATAAGTTATCGGTGTTATCCGGCTTCAATAACTGTTCTTTTGCTAAAACAGGAAAACAAAAGGTAGAAAAAAGAGTTCCGAGTAGTAAGGTACGTACATTAATCATTAGCTTTTTTTAATTATTTACATTTAAGTTAAGTCAATATACGTAACTTTACATTTTTTTGTTTAAATGACAATCCTAATGTTTATTATTTAATGTTA
Source organism: Providencia sp. NPDC089933 (assembly GCF_049545585.1). Classification (NCBI taxonomy): domain Bacteria; kingdom Pseudomonadati; phylum Pseudomonadota; class Gammaproteobacteria; order Enterobacterales; family Morganellaceae; genus Providencia; species Providencia sp. NPDC089933. Next base: position 127,055 of record NZ_JBMWDT010000003.1, read on the forward strand.
ATTATTTAATTAAAATGTAAATACAGAATTTTCTTACAAAGATAAATTTATCAAATGGATAGCAAATACAATATCCATGATAGTTGTACTCAATATAAATTTTCGGCTTAGTTAACCCCAAGTAAATGCACTTAGAATGAAAATTTAAGTAAATTAGAATCAAATAGTTGCAAGGTACACTCAATTAGAGGGTAAAGAGAATCTAATTAATTACATTTAAAATAGTTTGTTACACTTTTTTATCAGGAAGGAGGAAAAAACTTATTCGAGTTTTTAAAACCCTCTTTTCTCCCCTCGAACTAAAAAGACGAAGGTTTCAGAGGGCTTTTTGATGAATATAGATGAGATAAACCAGTTAGCTATTACTGATATTGATTTTTAATGCCGCAGCAATCGCTAAAGGGGAAAAAGTGATACTCGCAGCGAATAAAGCCGCTAAAATAGCAAAATAGCCATCTAATGGCATTTTAAAACTATGGGCTTCCATCGTCCCTGTCGCATAAATAAGTACTGGGATATATAAAGGAAGAACTAGCAGGCTCACTAAAACACCGCCCTTCTTCAATGAAACCGTTAATGCGGCCCCAATCGCCCCAATAAAACTCAGCACTGGTGTCCCTAATAGTAACGTCCCCACAAGCACTAAAAGTGTATCAGCACTGAAAGACAGCATTAATGCGGCAATGGGAGATAACAGGATCAACGGCAGACCAGTCACTAACCAATGGGCGATAACTTTAGCGAATACGCTAATAAATAAGGGGTGTGGTGCGAGTAACAACTGTTCAAGGGAACCATCAAGATAGTCGTCTTTGAATAAGCGTTCTAATGATAAGAGTGACGATAAAATTGCAGCCACCCAAAACACCCCTACGGAGATACGCGCTAATAACTGGGGCTCAGGCCCGATACTTAGCGGAAATAATGTGATAACAATTAAGAAAAACCACAACGGGTTCATCAGTTCAGAAAAACCACGAAATGCAATTTTGAGTTCTCTATTAATTAATAACCAAAACATGATTCAACCCCACCAGTCAGTTTTAGTGACCCAAATTGCCCCGACATGGCTTGATGAGAGGTAAATAAAATGATGCCCCCCTGTTTTGCATGTTGATGAAAACGCTCTGTTAAGCGTTCCACACCAGCTACATCAATCGCAGTAAACGGCTCATCTAATACCCATAATGGTGCATCACTTAGCCATAACCTAGCTAAGTTCACTCGGCGCTGTTGCCCTGCTGACAGTTGGCTAACAGGGATATCTTCATAACCAATTAAAGAAACTTCCTCTAAAGCAGACCAAATCTGCTCTCCAGCATCCCCTTTATGATGCATTTGATGATAAAACTTTAGGTTTTCGTAAGGGGTCAATAAGGATTTAACTGCCGGTTTATGCCCTAAATAAAGTAGGTGACGGGTAAACTCCTCTTTAAGTTTATCAATCGGCTGATTATTCCAACAAATAGCCCCCTCATCAGGTTTTAATAGTCCAGCCACCATGCGTAAAAGGGTGGTTTTCCCCGCCCCATTTGGCCCTTCGACCTGTAAAATTTCACTGGGCTGCACCGTAAAATCTAGCTGGTGAAATAACACTCTATTTTGCCGATGGCAACTCACCTGTTGAGCACTTAGCATGAAGCAGAATTCCTGTTTTGATTTAGAGGTTAGCTTTTTGCAACTTTATTCAACAGCATATCACTAATCGAGTCATTGGATATTGCGTCACCGCAAAGCACTTGCATCAAAACTTCAGAGCCTAGAGTCGATAATGAAAACAGCATATCCGGCTTCAATAAACGAACTTTATCCATATTGTTTTCTTGGTTGATCAAAACCACAGTTTTAACTGGGTTATCACTCCCTGCTAACTCTTTCACGCCCAATAAAGCAAATGTACTGAGTGAATCACTGTCTGTCATAATCAGCACACACTTAGCATGCTTTACATTGGCTGCAGCGAGTAATTCACTACTCGTTGGGTCCCCAGTTACAATGTTATCTTTTTCTGGATAGTGACTTCGATGGTTTTCTTGGCAAATAACTGCAACAGGTAATTCACGTTTTTTCAGGCTTTGATAAACATTCACAGCCATTGGGGTACTGCCAATCACCACATAATGATTTTTCATATAAGAAAACCTCTTACGCACAATTTCTTTTGTGCCTTTCGCTAATACCCCAACGATATAAACCACTGAAGTGGTAAAAATCGTGATCCCTAAAAGAATGACTGTCACTGTAAATATCCGTGCATCCACGGTGACTGGGACAATGTCGCCGAAACCGACTGTTGTCATACAAACCAAAGCAAAATAAAAAGCGGTCGTGCCATCTTTAACGACAGGTAAAAATTCATCACCAATATACAAAGTACCAAAAATTGAATAGAGCAATAATGCAATAATACAGGTAATGGCCACGAACCCTGCACTGGTTAAGCTATGGTGATGATATAGCTTCCAAAATACGCAAAGTGCCACTAACAAAGCGAGGGAGAAATAGCCTTGGTGAATATTTTCTTGCACTAATTTTAGATCAACAAATGAAATGATCCCGAGTAAAAACAACGAAAACACCCAGGCGATCCGCGCACCATTGACCATAAATAACGAAAGGAAAATCAATGAAATCCCCAATAGGAAACGCGGGATATCCAGTAATTTCATAAAGCCTAATGATTTTAACCACTGTGTTAGCCCTGATTCACGCCAATCAATGTAGTCTGTATAAGCGCTTAAAACAGGTTTTAAAATCATTGCACCATCAATAATAATCAGTAAAGAAAGTAATACCCTGATTGATAAGGATGATTTCAGAAAAGCCACAAATGAGTTGTCTAACATGAGTTGCTCTCACCCTTTATTGATAAAATTTGCAAATTTTTGATATACCATAAATATATCAAAGGATAATATCAATTCGCTAAATGCGATAACACATAATTATCCGTCATCATAGTATTTCTATAATAACCTATAAAACATCGTCTATAATTGAATGTCACCTTATTTGGCTATTTGCTAACATGAAAAAAACAAAGAAAAATTAAGAAATCCTTATTGATAGATAACATATTTTTGAACTTAATTTACACCTTTTTATCTAAACACCGATTTCCCAATTATTTTTCAATGTGACTTAACGATAATAGAAAACAAGAGTTTACAAAACTATGGTTAACACTACACGCTCTGCAAGGTTTAGCTGGATCTCTTTGTTCTGGTTATTAATCTACTTTTGGTATTTTTCGTCATTATTACAGCTATATGTGCTTGTTACTGGGCAAAGCAACTCTATCGGCTTAAGGGACTCATTACTTTACAGCTCCCTTTGGCTAATCCCCGCCTTACTTTTTCCAAAAAAAATTAAGCTGGTTGCAGGGCTGATAGGTATCGTCCTGTGGCTATCTTCTGTGGTTGCTCTCGCCTATTTTGTTGTTTATGGGCACCAAATATCACAAAGTGTTATGTTTGTGATGTTTGAAACCAACACCAATGAAGCTGGGGAGTTTCTTAAACAATATTTTAGTTTCAAAGTGGTTGGTGTAATACTGGCTTATACTGTCGTTGCTATTTTTCTTTGGACACGCCTAAAACCAGTTACACTTCCAAAATCAGGGCGAATCGGTATCTCATTACTGATTTTAATTATTCTGTTTGGTATCCCTTATTATAATAAAGGAATTAAGCAAGACCGCCCAATAGCCAATGTCGCCTCTTATGTGAATAGTAAACTGGCATACGCAGCTCCATGGCAGTTTGTGAGTGGTTACTTATTATATAAGAACCAACTTGCGAATATGGAAGAGCTCATTCGCGATAATAGCAAGATCCCACCATTAGAAAACTTCGTCGATGCGAATGGTAACACTCCTCGGACATTTGTGTTGGTTATCGGTGAATCCACCAGCCGTGATAGAATGAGTTTATACGGCTACACACGCCCAACAACGCCTGAATTAGATGAGCTCGCTAGGGATTACCCAACAAATTTGTCAGTATTTAATGATGTCGTGACATCGCGTCCTTACACCATTGAAGCATTACAACAAATTCTCACCTTTGCAACTCAAACAGAACCGGAGCTATTTAATTCCCGCCCTTCCATCATGAACATGATGAAACAAGCAGGTTTTAAAACGTTCTGGATCACCAATCAGCAAACGATGACCGAGCGTAATACGTTACTTACAGCGTTCTCTCGCCAAACGGATAAACAGTATTACCTCAATAATGATATGGCACAAAGCTCGCGTATATACGATGACGTGGTCTTTGCTCCGTTTAAAGAAGCGCTCGCTGACCCTGCTGAGAAAAAATTCATTGTTGTACACCTATTAGGGACGCATATGCGCTATGAATTCCGCTATCCGGAAGAAAAAGCCATATTTAAAGGGAAAGACGATGTTGTCCCCAAAAACCTTAATGAAGATGAAGTAAACGATTATAACGCTTATGATAATGCACAACATTATAATGATTATGTTGTTTCAACATTAATTAAAGACTTTGATTCTTCAAAAGAAAATGGCTTTTTAGTCTTTTTCTCCGACCACGGTGAAGATGTCTACGATACACCGCCACACAAAATGCTAGGGCGTAGTGAAGGCAAACCAAGTAAAGTCATTTACAATGTTCCTTTCCTTGTTTGGCAGTCCCCTGAGTGGTTGAATACCCATCAATTTGATTTAAATGATAAAACAACTCGCCCATTTAGTACTATGGATTTTATCTATGCATGGTCTGACTTAGCTGGGTTAAATTATACTGGGTTTGAATCTCAAAAAAGCTTATTTAACAATGAGTTTAAACCGCAACCCCGTTATATAGGCGACCCTGAAAATAAATCATCACTGATGCTTTATGATGATTTGAAGAAATAATATGAGGGTAAGTAGATGAGGTTTGCTTCATCTACTTACTTGCTTTATGCAATAATTTTTAATTCATGGCTATTTTTACGGTTTATCTTACCATCTCGTAAAATAAAACTAACTTCTCCGCGCCAAAATTCAGCTAAGAAAATATCATCGACAGAAGCAATTCCTTGTAATTCAATTTGCTGCATTAGCCATTCTTCATCCCTTTCAATAGAATCTAACTCGCTATTTCTAACGATGCCATCTTTCATCAAGATCACCGAAGGCATATTTTTTTCATCACAAATAACCGTTAGCTGCCCATCAGGCTCTATTTGTGCATAATAAATTTCTTGAAATGAGTGAATACCTTGGGCGTGTATCCGTGAAGAAATATTAATAATGTCGATTTTATTTCCTTTTTTTAAGATATTTTCCATAATGAACTGCCCTTTTTTGATGATTGGTATGGGATTACCAATTGCAACATTACGAAAAAAATTAAACTTTTTTGTTAGAAAATTCAAAGAGCTAATAAATAAAACACCAATTATTAAAATAGTAATATACTGATAAAGAGGGATAGTATCACTGTAAATGACCCCACCAATTATTCCCCCAAGCACAAAATTGCCAATAAAATCAATTGGTGTCATCTGGGAAAGCTGAGTCTTTCCTGATAAATTCATATGTGTGATAACAATAGCGAAACCAATAATAAACTTCAAAATGATAAACGAATAATAGTACGTCATATTGCTATCCCTCTATTATCTCAATTAAAAATATATTTTTATCGTTTGTAAACCGACAGCTATTCATCATTTTAGCTGGTTTGCTTACTTATATGTCTACATGACCGACTTAACCATTAAAATATTTTATTTGCCTTTCAACCAAGTCGGCCATCAAGTCTCTTTATCTACCCTAATTTATATTAACCTTTCAAAAAATCATTAATTTGTTTTATAACAATTTTACTTTCAACTATATTTAAATATGAGCATTATGATTAATGCATTTGCATGATTTCAATCACCCCTTTAATACTAAGGATATGTTTATGAATACGAAAGTTATCGCCTCACTATTTTTTGCTGGCATTATGACGGCCATAGCAGGCTGTGATGACGCATCCAAAGGGAATGATACGGTTAAGCAAGCTGAAGAAAAAGCACAACAGCTAAAAGAAGATGGTCAGCAAAAAGCAAATGAACTCTCTGAAGATGTAAAAAATAAGACCGAGGAATTAAAGCAAAACACGGCTGAGTTTGGCCAAGAAGTCAAAACAGATGCTATCAATAAAGCGGATGAAATGGCCACCGATGTGAAAGAGAAAACGGAGTCACTCAAAGCCGAAAACGATGCTAAAACAGATGAGAAATAAGTTTTAGTAACGCTAAAAACAGGAATAAGCTTTGATTAATCAATAAGTCAAACGCCTATACTCTCACCTTATCTGCAACCTTAAATGCAGGCTTAAATGCCTGCATTTCCCATTTTTTATTTTTCGTAACAATAAAAGTACTAAAACCTTCCTTACTTAATGGTTATCTCGTTATATAGTGGGGTTTCTTTTATAACGTCGATATCAGGATTTTTCATGCAAATTAAATATAGCCTTGGACATGCAAGCCCCAAACTCGTGGAAGATGCATTTGACCTACGCCAACAAGTCTTTACCCACGAACAAGGCTTCCCTGCTGACATCGATGTTGATGAATATGATGATACTGCCTTGCATGTCGTTTTGTACCTTAATCAACACCCAGCAGCAGTGTTACGTTGCATTCTGTTTGAAGAGACCGGGTTAGTCAAAGTGGGCCGTGTTGCGGTACAAAAACAGCATAGAGGAAAAGGGCTAGGCCGCGAACTCATGAAATTTGTTGAGCATTACGCACAACAACATCATTTCAAAAAAATAGGCCTTTCTGCACAACATACTGCCATCGAGTTTTATCACTCTTTAAAGTACCAAACAGAGGGGGAAATGTACGATGAAGACGGAATGGACCACATCTATATGACTCGCTCTTTAGAACAATAATTGACCTTGAATTTAATTTTCTCGCCTCTATATTAATATTAGGTCAATAATTAAACAAATAGAGGTTTCTTATGGCGAATGGCTGGGCAAATGAAAATGCCGTTCAAGAACAAATTGATGCAACATTAGATGACGCAATCACCAAAGCTCGTAGCCAGTTACATTCAGGTGAAAGTGCTGAGATTTGTGAAGAGTGCGGCGAAACCATTCCTGAAGCCCGTCGTTTAGCCTTACCAGGGGTCAGGTTGTGTATCAGCTGCCAAAATGAATTGGATAAAAAAAACGCTGCGTATAGCGGCTATAACCGCCGTGGAAGTAAAGACAGCCAGCTACGATAATTCTGTTAATCTCACTGCTAACTTATCGTTTTTACGTAAAAAACCGCTTGTTTTATCTATTTCGATTAACTTCTCCATAAAGAATGTAAATATTACATTATAACTTATTAATAATATGATAATTAACATGATATTTTTATTACATCCTTATTTTATTTCCCGCTGTTGTTGATCATTTATCCATATCGTGGCAGTATGTCCGCCTGATTTTTTACACTAAAGAGGGTTCAAGGCTCAAAATTAATCACTACTTTTAGCCGTTTTTACTGCTATTAACACGATGTATTTATTGTTCTTTCTACTTTGTTTCCTTAGGAAACCTTTCACAATTATCCATTGTTTCATTAAGAAGGACAGCAGGTTGCATACTTTGTCTCTATTGGTATGCCAAAAATAAAATAAAACAAAAGAAGGTTGTTATGAGTCAAATAAATGATGATTCTAAAAAAGTTCGCTCCAAAATTAGTCCCCCAGTATTTTATAGCTCCGCAATTGTTATTTTGGTCATTGTTGGCTTTGCTGCCTTAATGCCCCAAGTTGCAGAATCTCATCTAAGTCATCTTCAACAAAATTTATTTAATAACGCCAGCTGGTTCTATATCCTTGCTGTTGCGATTGTTCTATTGAGTGTGACTTATCTGGGACTCTCTCGTTATGGGCAAATAAAATTAGGACCGGATCACGCACAGCCAAATTTTAGCTATGTTTCATGGTTTGCCATGCTATTTTCCGCTGGTATGGGTATTGGTTTGATGTTCTTTGGTGTTGCTGAACCAGTAATGCATTATCTGAACCCACCTATTGGTGATCCCCAAACCGTTGAAGCCGCTAAAGATGCCATGCGATTAACCTTTTTCCATTGGGGGTTACACGCTTGGGCGATTTACGCCATAGTTGCATTAATTTTAGCCTTTTTTAGCTATCGCCATGGGCTTCCTCTTACTTTACGCTCCGCTCTTTATCCTATTATTGGCGAGCGTATTTATGGCCCAATTGGTCACGCTGTCGATGTTTTTGCGGTTGTCGGTACCGTATTTGGTGTCGCCACATCGCTCGGTTTTGGTGTTTTACAAGTCAATGCGGGGATGAACCACTTATTTGGTCTGCCCGTTAATGAAATGGTGCAAGTTGGGTTAATTATTGCTTTTACAGGCTTAGCGACTATCTCGGTGGTCTCAGGGTTAGATAAAGGTATCCGTATTTTATCTGAACTCAACCTTGGTTTAGCCTTCCTATTGTTGCTCCTTGTTCTTATTTTAGGGCCAACAGTATTACTGTTGAAATCGTTTGTTGAGAACACAGGTGGCTACCTATCAGAGATCGTCACTAAAACCTTTAATCTTTACGCTTATGAACCCAAATCAAGTAGTTGGTTAGGGGGATGGACTCTCTTGTATTGGGGTTGGTGGTTATCATGGTCTCCATTTGTAGGGATGTTTATCGCTCGTATTTCTCGTGGGCGTACTATCCGTGAATTTGTTACTGGAGTTCTGTTTGTTCCTGCCGGTTTCACTTTAATGTGGATGACGTTCTTTGGTAATACTGCGATTGATTTAATTAAAAATCAGGGAGCTACTAAGTTAGCGGAAACCGTACAATCTGATGTTTCTCTCGCCTTATTTGAATTTTTAACTTACTTTCCTTTTTCTACTGTATTGTCATTTTGCGCCATGCTGATGGTCATTGTGTTCTTTGTGACTTCGGCGGACTCAGGTGCAATGGTTGTTGATACCCTTGCCTCAGGTGGTGATTCAAATACCCCTATTTGGCAGCGTATCTTCTGGGCAGCCCTGATGGGTATTGTTGCTATCACTATGCTACTCGCTGGTGGTTTACAAGCCTTGCAAACGCTGACGATTGCGAGTGCATTACCATTTGCTATGGTCTTGTTAGTCTCTATTTATGGTTTGTTTAAAGCATTGCGTGTCGATGCCTACAAACGCGATAGCCAACAGCTCGCAACGATCGCTCCTACAGCAAGCCGTAATCCTATACCATGGCAGCGTCGCTTACGTAATATCGTTTATTTCCCTAAGCGTTCACATGTTAAGCGTTTTATCGAGGAATCCGTGAAACCTTCAATGGAAATGGTATCAGAGGAACTCGAGAAGCAAGGGACGGTTTGCCATATCCACACCGACAGAGATGACCGGATCGGGTTTGAAGTGGATTTAGGTAATGATATGAACTTTTTATATGAAGTTCGCCTTCGTTACTATATTCAACCTTCTTTTGCCTTAGCAGGTATGGGGGATGAAATTGATGAAGAGAAAAATGAAGAACAACGTTACTACCGTGCTGAAATCCACCTAAAAGAAGGTGGGCAAGATTATGATGTGATGGGTTGGGCTAAAGAACAAATCATTCACGATATTCTTGACCAATATGAAAAACATATTCACTTTTTACACTTGTTGGGTAAGTAGCCCTAAAAAAGAACTTAGTCATTAGAGACTAAAGTTTATACCGCAGTAACCGCCATCTTTACGTAAAGATGGCGGTTATTTATAATACTTTCCTAACTTTAATCATGGTACATACGAGGAAAATATTCACTAATTTTGTCGTTATCGAATAACTGGTCTACAGTGAAATCAATGGTATCAGATACCGCAATTCCATGGCGCAACTCTTTGGGAAAGTCTTCAACTGAAGCATAAATAGTCGGCATCAAATAACGGAAATAATCTCCCATCTTAGTTTCACCATCATAGCCGACAGGGTAATCATCTCCAGGGTTATTGCCTTCTATAGCTTGATAAATAAAAAAGCCTTTATTGACTGACAGATTAGTATCACTGTAATGCCCCGAAGTCATTAACTCGCTTTCTATACACTCTTCAACTTCTTTTTTCGAAGATAGATGTCGATAAAGACATGATGAATATAAATCTAAAATAGCTAAGCCACCTTTATCAAGGGGATAGTTTACAAAAGTTGCTGATTCTTCCCACATAAATTCATTTAAATTATTCAATAGTTCTGTAACATTACTAATCGCCAGTAACGATTTAGGTAAATCACCAAAACCATTATTAATCATGACTGCGATTTTTCCATTTTTATCCATGGCAAACCAAGTAAAAACCGAACCAAAGCTAGGTTTCCAATTAATATCTAACATACTCATTTATCTACTCCTGTTGGCCATGTAACTAAGCAATTATCACATGTTTCTTTTATTGCTTTTAGCGGAATTGTATCTTTTCCCCAAACCTCTCTTGGCCTGACTGCTTGGGTAAATCGGATATTTTCTGGCTTAACTCCTTGGCGAATCAACGAGTCCGCGGCTGATACCTCAGCACAAGAGCCAACTGTATTTTTACAAAATGTTGTATATTCACCTATTTTAACACCGAGTTGGTTCTCAACATAAATTACAGTGTCCTTATTCAGCATTTCAGCTGAAATTTTACCATCGCTATATCCAATAGCTATCTTCCCCGTCACAGGATCATACGCACCTATCATGGTGGCTGTATTTGCAGCCTGAGTCTTAGACGGGAGTCTATTAATCTCTGCGATCAGTTTGTTAGTCGCAGAGGCGTGCAACTGCTCTTTTTCTATGATGGGGGTTAATTTCGAGATATTAAGCTTACCTGAAGTCAATAGCTCTTTTGAGGTGGTTGGTATTATATTTTTTAATGATTTAAGTGCCTCTTCAGAATTCACTACGACTTTATAGCCCGCTCCTCCAATTGCGGTTGTCGATATAGCAGCTTCAGGTGCTGCTATATCGGCTGCTACCAAGCCTAGCTTAGTCGCGCAGAAACTGACGCTAGCTTTACATCCAGCAAAACTTAATTTTAACCCTTCCGCAATTTGTGGAGTCGCGGCAACAACTATTTCACCTCCGAGTATGATGACAACCCCGCCGACGGCAACTAAACCCACTACTCCAGCTGCTTGTTCTCTTGCAGCAACTCTTTGTGCGGCAGCTTTATCTCCTTTAGCTGCTGCCATCATATCCAGATTGTTCTCTATAATTATTTGCTGTAGTTGATGCTCTGTATAATTGTACGTATAAACCAGCTCAGCAGAATTAGCGGCAGAAAAAGCCCCTTCTGGCTTATGGGTAATTAATGCCCCTGCAAATCCACCTAATACTTTAGTGAATTGAGTTTTGGCATCATTCCCCTTAATAGCATCTTGTAGTAATGCGATTTGTCTTTCTTGCTCATTGATATATTTTGGCTCAAACAATTTACTGTTTAATGTTATTGCAGCCAACTCTGCTGCTAGTGCACCAACAACTGCACCTTTCGCATCTCCACCAGCAATTTCAGCACTTACACCCGAAACAACAGAGTGACTTAATAGTTTTCCTGTATGGCCTAGAATCTCCCCATTGTCGCCAATAAGTCGAGCACCCTCAGCATTAATCTGATTTCCAATATTACTAAGTAAGGCAGTCTTAAAGTTATCAGTAAAACTGCCACCTTGTATTGTGGTATTCACTGTTGAGCTAATTACCGATTGAGCTGCAACACGCTGGGCAACTTTACCCCAATCTCCATTGCTTAATAGCGGTAATTTAGCATCTGCTGGATTACCTTTAGTCCACCCCATTTTTATATCTAGGCCATTGAGCGCTCCTGAAATCACCATCTGGGTGATGATTGATTTGACGACATCGCTTTTGCCCAATGAATTCAGAGTTTTGGATAGATTCCCTTGATTTTCAGCCAATGCGACTGCGGCTTGTGTGGAAAGTGCTGTCATGCCTGAATAGGCTGCGCCGGAAATGACTGTTGCAGTAGTTCCGCTAGATCCAGACGCTGCCCAAGCTGCAAACTGTGATGCCGTACCTGACGTCATCGCCGCAACGGTTATCATGATTAACGCTGACGCCACTGGATTTAAGCTTTGGCTTTTATAATCCCAACTGTCATACGCATCTTGAACCAATCCCCATTGCACATCCTTGCGGTCTTTTAGACCCGCTAACCATTTGGTGCCTTCTGTTTGACCTAGAGCATTCAGGGCATTTTGTAAGCTTTGATTATTTTTGGTTTTAACATCCGCAGTAATCCCTTTATTCGCATCAACAGTCAGTTTCCCACCAATATGCAATGCAGGTAAAACCCATTTATCTGAGGTATACCCTTTGTTGCGTTGAGTGATATAAAACCCTTTAGAATTTGTAATTACCTGTTCAAATTGCGAATTTTTGACAGCTTTAAAATTGACCTTGCCTGTTTGGCTGGTGATTTTGGCATTCTTGCCCGCATTAATTTTAGTGGCTTCTAACGTCACATCATCTTTGGCGTACAAATTAATATCGCCGCCTGCGGTAAATTCAGTGACTTTATTGGTTTTATCACTACGTGTTTTTCTAACTTCCTTTTTAGTAATACAAAGCGTCCATCGATTGCATTTCTTTTTATACTCTTCGAAGTAACTAGTTTCCTCCATCGCTTGCGCATAGAGATATCCGCCTTTTGCTGCAATATCCATTGCCCCTTTGGCGACGAGGCGAGACGCTTGGAAAAGAATGCTCCCCTCAGACAAAATGGTCAGGGTTTTACCGCTGTTAATTTCAGTGCCTATCTGGCGATATAACTCTTCAAATCGTTTACCTGATTGTTTTCGATAATTCGTTTTGACAGACTCTAAGCGTACATTTCCCCCACTTGAGAGTGTGATGTCACCTAGGGATTTAATTGTGCTACCTTGTGCGGTCAATGCACCATTGGAGGCCAGTGTGACACCTTTATCACCGGAGAGTGTCGGGGTCACATAACGTACATCTTGATTGTCTTCGTTGGGGTTAGGAATGGCGGAATAAGCGGTAGCCGTTAATTTAATATCACGGCCTGAAATTGCAGTAATTTTATCTTTTGATTGGAGATTGGCGGATTGCAAGTCAATATCACGTGCCGCATTTAACGTAATATTACCATTCGCAATAAGTTGAGAGCGCAGCTCTGGGTAGCGATTGGTTTTAAATATATTATCAACATCTTTAATAGATTTTGAGCCTAATAAAATATCTTGTCCTGCATTGAATGACAGTGATTTTCCACTGTTGAAGGCAATGCCACGCGCTTCAATATTTTTACCTGCGGTGAGGTTTATTTCCCCCGAACTAGCCCAGTTTCCTATTTTTGTGAGTAACGCATTGATATTGGCAGCAGGCTCTGAAGCTGCGAGTTTCATTAAATTGGATTCATCGCGACGAATAATAATATTGTCATTGGCACTGATAGAGAGTTTATTCGTTTTGGCTAACTGCACATTATCAAATGTAACGTTTTTACCGGCTTGTATATTTAATGAGTTCGATGCGTTAAGGACCGGGGGCGATAACACATTCCCCTTAAAAGCAGAGATAGGATTCAAGTTATACTGAATACTGCCATTTCTCGCAATTAAGGTACCGTCTTTAGCGGTTAAGTTGACTTGTTTAAGATTAAGGTCATTATTCGCAATTAGGCTTTGTGATTGTTTTGCAGCGAGCTGTGCATTATGAATATTGATGTTTTGACCTGCGATAATAGACAGATCATTTTCAGACTGTAAGTTAGAGGAAATATTTATATTATTAGAATTTAAGATAATATTTTTGGCAGTAATAGCAAAAGAAGGATTCCCTATTTGTACTATTTTTGCAACGGGCTTATCAGTATTAGGAAGTTTACTTTCAAGATTAATAGTATTTTTAAAATCAAGGACAACATTATTTCCAGCTGATATCGTTTTATAGTTTAAAGTTTCAGGCGCCCAAGAATAAAATTTATCGATTAATTTAAAATCTACTGGCTCACTAACATAAAAAATATCATAAGTTCCATTATCCTCACTTTCATCTGCAAATTTTCCTAAATCTGCATTAGATGTATCGTATTTATACCAAAGATCTAATTTTCCTGAATCAAAAGAGGATATTGATGCATTTTGCCCAGTCAATATCACATTGTTTTTTGAAGCAATTTTTCCAAAGTCACTAACTAAATTATTTGCGTTAATATAGGTATTCTTTCCTGATGTTATAGTCCCAATGTTTCCTAGACCCAAATACTGTTTTCGCTCAACATTAATACTGTCACTGTTGATTAAATCAATTTTCCCGAACCATTTTTTATAGGAGAAGTTCTCTAATCGAGGATAAAGTGAAATAATCGATACAACACCTTGCCTTTTTCCAAAGTAAGATGAGACAAAATCTTCACTATAGTTAGTTGTTGCATTGATATTAGAAGTTTTTATGGGAGATACATTCGCCGTATTTGTCAGTTTTTTGGCCCGAACCACCAAATCCCCCGCATTGGTCTTTATTGTCCCTGACTTATTCTCAATCAGGGTACTCAAATCCCCTTTGGCATTTTTTTGCATCCACAGATTATCTTGTGCCTGAATCAGTGCGTTATTACCCGTATTACTGACTTTGTCAGCAAAGACACGTATATCCTTACCGGCGATAACTTTCCCATTATTGGTGAGGGTGTTGGTGGCTAATGTGATGTCCTTGATGGCATTCACTTTAGCATTGGTGTTAATTTGCAGATTTTTGGTGCTGACATTAATGTCTTTTTTACCTTGGATATTGCCTGCAAGGGTAATTTTGCCATCGACAGTTAACGTTAGGTCATTTTGATTAGTTTGCACATTGCTGAGGTTAACCCCCACCCCTGCCTCCGTGCTGACCAATTTAACTTGGTTAGCATACATCCCCCCTAGCGCCTTAGTATCGATTGAGACACTCGGTTTTGCCCCTTCACCGGCAATCGGTGTCACGGTACCTTTTTGAAAATCAATACGGTTAGCACCTTGCATCAAGGTCAGGTTTTTGGCTTTAATTTGCCCATTCAGTTCTGTGGCACGGCTAATAATATCGGCATAGGTTTGCGCTTGCGCATTCATGCCATTTGCCCCGATAACCACACTACCTTTTTTCACCTCAACCGCAGACAATGCGCCCTTGTTATCCAGAATGGGTTTCCCCGTGGTCAAAGTGATCGCAGGGGTATTCACAAAACTACAACCATTACAGGTAATCCCATTCGGGTTGGCAATGACGACATTCGCCCCTTTACCAGCCACTTCCAACTTACCTTGTAATTCAGAGCGGCTACTGCCAGTGACTTCGTTGATAATCAGATTGGCGGCGTTTCCCTTTAAATTCGCATTAGCTTTAACCTGCCCTGCGATTTGGGAATTCACATTAGTGGTGGCGTTATTGAGTACCGCGCCTTGTTTATCGACATTAAATTGTTGGAATTTATTATGCGATACCCCCGCCCCATTCGGCGTAGCAATATTAATAATCGGGACGTTCTTTTGTTGAGTGACTTGGGTGTTTTTATCTGCCGCAGTCATAGCGGCTCCCCAAGCGGGATGCAAAGGGTAGACAGCGGTTAAGAAAATAATGGTGTAACTTAATAACCGCTTAGGCCGTGAAGGTAGTTGTTCATTTAGCATAAATAATCCTTTAAAAACGTAAAGCTACAGAGAGAATGAAACCGACCAGTAGGTCGACCAATGGTCTGGTTTAAGTTGTGAGGGATAATGCAAAGGTTTACTAAGTAGAAACTGAGAATAAAACAGGCTATTACCGGTAAAAGAGAGGCCAACGGCTCCCCCCGCTAAGGTGTTATGTTCAACGTGGTATTTATCTGAGGCGATAAAACCATAATCTAAGGCGCTGATTACACGAAACTGCCCAATGCTAGTCGTCGAGATATCTTTATGAATTTCATTGCGCCAATACCCGCCTCGGTTACCACTTAAAGACTGCTCATGGTAGCCACGAACAGAGTACTGACCCCCAATACTTATGCGTTCAATGCCGTATAAGTTATCAGGTGAATATTGACCGTAAAATGAGGTTAAATAAGTCATACCATTGGAAAAATAATACTGGTAGCTGCTGCTTAGAGTGAATTTTCGGTAATGGCTGCGCGGCGAGTCTTTCGCGAGAGTATCAGGTGAGGCACCAAAGGCGGATACCCCCCATTCAGCGACAGGGTTAAACGTGAAATAACCTTGCCCGAGCATGGTGCTGTACTGCGGAGTAAATGAGAGTGAGGTTAAGGTTGGGCTACTGATACTCAGGGTTTGGGAAGCTAACTGAGTATTGGCGTTTTTATGTTTTAAACTGCCTTGCAGGGTTAGGCGCTGTTTGCCATCGCGATAAACTAAGCGGTTTATATCAAATTGTTGATTAGTATTTTTTCCTTCATAACGGTATTGCTGACCCGATGTATAAAATGGCTGTAACGTATTATTACGATAAAATTGATAACGATAAGACCAGTAGCCATAAGGAACATTCAGATTAGCAACGATATAACGATTATAGTGGAATGCACTTCCATCCAGATCTGTATTGGCCGAGGCTGACCACTGTTCACCAAACCCTAAAGGGGAATCTACCGTTAAACTCCCTGTAATCAACTGTTTTCCCATTGCCTTCATACCTGAGTTATCGAGGCTCAGTTGGCTAGTGATAGGCCATTTATTCCCTTGCTGATGAATAATAATCCGAGAGTAGCCATTTTGGGTTCCTGGCTGAATATCGATGGTGTATTTGATAGATGGTAATCGGTTGAGTTGCTCCAGTCCCTGTTCAATATCCCGTAGATTTAATATTTTGCCTTGTTGATGAGGAAATATTTGCTGAACTAAGCGCTCAGGGGAATTTTCAATCTCAATAGTTTCAATATGCCCTTCAATAACTTGTAATAGCAATTGATGTGAGGATAAATCTTGCTCTGGAATGATGGCTTGAGAAGTAATAAAACCCTGTTCTATATAGTAATTAGTCACATGCTTGGCAAGCTTATATATTTCACCTAGCGTGAGGCAACGTTTTAAGTAAGGTGAGGTTAATTGGGTTTGTATTGTGCTGCTAAGGCGTGTTGAGCCGACAAATTGGATCCCATTGATAGGGAAACATATTTTATTTTTATTAGGGGGAAGCGATGCATCCTCAATAGGGATTGTACTTTGTTTTTCTAATAGGCTACGTTGGGTTAACTCCGATTCCAATCGTTGTTTCTGTTCAAATTGAATGCTTTCCTGTGCAGAGGATAGCAATTGATTTTCTGTGTAGCCATAAGGCGAAATGATGAATAACGATAAGTATAATAAACGCCGCATAATTTGATGATTTGTCATGTTATCTAAATTTTCGTTATGAATAGTAAAGTTATAGTAATGTAACTCATTCTCATTAACTGTTTTTAGATAAAAAATATCCACCATAAATAAAATTTAATATTTTTATTTTTAATGCGTTTTTTTGTATTTTTTTATTTTATTGCTTCGATTAATTCTTCATTAACGGTAAAAATTATTGTTATATGCTGACAATCAATCGATTGATTTTATTGGTGAGTTTGGCACTAGTAAGTAGAGCCATCGAGGTAATTTCACAATTGCAAAAAAGAACATGACAGTGAGGAATTGACTACCTATCTAATAAGTATCAGTGAAGTTCGACTTCAGTGAATCTACAGGGAAAGTGAATCATTTAAGTATCTAAATAATTCAAATTGCAGGAAGGGGACAATTGAGGATAGTTTGGGGAGAATATATCAGTATGTGACCCAAATAGCCGAAAGAAGCCAACACAGCTAGAGCTCAAAATATAACGAATACAAATTA
>NZ_JBMWDT010000003.1:145004-220212 GCF_049545585.1 Providencia sp. NPDC089933
ACAATTGAGGATAGTTTGGGGAGAATATATCAGTATGTGACCCAAATAGCCGAAAGAAGCCAACACAGCTAGAGCTCAAAATATAACGAATACAAATTAATTTTCTAAATAGTTCGAACTCTAGCAAGGCGGCAATTGAGGATAGTTTGGGGAGCATACATTAGTATGTGACCCAAATAGCCGAAAGAAGCCAACACAGCTAGAGCTCGAAATATAACGAATACAAATTAATTTTCTAAATAGTTCGAACTCTAGCAAGGCGGCGATTGAGGATAGTTTGGGGAGAATATATCAGTATGTGACCCAAATAGCCGAAAGAAGCCAACACAGCTAGAGCTCGAAATATAACGAGTACAAATTAATTTTCTAAATAGTTCGAACTCTAGCAAGGCGGCGATTGAGGATAGTTTGGGGAGCATACATTAGTATGTGACCCAAATAGCCGAAAGAAGCCAACACAGCTAGAGCTCGAAATATGACGAAAATTTAGGCGCTCTTTCTCTTATCAGCAGAAATATTACTATAATCTGGGCTCTCTAATGCAATTAGCTCATCTAATAGCTCGGTTAAACGTTGCATTTTTTCCTGAGAAAAGGCCTGCTCTATTTTTTGATAACCCTCTTCCACTTCTTGACGCGCTTTGTCATATAACTCTTGCCCTGCGGGCGTCAAAGAGACATACAATTTACGTTGGTCATTCAACGGTTTTAAGCGGAAAATTAAGCCCTCACGTTCCATACGGGTTAAGATCCCCGTTAAACTTGGACGAAGAATACAGGTTTGGACTGATAATTCATGAAAATCAATTGAACGTTTATCAGCTAAAACCCGAATGATACGCCATTGCTGTTCAGTCAAATTATACGACTTCAATATTGGCCGAAAGAACCCCATTGCGGTTTCCCTTGCCTGCAACAATGCAATTGTCAATGATTCATGCATAAGCTTAAAACTCACCACTCAATTAAAGTTATTTAATCCAATTTAGGTGCTTCACGGTGACTACCATTTTGCTGTATTGGACGTTATTTTGTTCAATCGCACACTGTCTATACTGACTTTTACACGACCAATTTACTTATTACCAAGAGTAGCACGGTCAAATAACAATCTCAAAGAAAAACCCTAAAATATTAATGAGTAAATAATTTAAAAAACAACATACAAGTTAAATATTTGTAAACCATAAAAAATAGCAAAAATAATAAACCATACAATAACAATGGGTTGCATCATTGCCATCTGATTATGTTAATACGATCACAATTAAAATTAACATTTCCATAAACCTATTGCTAATTTTAAAATTATACTTTATTAATATATTAATAATTACTCGAAAGTTAAATTCTTTTCATAAGGAGTTGTCAATGAAAGGCACTGTTTTTGCCGTTGCCCTCAACCACCAAAGCCAGCTTAATCACTGGCTAGAGGCATTCCAGCAAGCCCCTTATAAAACCCCACCTAAAACACCAGTGTGGTTTATTAAGCCGCGTAATACGCGTATTAACTCAGGTGAGCCAATCATCCATCCTATTGGAGAAGAAGTTCAAAGTGGTGCAACGCTAGCGCTAGTCATTGGTAAAGAAGCACGTAAAGTGAGTAAAACCGATGCACATCAGTTTATTGCAGGGTTTGCACTAGCAAACGAAGTGAGCTTGCCAGAAGACACCTTCTATCGTCCTGCCATTAAAGCTAAGTGTCGCGACACCTTTTGCCCAATAGGTGAAATGGCGACAACTTCGCTAAATGCTCCTGTCGATATCATCACTCAAGTAAATGGTAAGGAAGTGGATCGTTGGTCAACAAAAGATCTGATCCGCGATGCTAGCGAGTTAGTGGCAGCACTAAGCGACTTTGCCACCCTAAAACAAGGGGACGTGATCCTAATAGGCACACCACAACAACGTGTCACTATCAAACCGGGTGACGAAGTGGTCATCCTAGCAGAAGGCTTCCCTAGCCTGAAAAACACCGTTGTGGCAGCAGGAGGAAAATAATGTCTACTATCACTAAACGCGCAAAAGTTCTGTTTAAAGGCACTGAATATTCCGTCACTGTTGGCGACAACGAAGAAATAACCTTACCAAACGGGGATGTTATTGCTGGTGATTCTTCCGATATCGTGTGGTTACCTCCTGCACAAGGGACTTTATTTGCCCTAGGCTTGAATTATGCGGATCACGCAACAGAATTAGAGTTTAAGCCACCTGAAGAGCCGCTAATTTTTATTAAAGCTGAAAATAGCTTAACGGGCCACCGCCAAGTCTCAGTCCGTCCAGATAATGTTGAATATATGCATTATGAGTCTGAATTAGTGGTCGTAATTGGTAAAGCTGCCCATAAAGTATCGAAAGAAGACGCGATGGATTATGTCGCAGGTTACACCGTGTGTAATGACTATGCGATCCGCGACTATCTTGAAAACTATTATCGTCCAAATTTACGTGTTAAAAGCCGCGATACCTTAACACCAATTGGTCCTTGGATCGTCGATAAAAGCGCAGTTAAAGACCCTCACAACCTAGCTTTATATACCTATGTTAATGGTGAACTTCGCCAAAAAGGGACAACTGCTGACCTAATTTTCGATATTCCATTTTTAATTGCTTACCTCAGTGACTTTATGACACTGCAACCGGGGGACATGATTGCCACAGGGACACCAAAAGGGCTGTCTGATGTGGTACCGGGCGACGAAGTCATTGTTGAAGTTGAAGGTGTTGGCAGACTAGTCAATACCATTATCAGCGAAAAAGAATATGAGGAACGAGTGTAATGACTAAGATTAACCATTGGATCAACGGAAAAAACGTTGCTAGCAAAGACTATTTTCAAACCACCAACCCAGCAACTGGCGAAGTATTGGCTGAAGTCGCGGCTGGTGGGCAAGATGAAATCAATCAAGCCGTTGCTGCTGCAAAAGATGCCTTTCCTAAATGGGCCAATACCCCGATGAAAGAGCGCGCTCGCTTAATGCGTCGCCTTGGTGAACTCATTGATGAAAACGTCCCTCAAATAGCGGAAATGGAAACCCAAGATACTGGTTTACCTATTCATCAAACTAAAAATGTGTTGATCCCTCGTGCCTCACATAACTTTGAATTCTTTGCCGAAATTTGCCAGCAAATGAATGGTCGTACCTACCCAGTTGACGACAAAATGATGAACTATACCTTAGTTCAACCTGTTGGTGTTTGCGCACTGATTTCCCCATGGAACGTCCCATTTATGACGGCAACATGGAAAACAGCCCCTTGTTTAGCGCTGGGTAATACCGCTGTGTTGAAAATGTCTGAATTATCACCATTGTCCGCTAACCGCCTTGGGGAGCTGGCACTTGAAGCAGGTATCCCTGCGGGTGTTCTTAACGTGGTTCAAGGTTACGGTAGTACTGCCGGTGACGCGTTAGTTAAACACCATGATGTACGCGCGGTTTCCTTCACAGGGGGTACCGCCACTGGCCGCACCATCATGCAAAATGCAGGCTTGAAAAAATACTCAATGGAATTAGGCGGAAAATCCCCGGTTCTGATTTTTGAAGATGCAGACATTGAACGCGCATTAGATGCCGCACTGTTCACTATTTTCTCAATAAATGGCGAACGTTGTACCGCAGGTTCTCGGATCTTCATTCAAGAAAGCATTTACCCTGAGTTTGTAAAACGCTTTGCTGAACGTGCAAACCGCCTCATCGTCGGCGACCCGAACGATCCAAAAACACAAGTCGGTGCATTAATCAGCGAACAACATTGGAACAAAGTATCTGGTTACATTCGCTTAGGTATGGAAGAAGGTGCAACCCTATTAGCTGGTGGCCCAGATAAACCAACTGACTTACCTGCACACCTAAGAAACGGTAACTTCTTACGCCCAACTGTTCTGGCCGATGTTGATAACAGCATGCGTGTCGCACAGGAAGAAATTTTTGGTCCAGTTGCTTGCTTAATTCCGTTTAAGTCAGAAGAAGACGGTTTACGCATGGCAAATGATATCGAATACGGTTTAGCTTCCTATATTTGGACACAAGATGTGAGCAAAATCTTACGTTTATCTCGTAATATCGAAGCCGGTATGGTGTTTGTTAATACCCAAAACGTACGTGACCTACGTCAGCCATTTGGTGGTGTTAAAGCATCCGGTGTTGGCCGTGAAGGTGGCGAGTATAGCTTCGAAGTCTTCGCGGAAATGAAGAACGTCTGTATCTCCTACGGAGACCATAACATCCCTCGCTGGGGTGTGTAATAAAAAGCAAAATTATTCAGTAGCAAGCTACACCATTCTTTATTCTAAGTAATTTTGAATCAATGATAATTAATTTGGCTACTTATCCTAAATAATTCGTATTGTAGCTAGGCGGCAAGTGAAGTTATCCCTAGGAGCATACTGAAGTATGTGACTAGGGTAACTTTATGAAGCCAACAACGCTAC
Source organism: Providencia sp. NPDC089933 (assembly GCF_049545585.1). NCBI lineage: Bacteria > Pseudomonadati > Pseudomonadota > Gammaproteobacteria > Enterobacterales > Morganellaceae > Providencia > Providencia sp. NPDC089933. The sequence goes on from NZ_JBMWDT010000003.1 coordinate 149,436, forward strand.
GGCGCGAAGTATGACGGATAAGCGAAGGAGGAAGGAAATGGGTAAGTTGGCACTCGCCGCAAAAATAACACACGTCCCATCCATGTACCTATCAGAACTACCGGGTAAAAATCATGGATGCCGCCAAGCCGCTATCGATGGTCATAAAGAAATTAGCCGTCGTTGTCGCGAATTAGGCGTTGATACCATCATTGTTTTTGACACGCACTGGCTGGTCAATAGTGCTTACCACATCAACTGCGCCGATCATTTTAAAGGTATATATACCAGTAATGAACTCCCTCATTTTATTCGTGATATGGAATATGAATATGATGGAAACTCAGTCCTAGGCCAAATGATCGGCGAAGAAGCGCGCAAATTAGGTGTTCGAGCTCAAGCTCATGAAATTCCAAGCTTAACTCTCGAATATGCGACTTTAGTTCCTATGCGCTATATGAATAGCGACCGCCACTTTAAAGTGATTTCTATCTCCGCATTCTGTACTTCTCACAGCTTTGAAGACAGCCGGAAATTAGGCGAAGCCGTACTGACCGCGATCGAAAAATACGATGGCACCGTGGCTGTATTGGCTAGTGGTTCTTTATCACACCGTTTTATTGATGACCAAAAAGCCGAAGATGGTATGAATAGTTACACCCGCGAATTTGATGAGCAAATGGACAAACGTGTTGTGAAACTATGGCGTGAAGGTCGTTTCCAAGAGTTTTGCAAAATGCTGCCTGAATATGCTGATTATTGCTATGGTGAAGGGCATATGCACGATACGGTAATGCTATTAGGCATGCTGGGTTGGGATAAATACGCGGAAAAAGTGGAAGTGTTAACGGATTTATTCGCCAGCTCGGGGACAGGGCAAATTAACGCCGTATTCCCTCTTCCAAGTTATATTACTGAAAAACAAACCGCTACTGTATAAGGAATTGTTATGCCTCATTTTTATGCAGAATGCACAGAAAACATTCGTGATGAAGCCGAGCTCCCAGCGTTATTCGCTAAAGTGAATGATGCCCTTGCTGAGACGGGGATTTTCCCACTAGCTGGAATTCGTAGTCGCGCTATTTGGCTAGATACTTGGCAGATGGCCGATGGTAAGCACGACTATGCGTTTGTCCATATGACGTTAAAAATTGGTGCTGGTCGTTCCCTTGAAGATAAGCAAAAAACAGGGGAAATGATTTTCGACCTCATCAAAAACCATTTTGCTGATTTAATGGCAAAACGCTACTTAGCACTATCTTTCACCATGGAAGAGCTAGACCCTGTATTAAATTACAAACAAAACAATGTGCACGCCCTATTTAAAGGGTGAGGGTTTAGGCAGTAACTAATCGTTGTATTGAGAGGGCAAGATGGTTAAAAGTTTCGATAAACACATACCGCACTACCTAATCCCATTATTGGGGTCATTAGTGGCATTCGGCCCATTGTCTATCGATATGTATCTTCCTGCCCTACCTCAGATGGGGGTTGCTCTTCAAGCCTCTCAGGGGCAAATGCAGTACACACTAGGCGCTTTTTTTGCTGGCTTTTGTGTCGGGATGCTGTTTTACGGGCCACTGAGCGATTTGCTGGGCCGCCGTAAAATGTTGTTAAGTGGCTTGGCAATCTTTACCGTAGCAAGCTTATTATGTGCTCAAGCCTCTGATGCCAATACGTTAATTATTTTCAGGGCGCTACAAGCTTTTGGCAGCGGTGCTGCAATCGTGATGGCGAGGGCAATTGCTAGGGATGTGTATCCCGCAAATGAATTACCTAAAGTGTTGTCATTAATGACACTCGTCACCATGATTGCTCCATTACTTGCCCCATTACTAGGTGGTTTTCTACTTATCCACTTTCAGTGGCAAGCTATTTTTTATTTGTTGGCGCTGATTGGCCTATCTTCCGTGGCGGCAATTTTTTTCTTGCTCCCTGAAACATTACGCCACCAGCGGGGCACTGAGAATATTATTTGCGTTGCTTTTAAAAACTACGCTCAGGTGCTCAGCGACAAAGAAGCACTGAGTATTATCGGTACCATGGCGTTCTCTTTCGCAGGGATGTTCGCCTTTATTAGTGGCTCACCATTTGTTTACATCAGCTATTTTGGTGTTTCTGAACAGCATTATGGCCTGTTATTCGGCTGCAACATCTTGGGGATGATTGTCATGCTGTTACTCAATGTTAAGTTGCTAAAAACCTATAGTTTGACGCGTATATTGACCATGCAAAGCGGTTTTCAACTTGCGTTTGGCTTATTGTTGTTACTTTTTTATCAACAAAGCCTCTCCATAATTGTTATTCTGGTGGTACTGTTCCTATCGATGGTAAATGCTATCGGCACTAACAGTTTGTCACTGTTACTGCAACATCGCGGAAAAATTGCAGGTAGCGCCAGTGCACTCGCAATTTCAATTCAATTTGCATTGGCTGCTCTGGCTAGTGTTGCAGTTTCTGTATTACAGGATGAATCCCCATTTGCTATGACACTCGTTATGGCTATCTGTGCTGGGTTAAGTTTCACAAGCCAATATTTATCGGCTAAAAATCCCCACTCACAGGTGCAATCAGTGTCTTCGGAGAAAAACGAAAAATGAGCATAAATACCAATTCTACATTATTCCGCCAACAGGCTTATATCAACGGTCAATGGGTTGACGCACAAAACAACAACGTGTTTGAAGTGACAAACCCTGCGAATAACCACGTTATCGCCAAAGTGAGTAATGTAGGGGCGTTAGAAACCCAGCAAGCTATTGAAGCCGCTGAAAAAGCCCTCCCAGCATGGAGAGCTAAAACAGCGAAAGAACGTAGCCAGATTTTAAATAAATGGTTCCATTTGATGATGGAAAACCAAACAGAATTAGCGAAATTGCTCAGTGCAGAACAAGGCAAGTCGATAACCGAATCGATGGGAGAAATTGCCTACGGAGCCAGTTTTATTGAATGGTTTGCTGAAGAAGGTAAACGCATTTACGGTGAAACTATTCCGTCACCACTCCCAGGTCGCCGCCTTGTAACAATAAAACAACCTGTCGGTGTGGTTGCGGCAATTACGCCTTGGAACTTCCCTAATGCGATGATCACCCGCAAAGTCGGTCCAGCTCTAGCAGCCGGTTGTACTATGGTACTAAAACCCGCCGCAGAAACACCACTCTCTGCGCTTGCACTCGCGGCATTAGGTGAACAAGCAGGTATCCCTGCTGGCGTATTTAACATCGTCCCAGGCACAGATGCCCAAGCCATTGGCGGGGTAATGACCTCCAGCCCTATTGTCCGTAAATTGACTTTCACAGGTTCTACCCGTGTTGGCAAATTATTGATGGAACAATGCGCTAATACTGTGAAAAAAATGTCCCTTGAGTTAGGTGGTAATGCGCCATTTATTGTCTTTGATGATGCGGATTTAGACGCAGCAGTACAAGGGGCTTTAGCCGCAAAATTCCGTAACAGCGGGCAAACCTGTGTATGCGCTAACCGCATCTTAGTTCAAGAAGGTGTCTATGATGAATTCGCCGCTCGCTTAGCAAAAGCTGTAAATGAACTAAAAATTGGCCCATCAACCCAAGCAGATTCACAGCAAGGCCCGCTGATTAACCAAGCCGCTGTCGATAAAGTGACAGAGCACATTGCTGATGCTGTTTCTCATGGTGCGAAAGTGATTGCAGGTGGTAAACCAGCGTCGTTGGGTGGTTTGTTCTTTGAACCTACAGTGATCACCGGTGTAACCGAATCCATGAAAGTCGCTAAAGAGGAAACATTCGGTCCACTCGCGCCTTTATTCAAATTCCGTGATGAGCAAGAAGCCATTGCACTAGCGAATGACACTGAGTTCGGCTTGGCATCCTATTTCTATTCAAAAGATATCGGTCGAATCTACCGTGTTGCTGAGGCTTTAGAAAGCGGAATGGTCGGTATTAATGAAGGCATTATTTCAAATGAAGTGGCCCCATTTGGTGGCATTAAGCAGTCTGGTCTGGGGCGTGAAGGCTCACGCTACGGAATTGAAGATTATCTGGAAGTGAAATACCTCTGTTTCGGTGGTCTTTCTAATTAGAAAGACACATTAGCTGGCGGTATTCGCTTTTAAAATCTTAGCTCTAAATAATTCGAGTTAGAACAAGGCGGCAAATGAGACTAATCCCTTAGGAGCATACCCGTGTGACTAGGGGATAGGCGCAAGCCTATCGTGAAGCTAACGCAGTTATAGCTCGAAGTATGACGAGCTGAGGTGCAAAAGGAGAATAAGATGTTACAAAAAGATGTCATATTGCAAATAGCCCAACGCCTTAATCAGGCTGAAAAATCACGTGAGCAGATCCGCCAGATTTCGTTGGATCACCCAGAGATGACGATTGACGATGCTTATGCCATCCAAAAAGAATGGGTTGGTTTGAAAATTGCTGAAGGACGTATACTCAAAGGCCATAAAATTGGGCTAACCTCCAAAGCAATGCAAGCAAGCTCACAAATAGATGAACCTGATTATGGCGCGCTACTTGACGATATGTTTTTTGATGACGGTTGTGATATTCCCACTGACCGCTTTATTGTCCCTCGTATTGAAGTAGAGCTTGCTTTTGTTCTCGCAAAACCCTTACACGGCCCCAACTGCACCATCTTTGATGTCTATAACGCAACTGATTATGTGATCCCTGCTCTTGAGCTAATTGACGCACGTTGCCATAACATAGACCCAGACACTAACCGTCCCCGTAAAGTATTCGACACAATTTCGGATAATGCGGCTAATGGTGCAGTGATTTTAGGCGGCAGACCTATCAAACCACGCGACTTAGATATGCGTTGGATTAGCGCACTGTTATATCGCAATGGCGTGATTGAAGAGTCTGGTGTCGCTGCCGCAGTTCTCAATCATCCCGCTAACGGTGTTGCTTGGTTAGCCAATAAATTAGCGCCGCATAATGTCCAACTTGAACCGGGCCAAATCATTCTTGGTGGTTCATTTACCCGACCTGTTCCTGCACGTAAAGGCGATGTGTTCCACGTCGACTACGGCAATATGGGTTCTATTAGCTGCCGTTTTGTATAAGGAAATACTATGGATCTGTTAGAAAATAAATTTAAAAAAGCCTTAAAAAGTGGTCAACCGCAAATTGGGTTATGGCTTGGGTTATGTAGCCCATACAGTGCTGAACTTGTTGCTGGTGCTGGCTTCGATTGGCTATTGATTGACGGTGAACATGCACCGAATAATGTACAAACTATATTATCTCAATTACAAGCAATAGCCCCTTATCCATCACAGCCAGTCGTCCGCCCACCGTGGAATGACCCGGTGATCATCAAACAATTGCTGGATATTGGTGCTCAGACACTTTTATTACCTATGGTGCAAAATGCTGAACAAGCAAAACAAGCCGTCCGTGCGACTCGCTATCCACCAGCGGGAATACGCGGTGTTGGTAGTGCATTAGCGCGTGCGTCACGCTGGAACCGTATCCCCGATTATTTAACTCGTGCAAATGATGAAATGTGCGTAATCGTGCAAGTAGAAACTCGTGAAGCAATGAATAACCTGCCTGAAATTTTAAACGTTGAAGGAGTGGATGGCGTATTTATTGGCCCAGCAGATCTCAGTGCCGATATGGGTTTTTCTGGTAACCCTAATCACCCAGAAGTTAAAGCCGCAATAGAAAAAGCTATTGTACAAATTCGTGAAGCCGGTATCGCCCCTGGGATCTTAATGGCGGCACCAGACGTTGCCGAACACTACCTGAAACTCGGTGCCCTGTTTGTGGCAGTAGGTGTGGATACCACATTACTTGCTCGTACCGCTGAAGCGCTGGCAGCTAAATTTGGCAAAACCGTCTCAGAGGTCACTCCAAGTACACCAAGCGTTTATTAACAATAAGTATCGCTAAATAGGTCAATTTTAACCCTACAGACAATTACCCTATTTAGCTAAATAAAAAAGCAATATCACAATATAGGGCAGACAGCACCATGACTGCCTACTAGTCCCTTGTACCTATAAAATCTTCAAAAGAAAGAATTGAGGGCCCTACAATATGAGTAATCAACAACTTGCAAGCACTAACCCTGCTGAGCAACATAAAAATTTAACTGAGCCACAGCAACGGGTAATTAATAAACTATTCAAACGGCTGATAGTATTCTTATTCGTACTATTTGTGTTTTCATTCTTAGACCGGATTAATATCGGCTTTGCCGGCCTAACTATGGGAAAAGATATCGGCCTCACTTCCACCATGTTTGGCTTAGCGGCAACCTTATTTTATGTCACTTATGTTATTTTTGGTATTCCAAGCAATATCATGCTCAGTATTGTGGGGGCTCGCCGTTGGATAGCCACCATCATGGTGCTTTGGGGAATTGCCTCAACCGCAACCATGTTTGCGACCGGGCCAACCAGTTTATACATCTTACGGATGTTAGTGGGGATAGCAGAAGCAGGTTTCCTACCGGGCATTTTAGTGTATTTAACCTACTGGTTCCCCGCTTATTTCCGCGCTCGTGCTAATGCCTTATTTATGATAGCCATGCCAGTTACCATGGCATTTGGTTCACTCGCATCTGGCTATATCCTTGGTTTAGATGGCGTTTTAAACTTAAAAGGCTGGCAGTGGTTGTTCCTACTAGAAGGTTTCCCATCAGTGATCCTTGGGGTACTCGTTTGGTTCTATCTGGATGATTCTCCGAAAAAAGCCAAATGGCTGACCCAAGAAGATAAAGACACGCTTCAAGAAATGATGGACCAAGACCAACTGGAATTAGTGCAACCCCATGGCTCAAAAAGCCATACAGCAATGCAAAATACCAGTTTATGGAAAGAAATATTCACCCCTGTTGTCTTGATGTATACCGTCGCTTATTTCTGTTTAACCAATACATTAAGCGCAATTAACATCTGGACACCTCAGATCATGCAAAGCTTCAATGAAGGCAGTAGTAATGCCATGATCGGCCTGTTAACTGCAATCCCACAATTTTGTACCATCTTAGGGATGATCTACTGGAGTCGGCGGTCAGACCGTTTGCAAGAACGGAAAATGCATACTGCCTTACCGTATTTATTCGCCGCCGCAGGCTGGGTACTTGCTGCCATGACGAGTCACCCAATTATCCAATTGATTGGTATTATCATGGCCTCAACAGGTTCTTTCACTGCCATGGCCGTATTCTGGACGACCCCTGATCAATCCATTAGTTTACGTGCTCGAGCTATCGGTATTGCGGTTATCAATGCAACGGGTAATATAGGCTCAGCCGTCAGTCCACTATTGATAGGTTGGCTAAAAGACCAAACAGGTAGCTTTAATTCAGGCCTCTATTTTGTGGCAGGTTTGCTGGTCGTCGGTGCACTATTAGTTATCGCTATCCCAATGAAGAACTCAAGACCAAGAGCAACACCTTAATATTTTGATGATTTGAATGATTTGAATGTTTTAATAATTTATGCTGCAAATAATTATTAAAGGGTGTTACCCAAAATAATTTGGTTTGCAGCTAGGCGGCAAGCAAGTTAACCCTTAAGAACATACTGCGGTATGTGACTAGGGTTGGCTTGTGAGGCCAACAACGCTGCGAGCCGAAGAATGAAGGGTAACTCAACTTTAATTACGAATATCGACATCAGTACAGACTACGACGAAACCCAAGGTAACGATGACGTTCACTACCAAACCTTTGGTAACATGGCGGCTTTCTTTGGCCGTGATATGCAAGCCCATCGCCATGACGGTTTTTTCCAATTACACTATTTGGTTACTGGTCATATCACCCTACAACTTGATGAATCTCGTTATTCGGTTCAGGCACCTTTATTTATTCTAACGCCCCCATCTGTCGCCCATGCCTTCTTTACCCAAGAAGACACTGATGGGCACGTACTAACTGTACGGCAAGATTTAATTAGCCCACTATTGGGTTCGCTTTACCCTGCTAACCCTGACTTAGTCAATATTCCAGCAATTTGTTTATCTGTTGCAGACAAACCCGAAGATATTGACACCTTCAATCATTATTGGGCGCTAATGGCTCGTGAATCGGCAAATAACGCTGTAGGGAAAGATCAGGTTTTATCCTCTTTAGCACAGGCTTTTTTTGCTTTTCTACTAAGGTCAATCCCTCTTGATGAGCACCCGACCACAGGTGTTCGAGGGGAGCATCGTTTATTCCAACGCTTTAATCAACTCATTGACTTACATTATCATGAGCACCTAGCAGTACCTGAGTATGCAAAAAAACTCGGGGTCACTGAATCTCGATTGAAAGATATGTGCCGCCGTTTCGCGAATAGGCCGCCTAAACGGCTCATTTTTGATAGGATATTAAGGGAAGCAAAACGTATGCTGCTATTTTCTGATAGCCCAGTCTCTGAAATTGCCTACCAGCTTGGTTTTAAAGACCCCGCTTATTTTGCCCGCTTTTTTAACCGATTAGTGGGTTGTTCCCCAAGTTTATGGCGCGAACAAAATATCCACTAGTACGGGTAGTTTTATCACAAAAATAACACATGTATTGCATATTAAGAATGCAATACATTTTCATGCTTCCTGATAGCCTATCTTTTCCCACCACCACACTTTTATTTTACATTTTAAAAACATTTTGATGTTTTATTGATTTTGTTTCAACATTATCAACAATGTCAAACTGATTAACAAAAAGTGAATGTCAAGATTAAAAAACAACCACCAAAAACCAAAATAACAAATATATATTAATATATAAATAAAGTATATTTGATTGATACACATTGTTTTTATATTTAATCTGATAATTACATTAACATCAAAACATCGAAGTGATCACAATTCTTTCATAAAAAACCATTTCCAACGAAAAGTACCCGTTAACCTTTAAAAAGTCTCTTTAAAACTTACTCAGAAAGCGATTCAATTAATAAACACAAAAGAAACATAAAATTAACATAATTTAGCTTGCAACCTTTGTACCCCTATCATTGCAAGCCCTCATTGTGAGATAACGAGGTAGACATGAAACCAGAAGATTTTCGTTCAGATGCTAAACGCCCTTTTAATAGCCAGGAATATCTAAAAAGCCTACAAGATGGCCGTGAAATCTATATTTATGGCGAGCGTGTGAAAGATGTCACCACTCACCCTGCTTTTCGTAACTCCGCCGCTTCTATAGGACAATTATATGATGCGCTTCATGATAAAACGACTCATGACCAACTTTGCTGGAACACCGACACCGGTAATGGGGGATACACACATAAGTTCTTTCGTTTCGCCACAAGCGCAGATGAATTGCGCCAACAGCGCGATGCAATCGCAGATTGGTCACGCCAGAGCTATGGATGGATGGGACGCACTCCAGACTATAAGGCGGCATTCGCCAGTTGTTTAGGTGCTAACCCAGAATATTACGGCCAATTTGCTGATAACGCCCGTAACTGGTATAAACGCATTCAAGAAAGTGGGCTTTACTTTAACCATGCTATTGTTAATCCACCTATCGACCGCCATAAACCCGCAGATGAAGTAAAAGATGTTTATATAAAACTAGAAAAAGAAACTGATGCAGGTATTATCGTCAGCGGTGCAAAAGTCGTTGCAACTAACTCTGCGTTAACGCACTACAATTTTATTGGTTTTGGCTCTGCGCAAGTCATGGGTGACAACCCTGATTTCGCACTGATGTTTGTCGCCCCTATGGATGCTGATGGCGTGAAACTGATTTCACGTGCATCTTATGAATTAGTCGCAGGAGCTACTGGCGCACCATTTGATTACCCATTATCAAGCCGTTTCGATGAAAATGACGCAATCCTCGTGATGGATCATGTGTTAATTCCATGGGAAAACGTGTTGATCTACCGCGACTTTGATCGCGCTCGTAACTGGGCAGTACAAGGTGGTTTCGCTCGCCTGTTCCCGTTACAAGCTTGTGTACGTTTAGCGGTGAAACTCGATTTCATCACCGGTCTTCTGCAAAAAAGCTTGGAGTGTACTGGTGTTATCGACTTCCGTGGTGTACAAGCAGACTTAGGTGAAGTGGTTGCATGGCGCAATTTGTTCTGGTCATTAACTGATGCAATGACCTCTGAAGCAAAAGCTTGGGAAGGCGGTGCATTCTTACCTGATACTCAAGCAATTCAAACGTATCGTGTTATGGCACCAATGGCCTACACCAAAATCAAAAATATAATAGAAAGTAACGTCACCAGCGGCCTGATTTATCTACCATCTAGCGTTCGTGACATGAATAACCCAGAGATTGATAAGTATTTAGCAAAATATGTTCGTGGCTCCAACGGTATGGATCATGTTGAACGTATTAAGATCTTAAAACTTATGTGGGATGCAATCGGCAGTGAATTTGGTGGCCGTCATGAGCTGTATGAAATTAACTATGCTGGTAGCCAAGATGAAATTCGCCTGCAATGTCTGCGTCATTCATACGGTTCTGGCAATATGAAAGCCATGACAGATATGGTTGATCGTTGTTTATCCGATTACGATCAGCACGGATGGAAACGTCCACACCTGCATAACAACAATGATATTAATCAGTTAGATTCGCTGCTAAAATAATCGGCAGCAGGAGGTCAAAATGTCTTTAGAAAATGAACATCGCCTGCGTTTCAGAGATGCGATGGCAAGTCTTGGTGCAGCAGTTAACATAGTCACCACGGATGGTACTGAAGGTCGCTGTGGGATCACCGCAACCGCAGTCTGTTCAGTTACAGATACGCCACCAACTTTGATGGTATGTGTCAACCGCAATAGCGCCATGAATGCGGTATTTCAAAAGAATGGCCGCCTGTGTGTAAACGTACTAAGCCATGATCAAGAAGAACTCGCCTGCCACTTCGCAGGTATGAAAGGTTCAACCATGGAAGAGCGTTTTAGTTGGAATGTGTGGGACAACGGTATTTTACAACAACCTTTACTGAAAAATGCCCTTGCCAACCTCGAAGGTGAAATTACGCAAGTCCAAGATATTGGTACTCACTCAGTGTATATGGTTGAAATGAAACAAATCATTGTCAATGACACAGGGCATGGTCTGGTTTACTTTAAACGCAAGTTCCACCCTGTTATGCACCAAATACTTGAACCAACAGCGTAAGTAGCGATACAACTTGAAATATAACGAGTATATCTGACTGAAATAGCCTCTAATTTAAGAGGCTATTTTGTTATATATACTAAACTGTTACAGAAATACTTTACGATATTCCTTTTCTTTTTATATTACATTCCCTTTCACTCTTTTCTGATTGCATAATTAATAAGACTCTTATACGTTTAGCTAAAATCAAATTAAATAAAAACCGCTGACTAAAAGGCATTAATATGACCATCACTCTTATCATTGTAGCTGTTTTATTATTATTGGCTGTTGGCTGGGGGATATCTATTTATAACCGCTTAATCAATGCGCGTAACCAAGTGAATAACCAATTTGCTAATATCGACGTGGTTTTAAAGCAGCGTGCCGATCAAATTCCACAACTGGTCACTATTACAGAAAAAGCAATGGAACATGAAAAAAGCCTTTTTATCTCATTAAGTGACGCACGCCAAAGCTACTTTAGTGCCCAAAATATGGCGGACAAGATCACCGCTTCAAATGAAATGAACCGCGCACTGGGTAACCTTATAGCTATCGCAGAAAATTACCCTACCCTCATTTCTGGTGAGCAATTCACACAATTACAATTAGCCCTAAGCGATGTTGAAAATAAAATAGCCCAACGCCGTGAAAGTTTTAACGATGCAACAACAGAGTATAATACTGCAATACAAATGTTCCCTGACAACCTGATTGCTAATGCCTTTCGTTTTACACAATTACCATTACTTGATATTTCTGAAGATGATAAAAAATATCATGGTATCCAGTTTAAATAATATCAACGTAAAGGGTATTAGTCTGTGAATATGTATTTTTTACTCGGGGCAGCGATTGGTGCTTTAATTTTATTTATCGATAATAAGTTTTCGATAAATAAAAGAGTAAATTGGGGGATCATCCCTTTTATCAGCATTGCCTGCGGTATGTGGTACTCGCTATCACCTACTCAAGGGGATTACGGCAGTATCATTTATTATATTGTGATATTGACCATTTCCTTTTTTATTATTCGTCATATCGTCAAAGCCAGTAAAGCCGGCTTTCAGCGGTATCAGCGATTACAAAATGAAGGTTCATCAAAGTTTAGCGCTTTTCTTAAAGTACTCGTGGGGACTTTACTAGCAAGTTGCTTATTTGTAGGCTTTTTTATCGACATGCGAGTGTTTTTCATCGCATTTGTCTTAGCCTTCGTATTTAAGTTTATTGAAAATACACCAACCAAGCGCTTCTTAAAATTTCAAAAAAACCTCGCGACATCCAAAATACGCTCAATAGCTATAGGGCTTGTCGAAGTTGAAGGTGAAATAACCACAGGTACTGAAATTAAAAGCCAGTTAGGTAATAAAACCTGCTATGGCTCCTTTTATTTTGAGTATTCCATATCGAAAGATAAAGATGGTAAAAAAAGTTATACATTACAAAATAGTAAAAGCCGTATGGAGAGTTTTATCCTGACCGATGATACAGGGTCAGTAAAGGTAGAATGTGACCCCGATTACTTTGTTTATCCAGGGCTACAAGCGCATATGGATATTGAGCAAGGCAACCGTCGTTATACTGAATATTTGCTTGAACCAAAAACCCGTTATTTACTGATTGGCACCGCTGACGCGAATGAAAAAGGTGAGCCCGTTATTATCCGCAAAGCTCCTCATATGCTATTAGGTGTTTCTCCAGCTGACTATGTTGTACGTTGGAATAAAACCGGGCCATTACGTCGGAATTTATCCATTACCGCCATTATTGCACTGTTATTGATTGGGGTTATTTTGGTTACCCCGATAAATTACCGTAATGGGCAATTAAATCTGTATTTTGACAAAATATCATTATTCGGTGATAACTAGCATGGAAACGCTTATTTTCTTCATTATTATTGTTATCATTGGCTATATAATCATTCGCTATCTAATTAATATTTATAACAATATTGTCTTTTTGAAAAATAATTGCCTCAAAGCATTTGCCAATATTGATGTGCTATTAATGAAACAAATTGAGTTAATACCAGCGCTGACTCAAGTGGCAGATAAAGCTATCGCGTATGAAAAACAGCTTATTAATGAAATAGTTGAAAGCCGACAGCGCTATTTATCCAATACGGCCATTGAAATCAAAATTGATACTGCAAACCAACTATCGCCAAAAATAAAGCCATTAATTGCTACCGCAGAAAACTATCCCGCGCTTATCAGTAAGGCGGTACTATTGGAATTACAAACACAAGCAAAGCATATTGAAGAGCAAATTGCCGACAGACGTGAATTTTTCAACCAAACGGTCACACTCTACAATACCGATATTCACATCTTTCCAAACCTAATTTTTGCAGCGTTATTTCGCTTTAAAGCTATTCCTCTGCTATACGGTAAACAGGAGCCTTCACAATGATCAGCATTCCTTTTTCTTGGTTTGGTTTTACTGATTGGCTTCTTGAGCAAGAAGCTGGGTTAGTCATTATGTTTGCCACGTTCGGCACATTGTTTTTATCTATTGCCACCCTTGTCGTACTAAATATACTCAGGTTAAAAAAACTCTCACTCTATATTTCAGGGGCTTTATTTTGCTCAGTTTTTATTAGCATGATTGTGATGATCCCACTATTACTGCTTTTCAGTATTGAAGACTCAATCAAGTTACAACTTATCTGGGTCATTATTGTTGCCAGTTGCCTAATTTCATTTTTAAGTAACCGACATTATTTGGAGATCTATTTTAATTCCATTGAAAATAAAATTGAAAAAGAAACCAAAAAACAAAAATCCAAACGGAAAAACAAAAAATAGAGGACAAATAAAAGTCCTTTTTATGGTTTCAATGCAAAAATCTTACTGTAATTTTTAGGGTTTAAACGTAAATAAAGCAACAATGTCACTAATACAAATGCAATATGCATTGCCCACACCCATGTAAAATTATGGCTGACTTGGTGTAACCAAGCTGCACATAGCGGGCCAAATGCGGCAATAATAAAGCCCCCCGCTTGCATTAAAGACGTAAGAGCTCCAGCACTAACAGGGTGCGATATATGGTCTAATGCAGTGATAATACTCAGTGCAAAACACCCACCAAGCCCTAGGCCGAGCAAAGCAACCCATAACAACGGGAAAGCATTCGCGAATAACATTAACCCTAAAAATCCAATTGCTTGGCTACTAAGCGTTACCATTAGCCAAAATCGCCGATCAATATTATGTGAAGCCAGTACAGGGATCATCAATGCAGATAACGCTTGAAACACCGTTAATATGGCAACAAAAGAACCGCTTTGTGCAGCACTGATCCCTTGTTGTTGGAAAAATGGCGCCAACCAAGTCACCACAGTGCCATAGCCTGCGTTGATAAGCCCAAACCCAGCCATTAACAACCAAGCTCTGGGTTTACGTAAAAAGCGCCATAAAGAAACCTGCTCGGCTTTTGGCGTACGAGCCGTACGAATGTTCAGAAAAACAGCAACCAAAGCCAACAGCGCAGGGAATGCAAGCCAAGCTAAAGCCGTTTGCCAATGCCCCGTTGCATTTTCTAATAGTGGCGTTAATTGCGCCCCGATCGCACCACCAGCCATTAAGGTTGCAGAATACAGCCCTGTCATCATCGCCATTTTTTGTGGGAAGTTAGCTTTGATAAGCCCCGGAAATACCGACTGAATGTACGCCGCCCCTACACCACATAAAAAGGCCGTGAACAGTAAAGAGGTGCCATCCTCTACAAAATAGCGCCCTAATGAGCCAACGAGCAGCAATAACATCGCTGCACTAATCCCTAACCGTTCTCCTAACTGTTGATTTAAGATAGGTACAATTAATGCGCCAATGCCCATCAACAACATAGGTAATAAAGTGAGCAAAGAAATACTTTGATAGCTCATCCCTGTCGTTTGCATAATACTATCAATAACGGGCCCTGGGCCGGTCATGAATGGCCGTAAATTGACCCCCACTAACACAATAGTGAGTATCAAGGCAAAAGAGGATGAGGCTGTTTTACCCATTATTTCTGTTGTTCCGACCATAACTGATACAGTGAAGAACAAGCGTCATTATCAGGTTTCAACTGTTCAAAACGCAAACCGGATTGGTGTTCAGGTTCAACCCGCAAAGCCTTGGCAATCCCTTCTGTTGAAAGCCCAAAGGGCTCTGCATCTTGGTTTGAATAAGCGTACACAACCCGGCTAACCCCTGCCATTCGCATAGCGGCAAGGCACATAGGACAAGGTTGCCCACTGGCATAGACCACACAATCTTCCAGTTTAACGCGGTTCAATGTTTTCCCTGCTTGTCGCAAAGCCATCAATTCAGCGTGTGCTGTTGGGTCACTTAATTCAAGCATTTGGTTCACACCAGTCGCCACCACTTGCCCGTCACACACCACGACAGCACCAAATGGGCGACCACCAGCCCGTACATTTTCTGCCGCTAAAGTGATAGCTTGCTGTAAAAATTGCCTATCTGACATTATTTAGCTCCTGATTTTTCAAGAATTTCAATAAGGTTACGATACCCTTTACTTTTTGCCAGCGTCAACGGCGATGCACCCGTACTATCCGCTAAATTGACATCCGCGCCACCGTTAATCAATAGTGTCACAATCTGCGCGTACTTATCACTACCATCACCCAAAATAATAGCTTCAATTAGAGCAGTCCATCCTAGGCGATTAACATGGTTAACATCCACACCAGCGTCAATCAACGTCTTAACTGTCTGCACATGCCCCCGCTCTGCCGCTGGGATCAGCGCCGTACCACCATAACGGTTGGTACTCGTTAAATCAGCCCCATTTTGTAAGGTTAATAACAAAATCTCCTGCAAGCCGCGGGCACCTGCATATAAATAAGGGGAATCTTGCATTGCATCCCGTGCATTCACATTTGCACCTTGTTCAATCAGGTAACGAGCAACTGCAATTTGGTTTTTATGTGTTGCTGCCATCAATGGTGTACGCTGACGCAGATCTCGCTGTTCAATATCAGCCCCCTGTTCGACCAAAGATTGCAACTGATGAAGGTCGCCTTGCTCCGCAAGTGCGACAAGTGGACTCTGTTGTGGATTTGCCATCCCTTTCACCATAAATATCAAAGAAATAGCCAAAATACCCAGTAAAGAAACCAACCACTTAATAGATAAAAAAGTTATTTTCATGATTTATCTCCTATAAGCCCTTTAATCTACTCAAAAAATATGCTATTTAAAAATTAAATAACTTAATGATAGGTATTAAAAAAATGAATCCACTACTCAACTTTGTATTATTAAAAACCTTTGTAACGGTTGCTGAAACAGGGAATTTTACTGTTGCTTCACAGCACCTAAATTCGACTCAGTCAACATTAAGTCAACAAATACAACGTTTAGAGGCACTTGTGGAGCACCCTTTATTTATACGTGGGCATCGAATACTCACACTCACAGAAACAGGGGAGATCCTACTTAGCTACGCTAAAAATATTTTAGCCCTAAATGATACTTTCTTTATGAAAATAACAGGTAATGCCGTCATCCAAACTATTCGGCTAGGTTTCCCTGAAGATTTAGCATCAGGGCAAGTCACTCCCACTTTAGCTGCTTTTATGCAGGCAAACCCGAATGTGCGCTTAGAAGTCACTAGTGGATTAAGCCGCCAATTACACCAACGTTACCAACATGGTGAACTGGATTTGATCATTGTTAAGCAAAAAAAAGGCGAGTTTAAAAGCGACTATCACTGGCCAGAGCCTTTATGTTGGTTAACCAGCAGCCAAGCAAAACGGTTAAATATTGACTCCGTGCCACTGGTGGTTTTCCCTGAAAATGGCCTATACCGCAATGATATGTTTAAACTATTGGATAGTGAACAACGCCCTTGGCACATTACCTATACCTGTTCCAGCCTTGCTGGTATCCAGAGCGCTATTGCTGATGGGTTAGGCGTTAGTTTATTACCTCTACGTGCGAAACTCCCGCAACATCGGGTTTTAACAGAAGAAGAAGGTTTTCCTGTTGCTCAAGAAATGGAAATCGCCATGCATTTTCACACTAATACCTCCGATATAATTAATCAATTAGCCGAAAAACTGGCTCAACAATTAGGGGAGCGCTAGCTATGGATGCATTATTTAATAAATTAATTGATGTAGAAAAAAAGCTACATCTTTCAGCTAACCGGCAGAATATTAATTTCCTTCGTGAGGTGCTACATGAGGATTTTTTTGAATTTGGACGCTCAGGGGGGACGACAAATAAGACCAATACTTTATCCGTACTTGTTGATGAACAGCCTAAAACAATTTATTCAGAAGATTATCATTGCACGTTATTGAGTGATAATACGCTGCTAATGACCTATACCAGTTTTGAGCGACAACAAAATATTAAAATAAAGTTAACCCATCGCTCATCTATTTGGCTGAAAAACTCAAAAAACCAATGGCAATTAAGGTTTCATCAAGGGACGCCGACGGGCGGTCAATAAAGTGGGAAAATATCTCCCACTTTATGATGAGTACGATATTAGTTCGTTGAGTTATTTCTTATCAAAATACCCTGCTCGAATCGATGCGCCAATTAAATTCACGACAAAACGCCCCGCGGTCACCCCTGTTAATTTCGAGGGTATATCCTTAGCTGGGGTGATTTCGACGATATCCATCCCCACAACTCGGCCTTTTTTCACTAAGCCGTGAATTAAGCTACGCGCTTGTAAGTAAGTCACTCCGCCCGGTGCAGGGCCATCAACCCCCGGCATAATGCTTGGGTCGATACCATCAGCATCAATACTGATATAGTAATTTGAGTTATCTGGAATACGGTCTAAAATTGCCTGCATCCCTACTTCATGCAATTCGTAGGCAGGAATAACATGGGCTCCATGGTCTTTGGCAGCTTGGTAATCTGCGGGACGACCACTTCCTTGAGCACGCAAACCAATTTGGAATATTTCACCAATATGTTTCATTTCAGATGCGCGACGAATAGGGCTCGACAGGCCAGTATCTACCCCATTAACCTCTTCGCGCCAATCTAAATGAGCATCAATATGAACCAAAGTAACAGGGCCTACCTCGTCAAAACCTTGCAAAATAGGCGTGGTAATTCCATGGTCTCCACCTAAAACAATCGGTAGTGCATTTGCTCTTAATAATTGCCGAATAGCTTGTGCTGCTCGTTGGTGATGCTCTCCCAATGGTTTTGATAAGTCAGGGATGACATCACCGCAGTCGACAAATTTGATGTCTTCCCGCCCTTGTAATAATGGCCCGTCAATATCAAAATCATAATGATCTGGGTGTCTCACAATCCTATCACTCATATCACGTAGATATTGTGGAGCCCTCGACTGATCATTGGTAAAAGCATGGGCACTGTAAGCTGAGCTAAATGGCATCCCTAGTATGGCAATATCCGCTTCAATATTGGTCAAGTCAGTCACAAGCTCTGAATATAAAAATGTTTTATGACCAACATGAGGAGGTGTCGTTAATTTTTTCATATAACATAATCCTTATTAAATTTATTTTTATTTCTTAATTAGCTGCCAAATGTATTGGCTAAAAAGACAAATAATGGAACTCCGACAATATCTGTTAATACCGTTCCGGCAATAGGGATAATGATGAAGGCTTTTCGCGAAAACAGCCCATATTTATTACAAATTGCATCCATTACGACTAACCCATTTGGTGTCGCACCTAACCCATGACCAATAAACCCTGCAGACATGACAGCAGCATCATAATTTCGCCCTAATGCACGATAAACAATAAATATAGCAACGAGCACTGTTGCAATAACCTGAGTGATTAATATTATGGTTAATGGCAATGCTAATTCGTAAAGTTCCCAAAGCTTTAATTTCATCATCGCCATAACTAAAAACATTTCTAACGATATTGTTGAAATTAATACCACTGTACTACGCGATATTTTGATAATTGGTTTTCTTTCATTAAATGAATGGAAAATAACACCAACAAATAAACTAAAAATATGTCCTGGAATAGTAAACCCTGTAGCTTCACTGATCCATTTAGCTGTTGGCATACCAATAGCAAGTATTGATAAAATAACGGCCCCTGTGACGATACACTGCTGAGGCGTGACCTTATCTTCCTTACTTTCCTTTTCAGTTAAGTCATCCAAATCAATATGATCGGTTTCAATTTTTAAGTTATTTCTTTTTATCAACCAGTTTCCTACTGGCCCACCTAATATTGAGCCGGCGATCAGCCCAAATGTTGAAGCGGCGAGTCCGACATTCAGTGCTTGGTCGTAACCAAAAGATTCGATAAGAGGAGCCAGAGAAGCCGCCATACCGTGGCCACCTTGCATGGAGGCTTGGCCCGCCATCATCGCAATTAATGGTTCGATATCTAAAACATAAGATAAGCCAAGGCTAACACCATTTTGGGCGAACGCTAGCCCCCAACAAATAACCATATACAATAATAATATCTTACCGCCACTAACAAGTAATTTAACCCCCGTCATCAAACCGATAGTGACGAAAAACACATACATAGATAAATCATATAATGTATTATCAAAACTTAGTTCTACAATATTAAATTGGTATGCTAACCACATAATGACGGAAAATATAAACCCGCCAATAACAGGGCTAGGAATCGAATACTTCATAAAAAATGGAAACTTTTTTATAATTACATTGCTCGCAATTAATAATAAGGCCCCTAATGCTGTAAATGTAATCATATCCAGTTTTATTGTTAACATTTCATCTGTGACCATAAATTAGAATCCTTTTGTATTTATATATATTTGGATTAATTATTATTTTGTGGCGCCACTTTGGTAATAATTTATTAACAACTACAACTTTAAGATATACATATCTGCTAAGAATAAAAGTGATATTTTTGATCCTATGGTTTCATAAAATGAAACCTTTTCTGAAATAAAAAATAATTTTAAAAATTAAAATAAAAACATATCAATTATGTTATTTGTGTCTCAATAGAAAGTAAGTTAAATTAACAATTAGTGATTGATTTCACGTAATAGGTATAAATATGCATAATAAAAAATTAACTGAAAAAGATTTAAAATCATTGCGGGTTTTTATTTCCGTTGCTGAGGCAGGGGGCTTTTCTATCGCAGAGAAAAAACTCAGTATGTCTAAAGCCTCAATAAGCCGTCACATCCGTGAAATTGAAGATAAATTAGGAGTACAGCTCTGTGAAAGGGGCCCCGCAGGCTTTAAACTCACAGAATCGGGTTTGTTAGTGATTGAAAAAGCTAACATGGCCTTGACAGCTTTGGATAATATTAAGACAGAAGTAGATGAGTTACATGGAGTTTTATCTGGGACACTTGTGATTGGTGTTATCGAACATATCTTGATTGACCCACTTTGCCACCTTTCATCCACCATTTCTCAATTCACCCAAGCGGCTCCCAACGTTAAATTAGAGCTGATTATACTCAACCATAACCAATTAAACCGAGCACTTAGTGATAGAACTATTCATATTGGTATTAGGGGGCAATATCATGAAAATAGCCGTTTTAATTACCAATTTTTATTTATTGAAAAACATAAGCTGTATATTTCGGCTAAAAGCGCTCCAAATAAGCACAATCTAGCATTAGTCTACCGCCCTCACCCATTCACAGAAAGTATTCTAGCTTCAGGTGAATTTAATAAAGGCCCTGAAGCTGCGGGGCTTGAAGCTGTCGCAACCTTTATTGCATCAGGTCACTATGTCGGAATATTGCCTGAAAATTACGCATCTCAAATTAATTTTCGCCATTCCCTTATAGAAGTGGAACACTCTCCCGTTTTTCATAACCGAATTTGTGCTATCACTGAAGCCAGCAAACCCCTCACACAAAGTGAGTCATTATTTTTAAAATTACTCTCACATTCAGGTGAACAACTTGATTAAACAAATAAAAAACCCCCAATAAGTCACCTTACCGGGGGTTTATTAAAAATTAAATCAGTATTAATTATAGAACATCAATACAGTTTAATTCTTTAAATGCCTGCTCTAAACGAACAACCATTGAATCTTGTGCTTTACGCAGCCATACACGTGGGTCATAGTATTTTTTGTTAGGTTTATCAGCACCCTCAGGGTTACCTAACTGACCTTGTAAATAGCCTTCGTTCTTTTTGTAGTACTGTAAGATACCATCCCAAGTAGCCCATTGGGTATCAGTATCGATGTTCATTTTGATCACACCGTAGCCTACAGCTTCTTTGATTTCTTCAGCGCTTGAACCTGAACCGCCATGGAATACGAAATCTAAACTGTTGTGTGGCAGGTTATATTTCTCAGAAACATAGTCTTGTGAATTACGCAGAATTTTTGGCGTTAACTGTACGTTACCTGGTTTATAAACACCATGGACGTTACCAAATGAAGCCGCAATAGTGAAACGAGGGCTAATTGCGCTCAGTTTCTCATAGGCGTATGCAACATCTTCTGGTTGAGTATACAGTTCTGAGCTATCCATACCAGTGTTATCAACACCGTCTTCTTCACCGCCAGTACAGCCTAATTCGATTTCCAGAGTCATATCGATTTTAGCCATACGCGCTAAGTATTTAGAACAGATTTCAATGTTTTCTTCTAAAGATTCTTCTGATAAGTCAATCATATGGGAAGAAAACAGTGGTTTTCCTGTTTTCGCATAGTGTTTTTCACCTGCATCCAGTAAACCGTCAATCCATGGCAGTAATTTACGTGCGCAGTGGTCAGTATGCAGAATAACTGGGACACCGTAATGTTCTGCCATTTGATGTACGTGATAAGCACCTGAGATTGCACCTAAAATTGCTGCTTGTTGCCCTTCTGCTTTCAGGCCTTTACCTGCGATAAATGCAGCACCACCATTTGAAAACTGAACGATAACTGGTGCACGTACTTTTGCTGCTGCTTCAAGTACCGCATTAATTGAATCAGTACCAACACAGTTCACTGCTGGCAATGCAAAGTTATTTTCTTTGGCAACTGCGAAAACTTTCTGTACATCATCACCCGTGATAACACCCGGTTTAACAAAATCAAAAATTTTAGACATGTGAAAAGGTCCTGTGGTGAACAGGCAGCCTACGCTGCCTGTTGTGTATGAAAAAATTAATTACGATTTAGCTCGTTCTTCTAGCATCACAACGGCAGGGAGTTTCTTACCTTCAACGAACTCAAGGAAAGCACCACCGCCCGTAGAGATATATGAAATTTTGTCAGCGATACCGAATAAATCGATAGCTGCTAAGGTGTCACCACCTCCTGCGATAGAGAATGCGTCGCTATCTGCGATTGCTCTCGCCACAATTTCAGTTCCTTTGCGGAAATTAGGGAACTCAAACACGCCAACAGGGCCATTCCATAAAATGGTTTTTGCATTTTTGAGGATTTCGGCCAAACGCTCTGCTGACTTATCACCTAAATCCAGAATTTGCTCGTCATCTTTAATTTCAGTGCTTGATTTTAATGTTGCTTCTGCGGTTTCTGAAAACTCGGTTGCAACACGGACATCAGTCGGCACTGGAATTTGGCAGTTAGCCAGTAATTTTTTCGCTTCTGGGATTAAATCATCTTCATACAAAGAGCGACCAACATTGTTCCCTTCAGCTGCGATGAAGGTATTTGCAATCCCCCCACCTACAATCAGTTGGTCAGCAATTTTAGACAGAGAATCTAATACTGTCAGTTTAGTGGATACTTTAGAGCCACCCACAATCGCCACCATTGGACGTGCAGGGTTATCCAACGCTTTACCCAGCGCTTCCAGTTCATTGCTTAACAGTGGACCCGCACAAGCAACTGGAGAGAATTTTGCAACGCCATGAGTTGACGCTTGCGCACGGTGAGCCGTACCAAATGCATCCATGACATATACATCACATAGTGCTGCATATTGTTTTGATAGCGTTTCATCGTCTTTTTTCTCGCCTTTATTAAAGCGAACGTTTTCCAGAACAACTAATTCGCCATCTGCGATTTCGACGCCGTTTAAGTAGTCTTTAACTAAACGAACAGGGTAATCAATTTTGTCGGCCAGATAGTCAACAACAGGTTGCAGTGAAAACTCTTCGTTGTACTCGCCTTCGGTCGGGCGACCAAGGTGAGAAGTGACCATGACTTTAGCGCCTTGTTTAAGAGCAGCTTCAATGGTTGGTAATGAAGCACGAATACGTGCATCAGAAGTAACTTTGCCATCTTTTACAGGGACGTTTAAGTCAGAACGGATGAAAACACGTTTACCCGCTAAGTCTAAATCGGTCATCTTAATTACAGACATGGTGAATCCTCTTGTTGATTCTCTATAAAGTTGCTATTAACTACTGCGCGGAAGCTATCTAGGATAGTGTCCGTTGTCTGTCAGTAGCCAATTAGTTTAAACCTGTTCGCCGAAACCGACGGCTGCCATCGCTAGTGTAGTATCTAGCATCCGGTTAGCAAACCCCCATTCGTTATCACACCAAACCAGGGTTTTAATTAAATGTTTTCCGCTAACTCGCGTTTGCGTACCATCAATGATAGCACTGTGCGGGTCATGATTAAAATCCATCGACACGAGCGGTAATTCTGTGTAGTCCACTATACCACGAAAATGCCCTTGTGCAGCGCTTCGCAATAGTTGGTTCACTTTTTCGACGCAAACATCGTCATGTACGGTAACACTCAAATCAATCGCTGTCACATTGGTCGTGGGTACACGGACGGAAATCGCTTCAAAGTGATCTTTAAATTTAGGGAAAATACGGGTAATCCCCGCAGCTAATTTGGTGTCAACTGGAATAATCGACTGGCTTGCCGCACGTGTTCTGCGTAAATCTTTATGATAAGCATCGATAACGGGTTGGTCATTCATGGAGGCGTGGATAGTGGTCACAGTGCCCGATTCAATGCCAAAGCTGTCATCCAGTAATTTGATAATCGGGATAATGCAATTTGTCGTACAAGACGCGTTAGAAACAATGTTATCGCTTGCCGTTAAGCTTTCATGATTAACCCCATACACGATCGTGGCATCAAGGTCATCCGTACCGGGGTGTGAAAATAATACTTTTTTTGCCCCTGCGGTTAAATGTTGCAAGCCATCATCCCGCGAGCCATAAACCCCACTACAATCAAGAACGATATCAATGCCTAATTCTTTCCAAGGTAGCTCACCAATATCGGCTTGGTGAAATAAGCGAATGTTGTCATCACCAACCTGTAAAAGTTCACCGCTAAGCCTTACATCCCACGCAAACCGCCCATGACTAGAGTCATACTTTAGCAAGTGCGCAACCCCTTCCGGTTCAGCGAGTTCATTAATTGCGATAACTTGAACTTCGGCTCGGCGGCTAGTTTCATATAACGCCCGTAATACACTGCGACCGATTCGGCCAAAGCCATTAATTGCTACCCTGATAGCCATTGCGTACCTTGTATATAAGCAAAATCATACGGTTGCTAAAGACTGCTGACGCATGTGAGTTTATTTTCAACTTACCCCGTAAACAGACTTTAGTCATGATATTTAAACCTGTGATTTGAAGTCATTAGCTGCTAACTATTTAGTATAAAACATAAGCACTTACTACATTCAAACCTGAAGTGAGTCACTAAAATAACCAGAGAACTTCAGCAGGCCATAAGGATAACTGACTCACATTAACTCTACTGCTCATTTTAACAGTCAAACATCAAAAATGTGCTACAACCGACATTTTTTGAAAAAATTTTCATTCTACGCCACTCAACTGAAACGCTTCAGCTTATCTAGAGTTAGATTAAGGGATATATTTACAGAACGCAATAGAAAAGCAGATATTCATGCACAAAAAAACAACGCCCAACTCATCGTCAGGCGTTGTTAAGTCACATAACCGGAATTAGCCGTAAACCCCTGCTAATTCCTTAACATTTTTATTTCAATAAAGACTTAGCCGCTTCAACCGCTTTTTCTACGGTAATGCCAAACTCTTTGAATAGCTCTTCAGCCGGTGCAGACTCACCAAAAGAATGCATACCGATGATGGCGCCATTTAAGCCTGTATATTTGAACCAGTAATCGGCAATACCAGCTTCAATAGCAACACGTGCGCTAACATTTGCAGGTAATACCGCTTCACGGTAAGCCGCATCTTGTTTATCGAATGCATCGGTAGAAGGCATGGATACAACACGAACTTTACGGCCTTCTGCTGACAGTTGTTCTGCCGCTTTAACCGCTAATTCCACTTCAGAACCTGTCGCAATAAAGATTAGCTCAGGAGTGCCCGCGCAATCTTTCAGGATGTAAGCACCTTTCTCGATATTCGCTAGTTGCTCAGCAGTACGTGGCTGTTGCTCTAAATTCTGACGAGAGAAAATCAGTGCGCTTGGGCCATCTTTACGCTCAATGGCATATTTCCATGCAACCGCAGATTCAACTTGGTCACAAGGACGCCATGTGCTGAGGTTTGGAGTAACGCGCAGGCTAGCTAACTGTTCAACTGGTTGGTGAGTTGGACCGTCTTCCCCCAGACCAATAGAATCATGTGTATAAACGAAGATGCTGCGAATTTTCATTAACGCGGCCATACGAACAGCATTACGTGCGTATTCAACAAACATCAGGAATGTTGCACCGTAAGGGATGAAACCACCATGTAATGCAATACCATTCATGATAGCTGACATACCAAATTCGCGTACACCGTAATGAATGTAGTTACCTGCAAGGTCAACATTCAATGCTTTCGAACCTGACCACATGGTCAAGTTACTTGGCGCTAAGTCCGCAGACCCACCCATAAATTCAGGTAATACTTTACCAAACGCTTCTAAAGCATTTTGTGATGCTTTACGGCTTGCAATGTTCGCTGGGTTTTGTTGTAGGTTTTCAACAAACTGTTTCGCTTCAACATCAAAGTTTGCTGGTAATTCACCGTTCATACGACGAGTAAACTCAGCCGCTAACTCAGGGAACTGAGCGGTATACGCTGCGAATTTTTTATCCCATGCGCTTTGTTTTTCTTTACCTGCAACACGCGCGTCCCAAGCTTCATAAATATCTTTAGGGATTTCGAATGGGCCGTAGTTCCAACCTAATGCTTCACGTGTTGCTGCAATTTCTGCATCACCCAAAGGTGCACCATGGACAGACTCAGAACCCGCTTTATTTGGCGAACCAAAACCAATAATGGTTTTGCACATAATCAGCGTTGGTTTGTCTGTTTGGTTTTTCGCTTCATTAACAGCCGCATTGATTTGCGCTGCATCGTGACCATCAATATCACGGATCACATGCCAGCCATAAGATTCGAAACGTGCTGCTGTATCATCAGTAAACCAACCTTCAACTTCACCATCAATCGAGATGCCGTTGTCGTCATAAAAAGCGATCAGTTTATTTAATTTGAGAGTACCCGCTAAAGAACAGGCTTCATGAGAGATACCTTCCATCATACAGCCATCACCCATGAAAACATAAGTATGGTGATCAACAATATCATGGCTAGGACGGTTGAATTGCGCTGCTAATGTGCGCTCTGCGATAGCAAAACCGACTGCATTTGCAATGCCTTGCCCTAAAGGACCTGTCGTAGTTTCAACACCTGGAGTATAACCATATTCAGGGTGACCCGGTGTTTTAGAATGTAATTGGCGGAAGTTTTTTAACTCTTCAATAGGTAAATCATAACCTGCAAGATGCAACAAGCTATAAATTAACATAGAGCCATGACCATTGGATAATACAAAGCGGTCACGGTTCGCCCAGTGTGGGTCTGCTGGGTTATGATTCATATGGTCACGCCACAGCACTTCAGCAATATCAGCCATGCCCATTGGCGCGCCAGGATGCCCTGATTTTGCTTTTTGAACCGCATCCATACTTAGAAAGCGGATAGCATTAGCAAGGGTTTTACGAGTCGTCATCAGTATACTCCAGGTAGGATAAAAACGTACTTAAACCAATTTTTACAACGCGATATAAATACTTCTACTTCTATTAACACCTACACACCAACCATTCAGTTTATCAATGCATAACAACTTTTTCAGTCTTTTAACTGATACCATTAGCCACAAGAGCTTACACATGACAACTTGAATATTATGAGCAGAGTGATTGAAAGTAACGTAATTCCATTCATACCGCAATATTTGCTATGTTCATGGCAGCAGATCGAAAAAAATTAAACTGCTGCAAAGCTGAATCCATTCCATTGCGCAAAATATCCCTTAGGGCTTACATTTTTGCGCAATTGACTAGTCTTATTAAACCTGAGTTCACGGTCTGGGATCAAGGTGATTTATCCATCTTAAGCATTTAGCTGCCACAATAGTGATAATAGGCAAAGTTTTAGGCAAAAAAAGTATGAAAAACTACCGACTGCTTCCGAGTGTAAACCTAAGCAAGGTTGGCTCCAAAAGGGGTTATATTTCAAATCATAAGAAAAAAGCCAGAGACTGGCTAATCTCTGGCTTATCATTGGCCCATACTGAAAAATAGCCCGCTTGATGAGTGGCTTTCTTACTCTACTTAGCCCCTTCGCAGTTACCAATTGAATAATATTTATTAAAAATAACGATATACTTACGGCTTTTCTTTTTCATACTACTATCACGAAACTCTTGCTGAGGTAGTAGATACAGCATTAATGGCACCTCATTTTCATCAACCTCACAGCTTTGATGAATCAATACACGAAAATAAGTATTTCCTGTATTTTTCAATACGCCGCTATCACTATTTATTTCATATTTAAAATCAATATTTTTAGGCCTTACCACAAAGTAAGTTTCCAAACTGACTGTTGGATAAAATAAAGATTGTCGGTTTTGCCTGTTATCACTTTGAACATCAAGGGCTGTTTCACTAATCACAATCTTATAATAACGTTCTTTATTATCTTCTTGACCACGATAAAAAATTTTAAAATATTCCTGTTCTCCTGGTAGTAGGACTTTTTTCAATGGAGTGAAAATAATTTCCCCATCCTTAATCGCGTTTCCTTGTTCTTTTTCGTTTGGTTTATCAATTTGATAAGCACTAAAAGTATATAAATTTACCTTTTTCGTATCATTAACATACGGTTTTGAAAAAAAACTATTATTAGGTTCTAATGAAGAAATATCCGAACTCAAATAAAGCGCATATGCCTTTCCACAAAATAAAAGCAATAGTAACAACAAGCTACTGAATAATTGTTTTCTACGTACTTTCATTATTATATTAGCGGACAGGAGCATCGACTTAATATTACAAATGTACATCTGGTCCAGTCCAAGTTGCTTTTACAACCACAGTTCCACTTGCCGATACCGTTCCTAGCCAATCAATACCATCTAACGTAAACAAAGAGTTTGAATCATTCATTGGGAACCGTAAATCTAAGTTGGTACGATAAAAAGAGCCTAAATCTTGATTGGGAATATCCCATGGAGTTTCCGTCCATAATGCATTATCCATAGAGACTTCCGTGCCATCGCAACTTGAACGATAAGACTCCTCAACTCCCGATGCGTTCTTAAACGAAAGGTAAGCTGGAAAAGGGACATGGAACTTATCATCATCCGAACTAAATAAGCAGTAAGCTTGCCCACTCACATTAACCGTAGGCCCCTCTACTCTAGCGGTAATTGAGTCGGCCTGCCTTGGACCACTTGTTGTTACAATATAATTAAACTCAATTGCAGGTTCATTGGCTCCAACTTTACCTGTTTTTGACGGATTTGGAATAAAATCAGAAGGAACAATACTGATACTATAGTCACGAGGCTTAATCACTAACTGATTTGAGGGGGTAAATTCATAATATCCCGATTGTGGCGCTGCAGCTGGGTTAGTAAATGAAAAAGTAAAGAAATCCTGGCTATTAGTAAAATCGACGTTGTTCGTAATTAACTGCTTAAAAAACGTATTGGAAAAAAAGATAGATACGGAATCATTCGAAGTTTTGAAATAAGTGCTTGCTGCGTAAGTAGAATTATAATTCCGCCAAATATTTGACCCATCATCAGGACCAATTTTTATTGATGCACCCGCTGGCGTAAATGGAATTAACGTTGAGTTAACTTTTAAACTCAATAAGATATTTGCAAAAATATCCCCTGATGTCTCATGCTTAACAACTTGGCATATCAAGCCATTCACATTAGCAACAATGCCAATCCGGCAAAATTGAGCCCCTGGCCCCAAACTTGGATTACCATTGCTATCAATATAAACCTCTTGCATCGCACCTGTTGAGCTCAACTTTATATGCCCTGACTTCGTCATCGTAAATTCATGGGAAGCAATAATCTTTCCACCGACTCCTTGGCAAGTCTCGCCCTTAGAAGGGTCATAATCAATATTTGTCATGCAGGCACGATAACTATATGTCTCAACCGCACCAACAGGGAGTTTCTGAAAATATTGGTAAGTCGACTCACTAAATATACCACGAGCATAAATGCCTTCACCTAAGGTGTCAGATTGCACTATCTTATATGCACCGTTTTTTCCAATATATTGAGCTGGCCAATAACCGCTATCACGATGACAGTAATTACGCATACAGCGGTTACCAATAAACGGGCTGTCGATGGGGGAGTTTTCAAACCAAATATCTACATTTTGGTTTGCTCTAATGGCAGTATTGGTATACCCCATATAACCTAAGCTCTCCTGTGATTTAGCTGAATAACGGGAAAACTTATTCGCTCCTGTAAATCGAGGGTCTAATGATCTGGGAGTAACGAAGTATTCATCATCTACTCCATTTTCAATAAAAACATAAGAGTTACTGAGAGCTACCGCTATGACTGAGGAACTATAAAAGCCACTAAGCAATGCTAACACCGGAAGTAATGTATACATTATTTTATTTATCATAAAATTCTCATTGTCTTAATGCGACGGTTTTCTGTGGATCACAGGTTACATCACCTAACCATAACGCCCCTCTGGCTCCCTCTAAATTCAAATCAGCTTCGCAAATTGTTTGCTCATCTTCTTGTAAAAGAGAAATAACGGGGTAACGAATATCGACATCCATCGAAAATTCGCCATTATGATCTGTTTTTGTTCGGCCAATATGATTGCGGATTGATGCATATTTTATAAACTCACCATCAGGGGATTTAAGGCGACCAAATACCGTGACTAATTGCCTGACCTCTGGTTTATAAAAAGCGATATTTCCAGGGTATAAAGTGACAGATTTATTTCGTCCAGAAACAATATCAAAACTATCTTTAGACTTAGCGTCATTCATTAATTGAATGTCATAATCAGAATAAGGTGATAATGGGATAAATGTGTTCGTACCACTAATTGGATAACTTTGCCCATTAACACGAGCTGTCATACTCCCCGCGCCATGTATATCCGAATGGATAATAACACCCGACTTCCCTTGTTGACCGCTCGGCATAACTGTTCCATTGCTATATGCAACAGCACCTCTTGAGGTAAAATTACCATTTATTCTATTGCTGTCAGGTCGGTTAATAGTCACCATGCCCGAGTTATATTTAGTTTCATAAGAGGCGTAACCCATGGTTGAGAAATCAGACTCCCCATTATTTTTATCTCTAACCAACTTAGAAACTGAGCCGCCTATATTCGTAATTGCCGAATTTTCAAAATTTTTATTAGCATAAATATTTGCTTTCATGTTGCCATTACTTGATGAAAGCCCAGTGCTTAACCATGTTGATAAAGGTAATGAAAAATCAAGGCTAATAAATTTTTCATTCATACTTTTTTGGTCATCATAGTGGTAACGCTGTACGCCTGTTCTTAAGCCAACCGTACCATAGCGGCCTGAAAATAGCGTATTTGCATACTCATAGTTGATAGAATCACCGCCAATACGTTTATCTGTTGTACGACTAATGGTAAATGACCCTGCTCGCTCAAAGACTTTATCAATATTTAATGTTGCACCGTAAGAGTAGCTATTTGAGTCATAGATAGGTAATTCGCCTTTTACTACCGCTTTTTCTTTTGATGCCCAAATAGAACCGTAACCATCAGGAATACTTGACGATAGGGTAGCAATATTCCGATGACTACCATGATTCTCAAACATCCCCTGCCAAGACAATGAGATATACTGATTTAAAGAAAGGTTAATGCTACTTTCATTAATCAAAAAATCATCATAGCCGTAATTAGACATCTGAATGTTAACCCCAGATAAGACAGGGAAACTTTTTGCTGCAGAAACCCCGAATAAATAACTTTGCTTGAGCGGCTCACGTTGAGTGTATTTCCCTCTCACATAACGCTTCTTATCAAAATCAACATATCCCCCGTAAATCTCCC
Organism: Providencia sp. NPDC089933; assembly: GCF_049545585.1. NCBI lineage: Bacteria > Pseudomonadati > Pseudomonadota > Gammaproteobacteria > Enterobacterales > Morganellaceae > Providencia > Providencia sp. NPDC089933. Next base: position 180,752 of record NZ_JBMWDT010000003.1, read on the forward strand.
AGTTGAGTTTGTCAAAATTGACACCTCTTCCCCCGAAAGATTTATTAATAGTTTGATGTTGAGTTGTCACAATCTTGCCATCCACAACCGTTTCAATAGTAACGTCATAGATACCAAATGGTAGAATACTGGTGTCTACTTCAAAGCTTCCCATTGGGAAATTTTGAATGTTTAATAATTTTCCATCGCGATATATACGAGCTTCACCAGGACTATTCAAAAAGACGTAAATAGGGGTTAACGAATATTTTGAATTGACCACGACACTCGAAGCATTATTACCAACTGAAACCGCATAAATTTTGCTGCTATTTAACGTTGTTAAACTAGCGATAGACTGTAAGTTCCATGTACTCATTAACCCAAGAGCGAAGCGTAACCCATTAAAATCACGCTCATACATTGCTCGATAGAGCTCAGTATTAGAGTTTGACTTTCCAATACTGTACGCCGAAGCATTAATATTGATATGATGCTCTGCGATCGCAAATAGGGTATCTAAATTAAAATAACTACTAGATGAATTTTTACCTTTTTTTATCTGACTCTGAAAAATACCGAAGTCATAATTAACAACGGAAGAGAAAGCATCAACAGACGAATTTCCAAGAGAAAATTGGCGTATTTTTTCCTGAGGAGCAAATGCATCACTATCCACATCTAAAGATAGATTAAATGAGGATACATCGAGTTGTAACCATGCATTTTTATCAACTTCAATATTATTTGTCTCATTGAAGAATGACTCTTTCTTACTTTCTAATTTTTCAATTAATAATTGGTTTAATTTTGGTCCTTGACTAGCATCAACTAAATGAATGTTCGCAAGCTTAATCTTTCCTTGTTCTACAACTATAATAGCATCTGCTATCTTATCTTCACTTTGATTCTTCTCTATATCGCTATTTAGACGTAAAAATACAGGGACAGACATACCTTCTTCCAACGCAATAACAAAAGCAGGAGGAATAATATACCCTCCAACTTTAATACGCTTTATGTCCCTAGCATAAATAGCATTTGAAAAAATAAAGCTTATTATTGATAACGTAATAATACTTTTATGCATAATTAAGCCCTAACCCTGCTATTTGACAACAATGAAATTCCCTTTGTGCCAAATACCAATACTTGTTTTTTTATTATTTACATTGACTAATTGAAGTTTCACTGCCAAGTTTGGCATCAAGTAATAACGCTCTCGACATATACCTTCAATTCCAAAAGTTATTTTTTCTGTTAAGCAAGGGCCAGATGCAACAACACGGAAAGAAGTATTTCCTAAATTAGCAACTTGGTACTTTTCATATTGATATCGAAAGTTTTCCACCCTAGGAGCGACAACAAGTATCGTGCTTATCGTCGCTGATGTTGTTGCAGAGGCTGATTTTGAACTTTTCGTTATTCCGCTTTCACTTATTGGGTCATCTTTCCAATTTAATCGGTAGTAACGTTCTTGATCATCTTTAGGACCATTATAAATAATTTTAAATATGTCTCTTGCTTTGCCCGGAAGAATAATATTCGCTGGTGTTGACAATATCTCATTAGGGTCATTAACGGGAATAACTTTTCCATTCTCTAAAGGAGAATCTATTTTTTCAATGCTTAAATTTACCAACCTTGCTGCATCGACCGTATTTTCAATTTCCTTTGACAAGGTGTTTTCTTCAGAAGAAATAATTTCTGTTATATTCCCAACATTAACAGCCAAACTATTTTTCAGTGGAATAATTGATAATAAAATGAGCGCAAGAATTGTTTTTTTCATAATAAAACTCAAATAAAAGACGATAAAGATACTATTTCCTTATATTATCTTTATCGTAATAAAGGATTTGTTATTTAATTAATGAAATAACTTATGGTGTAACAAAAGTTCCTTCCCAATTTGCAGTAAATTGAACTTTTACATCACCATCCCAAACGCCATCAGCAAGATCTTTAAATTCAGCTGCCGCACCTGCAGATTCTGCACTTGCAATAACGAATGTAAATTCACCACGGTCTGTTGCGCGGTCAGAACCATTATAAACACCATCAGCAGCTAAATTATCTAAACCAGACGTTAAACCACCAGCAACATCAATTAAAGTTGTCTCCGTTGCCGTATCTAAGTCAGTTCCATTCCATTTAACACCCACTTTTAATGTGGAGTTATCAGTAGTTCTTGATAATGTATTAGCAATCACTTTTGAGGTTAATTTAAAATCTGTAGCACCTGACTGCCCTTGAATAGCAACATCAAATGCCCCATTTTGCTGATTAAAACTTTGTTGGCCTTCGGCATAATTAAATGTCAGGCTTTTTAACGGAGTAACAACTAACATACTTGTTGTATCTTTAATTGCGGTTGCTTGCCATGTTGCGGTCGCTTGTGCAGTGCGCGTATCCGCATTCGCAACAGTAGCAAAAGAAGCAGCAATAATCCCAGATAATAGTACAGACGATATTCTTTTATTAAACATTGTTATTCTCTCTAATTAAAATTAAATACATACCAAATAAAAATTACATAGTATAAAAAACACTTTTAGTTGTGTTTTTTATAAAATATAATCTTGACCACTAAAAATGTAATTAAAAAATATTTTTATTATTATTTTTTATTTAAAAAATTATCCATTAAGTAATTACTTAACAAGTAATTTTTTTTATTAGATTCTTCCTTAGCCATTTTTATATCAAAGTCATGTTCATTTTGAACAAACATTATTAGTTCAACCCAATTTTTATCGAGTATATTCAAAAGTTGACTTAGTTGATCTATGGTCAAAGATGTTTTTCCAGTTTCATAGCGTGAAATTTGTTGCTGGCTGACATGCATTAACTTTGCTAGTTGCTTTCCCGTTAGATTTTTTTCTTTTCTGGACTTTCGTAAAAAAACCCCCGCATAATAACTTAAGTTATTTACTTCCATAAGCATTTCCAAAATTTTCCCGATGACAAAATTCAAGTAAAATCATTCAATAAATGATAATCATTAATATATTTATATTTAATAGGATAAATTATTTGATAATAATTCTCTGACTATTAATTTATGCTTAATAATATAAATTGATTAAAAAACGTGTAAAAATGTTTAAACCTATCAATGTTAGTAAATCAATAGATTAACTCTATTTAGGTGTTTTTTATGAACCACATTTCAGTTTTATCACCAGATAAAACACGTAGTCAGAGTAGAAAAATGATAAGTAACTATGTGATAAGTAAATTATTTTTTGATGTGAAAATATTGTTTTTTATATTAGTAAAATAAGTTGCAAAAATTATTTTAATTAAAACATAATATATTTAATGGACATTTAAATTAATACTATTTTTCATTTTGTTACAATTTGGCATGTAATGTATAAATAAATTATTACAATAACACATAATATGAGTATTAAGGATTTATCTCTACGAAGAGATCATTATTTAGCGTTAAGATCGAGTATGATATATTTATTGATGTAAATCAAAAATGTATTCAGTTAATTTTACTCTTTTGAAGAATTTAAAAAATAAAATAATAACTAGAATAACAATCGTAACCGAAACAATTCATCAATGATATAAAAAGTACACCCCCTCAATTCGCCAAATACAGCATAAAAATCGACCTATTTTAGCCCATTAAATTAATAACCAAATAAAATAGTTTCAGTAAAAAAATTGATTAACCTACCACAAAATAGGTAACCATTTGCTAAAAAACAGCTCTTATTAATAAACTGATTGTTATCTATTTAGTCATTCAGCCTTTCAATGATACAGCGCAGTTCATAGTGACAGCTCTCCATCCGATTGAACAAAGGTCTAAAATTAAACTTTTTTAGTCTAATATACAGATGGTTAAGCAACTGATAATGAAATAAAACTATTTTGACAAGATGAGATGATGAGACAAAAAAAAAGCCCCGAGTTAAAAACTCAGGGCTTTAATATTTGGCGGAACGGACGGGACTCGAACCCGCGACCCCCTGCGTGACAGGCAGGTATTCTAACCAACTGAACTACCGCTCCGGATGTTCCCTTCTGGGAACGCCAAGCATATTACGAATACTTTGCAGCCCCGTCAATACTTTTTCTTGGGAAATCGCGCAGTTGAGCAGTTTTTAGCCTTAAATAGCACACTTAATTTGCATGCCATCATTTGTACCAATACATTCTATATATCAATGTAAATTTTCAGCCTCATCAGAAGACTGCCGCCAAAGACAAGGTTTTCCCCCTTTCTTATCGACAATGTCTAATCGCGCTTCGTGGGCAATGACCTCTTCATCGGAAGCATAGAGTACTTTCAAGCCTGTTGTCGGTCGTTCAATTCTTTGTATTTCATTGGCTTGCTCATTATCGGCAGACTCAGACTCCATCGAAAATGACAACGATGTTTGCCCACCCGTCATTGCTAAATAGACGTCAGATAAAATCTCCGCATCGAGCAATGCCCCGTGTAAAGTACGCTTAGTGTTATCAATTAGATAACGATCGCACAATGCATCTAAGTTGTTTCTCTTTCCGGGGAAAAGGCGACGAGCTAAAACCAAGCTGTCCGTGATCGTACAAAAGTCAGCCGTTGGTGGAATACCTTTATTGAGCTTACGAAATTCATGATCCATAAACCCGATATCGAAGGGGGCATTATGAATGACTAATTCAGCGCCACGAATAAATTCAATAAATTCATCCGCAATATCTGCAAAAACGGGCTTATCTTGCAAAAACTCATCGCTGATCCCATGCACTTCAAATGCTTCAGGGTCCACTAAGCGATCGGGTTTAATGTACACATGAAAATTACGCCCTGTGAGTCGGCGGTTAATCACTTCAACTGCACCAATCTCAATTATATTGTGCCCTTCATAATGAACACCGAGTTTATTCATACCGGTTGTTTCAGTATCAAGAACAATTTGTCTGGTTATCACCGTGCTCATAATGTTTTTTTGTGTCAAACTAGAAAGGAACGAATAATATAGAGTGTAACAGAAATGACAAAGCAGGTAGAAATTTTCACGGACGGTTCCTGTTTGGGTAACCCTGGCCCGGGGGGATATGGTGTTGTTCTACGTTATCAACAGCATGAAAAAACGTTGAGTGATGGGTATTTTTTAACCACAAATAACCGGATGGAACTACTTGCGGCTATTGTCGCCCTAGAATCACTGAAACGGCCTTGTGATATCATATTAACCACTGACAGCCAGTACGTCCGCCAAGGGATCACCCAATGGATCCACGGTTGGAAACGCAGACAATGGCGTAAAGCGGATAAGTCTCCCGTTGTCAATGTAGACTTATGGAAGCGCCTCGATGAAGCTATCCAACGTCACACTATCGACTGGCGCTGGGTTAAAGGACACGCAGGTCACCCAGAAAACGAAAAATGCGATGAGCTTGCTCGCGCGGCGGCGTCATCTCCAACCAAAGAAGATACCGGCTACCAACCTGCACAAGATTAACGATTATGGTTAACTTTAGTGCGTTCACTCAGCTCTTTTGCCGCACCTAAAGCCGTGCCTATTTTAACTTTCGGCTGCTTAAATTTTAACGGCGTTGGCGTGAGCGGATAAGTCCGTTTTCGCGCCACAATAACACTTAGTACCCCTATACCACCGCCATGTTTATTAATCCGTCTGTGTGAATTCATCCAAGGGATAACATGACAATTACGATGATATAAAACTTCATAGTTTAATAAACTTAGCCAATCAAATACCCTTAAAGCAGGAAAAAACCGGCTACAATAAGGTTGCCGTTTACGTAGAACAGGTACTAACTTTGCTAACCCTGCTAAGCTAAAGGGGTTAAACCCTGAAATAACTAGCCACCCATCATCAATTAATACACGGTCGACCTCCCTTAGAAGCCAATGTGGGTCGCTATCATAGGCTAAACAATGAGCCATTAAGCATGCATCAATTGATTTCTCAGTAAAGGGCAACGCCCCCGGTTGAGCAATAAGATTAAACCGCGGGTCATTATTCCCAACATTGAACTGATGAGAAATTAGGCACTCTTGGGTCTGGATTTCAGTACTTAAATGGCCTAACTTAAGGAGATGAAAACCAAATATCTTTGGCCACCAAGGCCTTAATTGGTTTTCTATAGACTGCCGATATTGCTCTCCAAAAGGAATATCACACCAACTAACGGGCATTTGGAGCTTTTTATCAATACGTGCAGGCTTCATGAAATTCCCCTATTAACAAGTATCGAGGTCGTTATGGAGTTAATTCGAGTCCCAGCTTTAAATGATAACTACATTTGGGTTTTAGCTGATAACCAGCAGTGTATCATTGTTGACCCTGCGGAGGCAGAGCCTGTGCTCGAAATAATTACCGCACAACATTTAACGCCAGTCGCTATCCTCTTAACTCACCACCATAATGACCATACCGGTGGTGTAAAAGGCATTTTAAACAAATTTACATCGCTACCTGTTTTTGGACCTAAAGAAACTGAAAATAAAGGTGCAACAGAATTAGTCGAAGAAGGTGATACTGTCATTATTAACCAATTTAAATTCCAAGTAATTGCTTTATCTGGGCATACCCTTGGGCATATTGGTTTTTACCAAGCGCCTTATTTGTTTTGCGGTGATACTTTATTTTCAGCTGGTTGTGGGCGTATTTTTGAAGGTACACCAGAACAAATGTGGCAATCTATTCAAAAAATTGCAGCGCTCCCAGACGAAACATTAATATGCTGCGCCCATGAATATACCTTGTCGAACCTTAAATTTGCTCACCATATCTGGCCTGAAAATGAAGCGATTACACAATATTTACAAAAAATAACGCAAATGCGTGACAAACATCAAGCAACAGTTCCTACCCTATTGAAAGATGAGAAGAAAATAAATATTTTCTTGCAATGCGACAATCAACAATTACAAAAAAAACTCGAAATTAATATGCAAAATCCCCCTTTGAGAGCAGTTTTTACCCTTTTACGTCAATTAAAAGATCAATTTTAAAGTTTAATGATTGTCATCATGGGGTGGGATAAGTATTATTGTTCGACTTTTAAACATTGCAACGAAGAACAATAGAATAAAATGAAGAAAATCGCGACACTTATCGCCATTGTTCTGCTGGCAGGATGCCAAACCGCCCCAAAAAATGTTAAGCAGAACAAACCTTCAGCCAATCACACAATTGAAACTGTTGCCTCTCACAACCAAGCAGCAAGTAGACAACTTCCAAAGGTAGATTATGACCTTTGGGGTTACATCAGTGATGAGCTAAAAATGGATATACCTGATAACCCACAAATCAGGGAAATGGCTAACAGTTACCTAAACAAACAACGTTTTGTCTACGATGTGGCATTAAGAGCAGAGCCCTATATGTACCTCATCGTAGACGAAATTAACGAACGTAACTTGCCGATGGAATTAGCATTAATTCCGATTATTGAAAGTTCTTTCAACCCTAAAGCAACTTCACCAGCAAAAGCCGCAGGCCTGTGGCAAATCGTTCCAATTACAGCGCGTTCTTATGGGCTAAAACAAACCCAATGGGTTGATGAACGTAGAGATGTTGTTTCATCAACTAAAGCTGCATTTGATTTACTTGAAAACCTAAATATCATGTTTGGCCATGATTGGGAGCTCACGTTAGCTGCGTATAATTGTGGTGAAGGTTGTGTGCTAAATGCTATTAAAAAGAATGAGGCTGCTGGTTTGCCGACTGATTTCTGGTCCCTTTCTTTGCCAAAAGAAACTAAACAATACGTACCCAAAATTCTAGCTCTCAGCCAAGTGCTGAAAACACCAGAAAAGTACCAAGTTAACCTGCCAACCAGTAATAAAAATAGGGCGTTAACTCAAATTGATGTAGGCCAGCAAATTACACTATCCCAAGCCGCTGAGCTAGCAGGGCTTACTGTAGAATCAGTGAAAACCTATAATTCAGGCTATACTCGAGGCATCACATCGCCAACAGGCCCACATTATATTATGTTACCAACAGCAAAAGCGGAGCAATTTAAAACATCGTTATCTGATCAAGACGTTTTAGAAACCATCCGCCTTGCCGCAATACAAAATCAACAAATTAAAACGGCACAACCGACGGCAATTTCAACAGCTCGCCAAAACCGAGCAAAAATTACGACTTATAAAGTACGTAAAGGGGAATCAGTCGCCAGTATTGCTAAAAAGTTTAATACCACAGCCAAAAATATTCAGAAGCTAAATGGGTTAAAAACGGCGAGTGTGATAATGCCAGGGCAAACATTAAAAGTTTCTAGCCCAATATCGGCAGCGAACAATCGTAAAACGAAAACCTATAAAGTCAGAAAAGGCGATTCCTATTATAGTATTGCAAAACGCCATGGTATCAAGCTCAATGATTTAATGACTTGGAACGCAGGCGTAAAAATGGCTGATTTAAAACCAGGGGTAACCTTAAACCTTTACCTCTAAGTTACCTCCATGAAAAACCTCCCCAATTTTGGTCGAGGTTTTTTCTTATTTAATTATCTTATTTCATTGGTAAAATTAAACTATTTAAATACTCTGAATGGAGTAATACTTTTTATAACATCTTTTGTGTAAACATTTCATATTAGCCGTACTAAAATAACCAAATGGTTAAACGTAATTTAAACATTTTATAAAATTGAGTTTAAGTCGAGCATTTATAGCTCTATTTTAGTCACTTACTAATAAAAATGAAAAAAGTAGTTGATTGGTGGTGACTTATGTAATAATAATGCTATTATTATATCGCGGCTAAACTAGTCCAAGCTGCCAGTCCGTGTTCGAATGTCACTTATGTATAATATTAATAATCTTCGAAAACTTAACGAACTAGCAATAACTTTATATTTTTCAATATATTACTGCTTTATATATGTATATTGAACATAGGTGCTTTTAATTAGTTAACGTGACATTATTATTGATATAACAATACACATAGCAAAAGTCAGATTCGCCCGCGGAGGTGATTATGGATGAATACTCACCCAAAAGACATGATATAGCAGAACTAAAATACTTATGTAACAGTCTCAATAGAGACGCTATCTTAAGTTTGCAAAAAACCAACACACATTGGATTAACGATCTAAGCTCTGCACAAAGTGCAGCTCTAAATGAACTCATTGAACATATCGCAGCTTTTGTCTGGCGATTTAAGATCAAATATCCAAAAGAAAATCTCGTTATATCATTAATTGAAGAGTACCTCGATGAGACTTATGACTTATTTGGTAGCCCAGTCATCACATTAAGTGAAATTATAGATTGGGAAACTATGAATCAAAATCTAGTTTCAGTGCTGGATGATGACCTAAAATGTCTGACCAGCAAAACATAAAATCATTATTTATCTTTAATCAAACAATAACATCGTATGTTACTAAGTTATATTCCATATAAAGAAAGGGCGTTATGACCAAATCTGATTATCTGATGCGTTTGAGAAAATGCACAACAATTGAAACACTTGAGCGTGTCATTGAAAAAAACAAGTATGAACTATCTGATGATGAACTAGAGTTATTCTACTCAGCGGCAGATCATCGTCTTGCTGAACTCACTATGAATAAGCTCTACGATAAAATTCCACCTTCTGTATGGAAGTTTGTTAGATAATACTGTATTAACACGCGCAGATAGTGAATGGTTATAGCCGGTAAATCCACTTATCGGCTGAACTTAATACAATTTTATTTTTAGCACTAATATAGTGCTAGTAGGTTTTTTATTTCTAATTTCCCTGCCTTCTGTTTTTTATCACCATTATAATTAACAATTAATGCGATATTTTTAACTTTATTCTATTTTAATATTAGATATTATTTTAAAGAATAAAAATAAACTTCATATTTATAAATACAATTAAATACAGAACACAAAACTAGCCAATTAATTTGATATAAAAATAAGGGGATTTTTTCTAGTTTAGATGAAAGCAGTGGGATAAATTGGGTGGGAGCCCTGCCAGCGACATCCCGGCACACACGACCCCTGCTATGGCTGCTTCCTTCCGGACCTGACCAAGTTAACAAGTTAGCGTTGCGGGAGAACCAACAGAGCCCCCATTGATTGCTTCTTTCAAAGCAGGGGCATTATGCTTGATAGTCACTAAAATAGCAAGAAAGCCACAGCCAAGTGCTGGTTTATTACACAAGAACCAACATAAGAGATAGAATACTGAAAATTAGCTGCCATCAAATTAGTTCGCTGGTACCATCAGCAACTCTACATCTTTAGTTATACCATTATTGATAACTTCAGCATCAGAATCAGCAATGTATAATAGCTTCCCGTCAGCTTTAATCGTCGCATTGACGGTCAGGGTACCCTCTTGTCTAACTTCATTTTTGAGATAAGTTAGCTCAAATGGAATTGTCGGTCGATTATTCAATGAATTGTAATATTTCTGCGATAATATCAATGCAGGCAGATCTACAACAGATGTATCTGCAAGAGTTACCGTGACAATCGCACTTTCTGGTAAAACAGAATCTTGCAAAATCACCACTCGCCCTTCAATTTTCCCTGAATCAACCGTTTGGTTATTGTGGCTACTTTTAGCATTAAGTGTTTTTGCGCTTGGCTTTGTGCTATTCCCTTCACAGCCAATCAACGTCAAAACGACCAATAAGCTAACTATATGGCGAAAGAAACTCATAGATATTACCTGTAAGCCTATGTTTTATTTAAAACATTTATGGTAGAGAAATAAACACATCATTTTTAGATATGGGAATAGGGTGAAGTATAACCAATATAAATAAAATAATAAATTAATATTTCAAAATGTAACATTAAGTGAATTAAAATTTTCTACGCACAATCATCCTACCTATTTAAAGTAAATAATGGGAAAATACCAATATCTAATTATGTCCAAGTGAACCGAAGATAACTATGAGCCCAGAATTAAAGAACTTAATTAGCCTAATTGAGCTTGAAAAGATTGAAGAAGGTATTTTTCGAGGACAAAGTGAAGACCTTGGTTTACCACAAGTTTTTGGCGGACAAGTTGTCGGACAAGCTATGTATGCTGCGAAGCAAACCATACCAGAAGATAGAGCTATTAACTCTTTCCATAGCTATTTTCTACGCCCTGGTGATAGCTCGCGCCCTATTATCTACGATGTTGAGATACTGCGTGATGGTGGAAGCTTCAGCGCCCGACGTGTCAGTGCTATCCAAAATGGAAAACCAATCTTCTTTATGACTGCCTCATTCCAGTCTGAGGAAACAGGCTATAATCATCAAAACCTAATGCCAGACGTTCCACCACCAGAAAAATTAATTTCTCAAGACGATATTATAAAGCGCTTAGCGGATCAACTCCCCGAATCAGTTAAGAAATACGCCCTTCGCCCAACGCCTTTTGAGTTCCGTCCAGTGGAATTTTATAGCCCATTTGATGCACCACCTCAGGAGCCATTTCGCTATATTTGGTTTAAAGCCAAAGGGCAACTGCCCGACTTACCCTCACTACATAGCTATTTACTTGGCTATGCTTCTGACTATAACTTTTTACCTGCCGCTTTACAGCCACACGGTCGAGGGTTTATGGAACGCGACTTACAAGTAGCGACTATCGACCACTCAATGTGGTTTCATCGCCCATTTAAGATTGATGATTGGTTGTTATATGCCGTAGAAAGCCCTTCGGCATCAGGTGGGAGAGGTTTTGTAAAAGGCCAAATCTATAGTCCCCAAGGGGAGCTAGTCGCAACAGCGGTTCAAGAAGGTGTGATACGTCACAGGCAACCTCGTTAATCCGCAGTAAAAAAGTAAGTGAATACTTACAGACTAAAAAAGAAAAGGTAATGGCAGCAAACAATAAACTGCCATTATCAATTCGAATAGAACACAGTATTTATCCTGTTTTCAGCATTATCATATCGTGCCGTACTTGTTTAATTGTAAGCACTTTCACCATGAGAAGTTATATCTAAACCTTCCCTTTCTTTCTCTACTGTAATTCTTAGACCGAATGTTTTAGCTGCTATCTTAAAAGCAATAAAGGCAACAATCGCAGTCCAAACCACACAGACTAAAATGCTAACAGCTTGAATACCAACTTGTTTCATCATAGTAATTCCTTCTGCATAACCACTTCCGCCTAATGTGCTGGCAGTAAATACCCCTGTCAACAAGCACCCTAAGATACCGCAGACCCCATGAACACCAAAAACATCACAAACATCATCTACTTTTAACCAACGTTTAAGAATGACCACGCCCCATAAGCCGGCGATCCCAGAAAGCAAACCGATGATTAGCGCCCCACCAACCCCGACAGTTCCTGCGGCAGGAGTCACACCAACCAACCCCGCTAAGCAACCAGAGCAAGCACCTAACAATGAGGGCTTATCCCTAAAAATCCACTCGGCAAATGTCCAAGACAGGATTGCTCCAGCCGCTGCCGCAATCGTATTGATAAATGCCAGAGCAGCAATACCATCTGCACTTCCCGCCGACCCTGCATTGAAGCCAAACCACCCAACAAATAAAATAGATGTCCCCATAAATACCATCGGTAAGTTATGAGGTTTAATTGCTTCCTTTCCTAATCCTGTTCGATGCCCAAGTAAGTAAGCACCAACTAAACCTGCAACAGCGGCATTAATGTGTACAACAGTGCCCCCTGCAAAATCAAGCGCACCATCTTGAGAAAGAATACCGCCTCCCCAGACCATGTGAGCCATAGGTAAGTAAGCAAATGTAGTCCAAATAACGGTAAAAATGAGAATGGCAGAAAATTTAATGCGTTCTCCTAATGCGCCAACAACTAATGCAACAGTTAAACATGCAAATGCACCTTGAAACGCCACATGCACAAACTGGGGAATTGAACCGGATAAACTTTCTACTGAAATGTTTTTAAGTAACACTTGGTTAAAACCACCAAAAAAAGCATTTCCTTCACTAAAAGCCAAACTATAACCATAAACAATCCAAATAACAGATACCAATGCAAAGATCACCGTTGTTTGCGCCATTAAAGAAAGCACATTTTTACTTCTTAATAACCCGCCATAAAACAGTGCAATACCCGGTACAATCATAAAAATAACCAATGCAGTAGCTATCATCATAAAAGCATTATCGGCTTTATCGACTTCTTTTGGCGAAGCAAACACACTCATTGGAAAACCCATTAATACCCATATATATACGACTAGGAACCATTTACGCATCGTCATTCTCCTACAGTGCTTCATCTTGTTTTTCACCCGTACGGATCCGTACAGCTTGCTCTAGAGGCAAAACAAATATTTTTCCGTCCCCTACCTGTCCGGTACAAGCAACACCCTCAATGGTCTCAATGACCTGCTCTAACTGTTCATCTAACACCGCTATTTCCATTCGTACTTTGGGCAAAAAATCAACAGTATATTCAGCTCCTCTATATAACTCTGCGTGCCCTTTTTGCCGCCCAAACCCCCTAACTTCAGTAATGGTAAGCCCTTGAATACCAACATCAGATAGCGCTTCTCGAACCTCATCTAATTTAAATGGCTTAATAATTGCGATGATGTATTTCATATTTACTCCTATAAGTCATACCAATAACCCACTCAATTTAGCGAGCAGTACTGACGTCAGAGCAAAACTTATGCCAAAATGTTTTTTTGCTTAAAAATCAAAAAGAAAAGACAAAATAAAAAACCACTCGGCTGAGTGGTTTTAAGGTGTGCATTATAATGGTGCAGAATAATTAACTGGTTACAACTTCCTTTTCAGCATCACTGAGGGCATTCAACGACTCCCCAACTTGTTGTAACTGGTACATTTGATAATAACGCCCTTTTTGTTGTAAAAGTTGTAGATGTTGACCTTGCTCAACAATTGCACCACGATGTAACACAACAACTTGGTCGGCATCAACTATCGTTGATAAACGATGGGCAATCACCACCAGTGTTGTATGTTGACGGATCACTCGAAGCGCTTTTTGTATCGCTTGCTCTGTCCCTGAATCTATATTTGCAGTTGCTTCATCTAGGATTAAAATTTTCGGGGTCACCACCAGCACCCTAGCCATCGCTAATAACTGCCTTTGACCTACAGATAAGGTATTTCCTTGTTCACCTAATACTGTGTCTAACCCCTCAGGTAAAGTGCGAACTAACTCTGCAAGTTGAACAATTTCAAGAACATCCCAGACTTTCTCTTGATTAATATCACGCCCAAGCGCCACATTGTCAAAAAATGAAGCTGCAAGTACGACAGGGTCTTGCTGTACCATCGCAATACCATTTCTTAATACATGGTGAGACAATGAATTTAAATCTCGCCCATCTAATAGGATCTCACCTTTTTGCCATGGGTAATAACCCATAATTAAATTAGCAATAGTACTTTTACCACTTCCTGTGTGACCAACTAAAGCTATAAAATTATTATCAGGTACGTGTAAGTTGATATCTTGCAACACTATTTTGTCATTACGATAGGCAAAAGATAGGTGGTTAATGGTAATTGAGCCACCTTGCAATGGGACAAGGCTTTCGCCATAACCCTGTTGTGGGCTATCCATTAATTCAAAAACTCGCTCACCTGATACAACCGCTTGCTGTAGCATGGATTGTTGAGAGGTTAATTCAATTAATGGTTCGTTTAATCGCCCCAAATAATTAATAAATGCATATAAAACACCAACACCAATCGTCGTTGTTCCTTCAAACCCAAACAGTAGTAACAACCCACACAATACTGATGCAGAAAATAAACTCAGTAATGGTCTTAGTAACAAACCATCTAATTTTAAAGCTTTCATCCGTGCAAAATAGTGGTCTTGGTTGACCTCTTGCATTTTTGCCCCGAACCTTGCTTGCTGTAGAAACTGCTGAATAACGGTCATTCCATTAATCACTTCATTAAAACCGTTGTTAATATCAGCAAGGTAAGACCTAACACGACGTACTATCGGTGTGCTCAACCTCTGATAAACAATCATCACCACAAATACAGCAGGGAAAATCATCACAGCAATAGATGCCATTCTCCATTCTAATGAAAACATCGCAACTAACATGGCACAAATCAGTGCTAAACTGCGAAAAACCGTTGGCACGACCATGACAAACAGGTCTTTAATCACCTCGGTATCATTAGTCACTCGTGAAATTAGCTGGCCAACAGGCTGTTTATCAAATGCACTTAGTGGCTGTCGCAAGGCAGCATTCATCACATCAGTTCGTAATGTTTGCACAACCCCCACTGATGCTTTGTTAAATAAAATAATCTGATAATAATGTAATAACGCAGCAATAACTTGAAGCAATATAAAGCCAATAGCCATATATAACGTCAATGGCATAATGATTTGCTTTTTCGCGACCATATTATCAATAAAATAACTGATCAATAGCGGCCCACTGACTTCTGCAATCGCGGCTAACCATAGCATAGCAATGGCAATTCCCATTGTACCCCGGTATGCTTTGCCATAAGATAATAAGCGCTTCAATGCTGGCCAAAGTGGTTTTTTCTGGCTCATAAATCACCATCCAAAGCAGCTTCAATTTGTTGATAATGATACATATCTTTATACCAACCAGTCTGGCTAATTAACGCCTCATGCCTACCTTGAATAACCATAGCTCCTTGGGATAACACTATAATATTGTCGGCTTCAACCAATGCAGATAAGCGATGAGCACTAATAATTAAGGTTCGCCCTTGTCGCCAGCGGCTTAAATTTTGCAAAATAGTAAACTCTGTTTGCCCATCTACTGCTGAAAGCGCATCATCCAATATAAGTATTTCTGCATTTTGTAAGATAGCCCGTGCTATTGAGATCCGTTGCTTTTGCCCTCCAGAAAGCATCACTCCACGCTCACCGACTTGGGTTAAGTACCCCTCAGGCAGACGTAAAATATCATCATGTACACAAGCAATCCGAGCCGCCTGCTCTATTTCTTCTTGGCTAGCTTCTGGTCTTCCTAGAGCAATATTCCCTGCGACAGTTTCTGAAAATAAAAATGGAGATTGGTTTACTACCGATAGCCTTGCGCGCCATTCATCTAGTAATACTTCAGACAAGGGCTGCCCTTGATAACAAATAGCCCCTTCAGTGATATCAAACTGACGTTGTAATAATGCCAGCAATGTTGATTTCCCCGCCCCCGTTGGCCCACAGATACCTAAAAACTGCCCTGGTTGCAGGTTAAACTGAATATCATGTAATGCGACTCGCGTTGTTTCTGGGTAACTAAACCTTATTATGTTCACATCCAACGGCCCTTTTTCAGGCTGTAATGAATGGGAACCATCTTGAATAACGAGAGGCTCATTTAATAAACTTAAGATACGGCTGTAAGCCGCACTTCCTCGTTCGACAATGTTAAACATCCAAGCAAGGGCTAACATTGGCCAAATCATCAACCCTAAATACATCACGAAACTAGTTAACTCACCTAAAGTCAAAGTGCCATTTAGCACCATCCAACTTCCGCCACCAATAGCGAGCAAATTTGCCATGCCTATCGCTAAAAAAATTGTTGGATCAAAACGAGCATCGACTTTCGCAACATGCATATTACGACGCCCCGCTTCCGTTGCCACTTGTTCAAATTGATTCGACTGATGATCTTCAAGGCCAAACGCTTTGATCATACGAATACTGGTTAAGCTCTCTTGTGCGTGATTGTTCAAAGATGAAAACGCACCTTGAGCGTGCTTGAAACGATGATGGAGCTGATCGCCGTAACGCTTAATAACCATTGCCATGATCGGCATCGGAATAAGCGCAAGCAATGTGAGCTGCCAACTAATTTCAACGCTCATCATGATTAATACTGCACACCCCATAACCAATGAGTCTACTAGCGTTAAAACACCCTCTCCAGCAGCAAATACCACACGATCCACATCATTTGTTGTACGAGCGATTAGATCCCCAGTTCGATATTTAAGATAAAACTGTTGATTTTGTAAGCTTAATTGTCGATAAAATTTTTGGCGCAATTGAACTGCCAGCTTATAAGATGCCCCAAATAGCCATAGTCGCCAAACGTACCTCAGGCCATAAACAACCAATGCAATAAGCAGCATTAATAAGATATATGTCACCAACTGTTTTTTAGGCATAGTATCTTTACTTATGCCATCAACCACGACACCCACGATGCGCGGCGGAACCAGTTGTAGAATTGCAATAATAATTAAAAAGCAAACTGCGCCAAAATAGCGCTTCCATTCGCTCAAAAAATACCAACTTAGTTGTGAAAATAATCGCACGTATTACTGCCTTGGATAATGTTAATTTATTTATACATAACTGAAACGCTCGTGTCGTTTACCAACAAAATTGCGCTAATCGGGGATTGGCAGCACCGTAGTATATTTAATTTTTTCCATCGCAAAGCTGGACGTTACATCAATTAAGCCATGTACCCCATTAACCAGTTTTTTGTAAAACAAATCGTAGGATTTCATATCGTGAACTTCTACCTGCATAAGATAGTCATATTCACCAGCCATGCGATAAAACATTAGCACTTCAGGAAGTTGGCTCACGAAAGACACAAACTGTTCATACCATTCACTATTATGGTGCTGTGTTTTAATTGTTACGATGACAGTTAAACCTAACCCAAGTTTCTCACCATCTAATAACGTTACTCTACCCCGAATATAACCATCATCTTCGAGTCGTTTTAGTCTTTTCCAGCATGGTGTAGAGGTTAAATTGACAGCTTCTGCCAGGGTATTTAAAGATAGACTACTGTCATTTTGTAATAAAAAAAGCAGTTTTTTGTCTATTTTATCTAACATAATTGCCCTCATGGCTTAGGTGGAAATGCTCTTTTATCTTTCTATTATTTGAATTACCAATATTAAGCAAAATCTCATCATTTAAAAACAATAAAAATGTTACCAATTGACATTATTATAGAAGAATTTTACCCAGATAACCAAATAAGAGTACAAATAGCACGCTAATCAATGGAAATTTATAAAAATAGAACTGTTAATTAAATTACAGTGTCGCTAACATGAAAGCAGAGAATTAATACTCTTTTTAAGCAACGTGATATCACCAAGGAGTCCCTATGAAACGTGCAGTGGTGGTCTTTAGCGGAGGGCAAGACTCAACAACCTGCCTCATTCAGGCCTTACAAAACTATGACGAAGTGCATTGTGTTACCTTTGATTACGGGCAGCGTCATCGCTTTGAAATCGAAGTTGCACAAAAGTTAAGTGTATCACTTGGTGCCAATGCTCATAAGGTTTTAGATGTGACCTTACTCAATGAGTTAGCGATCAGTAGTTTAACTCGGGATAATATCCCTGTGCCTGATTTTACAGAAAGCGAATCGAGCAGTCTGCCAAGTACTTTTGTACCCGGTCGTAATATTTTATTTCTCACATTAGCGGCAATATATGCTTACCAAGTACAAGCTGAAGCCGTCATTACTGGTGTTTGTGAAACTGACTTTTCCGGTTACCCTGATTGCCGAGATGAGTTTGTCAAAGCCCTTAACCACGCGGTTGACCTTGGGCTCGCTAAAAATATACGTTTTGAAACCCCATTAATGTGGCTGAATAAAGCCCAAACATGGGCTCTTGCCGACAGTTATGGCCACCTTGAGACCATTAGGAAGCAAACACTCACTTGCTATAATGGGATTCAAGGTGACGGATGTGGTGAATGTGCTGCATGCCACCTACGAAGCAAAGGCTTACATGAATATTTAGATGACAAAGAAGCTGTCATGCTCTCTCTAAAACAGCAGCAACAAAAAACAAACTAAACCGAACAGAGATACGCCTGCCTAACCACTTTTTAGGTAGGCTAGTTCTGAATGAAATCATCAGTCCCTGATTTGAACGATGCTAGTTTTTCACGTAACTCATCATCTATAACAATGGCTTTATTAGTTATATTATCGATAAAAACAAACGTAACATAAGCGTCAGATACCACTTCTGCTCCCCCCGCGTTATTACGGATAATTTGCTGATAGCACACCGCACTCTTAGAGCCTATTTTATCCATACGCGTTACAACAGTAAGCTCATCACCTAACAGCACTCCTTGGATATAATTTACGTTAATATTCACCGCAGCCATAGTTAGATTATTTTTTATCGCCCAATTAATGAAATTACGCTTATTCATCCATTCCCAACGGTCTGCTTCGTAAAATTCCAAATAACGTGCATTATTAACATGTTGGAAAACATCAATATGGTAACCATGGATCTTGACATGTGTTGTCATTCTAACTACTCCGACCAGTTTAATTTTAGATAACATAAAAATAACAAATGTACGGAAAATATGCTGAATGAATACCAGAAATAAGATCTAGCTCCCAAATTATTTACAATAAATTAATATTACAGCTCAATTACCCACCATTAAAATGGTATCCCCATACAATTGAATGAACCACAATGTATGGGGAATATTCAACTACAGTACAATTTTATCTTTATTTTTCTCTAAAAATGCAGGCCCTATCCCCTGAACTTCTAGAATATTTTCAATTGAATTAAAAGCCCCATACTTTTGCCTATATTCAACAATTGCTTTCGCTTTTTGCTTGCCGATGCCACTCAGCTTTTGTGCTAGCTCATCTACACTTGCTGAATTAATATTGACTTTGTCTGATTGCTCTGAAGATATGAGTTGTGAGTTTTCATTTGACGCTTTTTTTTGCACAAGTGCTGTTGTGGTTTTTTCCGCTTCAATCTTTTTCGCTAAAGAAAAAGAAGTAAAAGCCCCTAATAGAGAAAGAAGAAGTACGGTATTAGCCCCATGTTTCATCACTGTATTCCATAACATAATGATTCTCCTGTGTGTGTTGAGGAGTAACAATGACAAAGAAAAACAATGAAAGCTTTCAGAGGGTTATTTAAATGCGAAAGGCCACCCAAAGGTGACCTTTCATTTATAATGTTGCAAATTAAATTGCGAAGCTTCTCGCAATTATTCCATATTCAACACTTCAATTTTTGCATTTTCACGTAAGTTAAGCATCAGAGCTTCGTTAACCGCAGAGCTCATCGCCCCTTGGTATTCACGTGACAGCTGTTTTAACTCATCTTCCGTTGGTTGGCCTAAAGTGACTTTATCTAACTGAATAATCACATAATTATCAGATTCATCACGTGCAATGGCATAGTTTGGTTTACCTTCAGCCGGTTCAGCCATTTCCATTGATGCATTGATAATCGCAGTCTGTGGCATCAAACGTGAAACTGTTTGAACATCCGTAAATTTAATGCCTGCTGCATTCAGAGCTTCTTCGCCTTTACCTGCTTTCAGCTCAGCCAGTAGTTTCTCACTCGTTGCTTTAAGTTCTGCTTCTGCTTTTTGACGTTTAACTAAAGCTTCTATTTCAGGCTTAACAGTGTCAAAAGGTTCAATGTTTTCAGGCTTATACTCTGTAACACGTACAACAAATGCACGGTCACCTTCTACGTTAATAACGTCTGAGTTAATACCTTTAGAACCATTTTTATCAACTAAGCGATCACTAAATACCTCGTTAATCACTTTCGGGAAGTTAAGTGCCGCCGGAGGATTATTGCGGTCAAACCAATCCGTTGTGATTGATTTCAAACCTGAAACAGATTCAACTGAAACTAATGATTCCATATCATTTGTTGCTGCTTCACTAACCTTTTGTTGTAAGTCATAGAACTGTTTGATGTTTTTATCTTGCAGTAAACTGTTTTTGATACTTTCTTTAACTTGTTCAAAAGGCTTAGTTAATTCTGGTTTAATATCATCTAAGCGGAAAATAATATAGTTATTTTGTGACTTGATTGGGGCAGAAAGTTGGCCTTTCTCAGTTAATTTTGCATCAGCAATCTCACTTGGTGTTGATGATGCTTCCATCCAACCAATAAGACCTTTTTGTTTAGCGCTGAATATATCCGTCGACTTTTCAGCTACAATGGCAGCAAAATCAGCCCCTGCTTTTAGTTCATTTAGGATATCATTTGCTTCTTTTTCTGAAGCTACTTGGATCATACTATATTGTTTTTGCTCAGCCTGAGTATAGTTTTTCAGGTTTTGCTCATAATATGCTTTCACATCTTCATCAGATACTGTTGCTGCTGGCATAGATGCCGCATCCATTTCAACATAGCTTACTTTCACTTTTTCAGGTGAAATAAAGCTATCTTGGTTAGCATCGTAATAAGCTTTTAATTCATCGTCTGAAACGGTTTGTTTACCTTGAACATCAGCTAAAGGTAACGTTGCCGTACGAATTTCACGTTCTTGCATATACAGTTGTGCATATGCTTTAACCTCAGATGGCAAAGCAAAATCTGTACCGGTAAAGGTTTTACCTAACTGTGCGCGTGTAAGGTCTTGGCGAATTTGTGCTGCAAAGCTATCTGCATTGATATTGTAACGCTGTAAAATCTCACGGTACTTTTCGCTATCAAATCGACCATCTGTTTGGAAAATTTGCATTGAGAATATAGATTGCTCAATTTGCTGATCGCTTGCTGACAGGTTTAGTTCATTAGCATATTGATTAATCAATTCATTGTTAATCAAGTTATCAAGTGCTTGGCGGCGCAGCAAATTCATGCTTTCTTCGTTACTAGCTACTTCTGAGAATTTATCTCCCAGATATTCTTGCAATGACTGACGTTCCTGCTGAAAGGCCTGCTGCAACTGTTCCCTGCTAATTGGCTGACCGTTAACTTCGGCTGCATTATTTGCACTATTGCCTCCGATGCCGCCCATCATAACGCCACCTAACACAAATGAAAGGATTATCAGCGCTAGTATTATTTTGAGCAAAGGACTATTTGCCTTTGTGCGTAAATTTTCCATCATAAAAAGGCTTAACTCCGCTTTGTTGAATTCAATTTCCTGATAATACGCTAATCTTAACTCAGAAAGAAAAAAAAGCGCACCATTTACATGGTGCGCTTATATATTAGCTGATTAAAGACATTCCGTCAGTTTGAGTTTTCGCAAAAATGCAAGAAAGACAAACTTAAATACCTAATTAGCTATTAACAGCGTCTTTAAGACCCTTGCCTGGACGGAAAGCTGGAACTTTCGCCGCAGCGATTTTAATTTCTTTACCCGTTTGAGGGTTACGGCCTGTACGTGCTGCACGCTCACGAACAGAAAAAGTACCAAAGCCAACTAGAGCAACATCGTCCCCTTTACTAAGAGAGCCCGTTACAGTAGCGACGAACGCGTCAACAACACGACCTGCTGCAGCTTTAGAAATATTCGCATCAGAAGCGATTTGATCAATCAGTTGAGCTTTATTCACTCTTATCATCCCCATATTAGTTGGACTATAAATCTCTTAATTAACTCTAACGGTTATTAGTATAGTTAATTAATGATGCAGTCGTTATATCAATCCTGATTACCAATGGCAAGAGAACAGATTACATACAAACAATTATCAGAATCATCGCTAAAGTAGCTATGAAAAAAAAGGCTGACAAGCCCTAAATTAGCTATCAGCCTTAATTTTATACAAACTTCTTGATTCAGCTCACTCTTTTAGCTTTATTTTTTACAACTTCAGCCCCAAATGGAGGGTTAACTAAAGCCAAAGAAAGCACTTCTTCAATAGTTTTTACTG
This sequence comes from Providencia sp. NPDC089933, assembly GCF_049545585.1. Lineage (NCBI taxonomy): Bacteria > Pseudomonadati > Pseudomonadota > Gammaproteobacteria > Enterobacterales > Morganellaceae > Providencia > Providencia sp. NPDC089933. The sequence continues at coordinate 203,312 of NZ_JBMWDT010000003.1, forward strand.
GATGAATTTCCAGATCAGCGATCACATTTTGAGGAATTTCTTCTAAATCACGTTCGTTTTCTTTAGGGATTAATACGGTTTTAATCCCTCCACGGTGTGCCGCCAATAGTTTCTCTTTTAAGCCACCGATTGGGAAAACTAACCCTCTTAATGTAATTTCCCCTGTCATAGCCACGTCTGCTCTAACAGGATTACCCGTTAAGCAAGATACCAATGCCGTTGACATGGCAATCCCCGCACTTGGACCATCTTTCGGTGTCGCGCCTTCAGGAACATGGACATGAATATCGCGTTTTTCATAAAAATCGCTATTAATACCCAATTTTTCTGCACGAGCTCTAACTACGGTTAATGCCGTTTGGATAGATTCTTGCATCACTTCACCTAAAGAACCGGTATAAGTTAACTTACCTTTACCTGGAACACAGGCGGTCTCAATGGTAAGTAAGTCACCACCAACCTCAGTCCAAGCAAGACCAGTAACTTGCCCTACACGGTTTTCAGTATCCGCTTGGCCATAATCAAAGCGACGAACGCCCAGATAGTCTTTCAGGTTGTCTGCATTAATTTCAATATGCTTAAGCTTTTTATCCATTAATAAAGCTTTAACTGCCTTACGGCACAGTTTTGAAATTTCACGCTCTAAACCACGTACACCAGCTTCGCGAGTATAGTAACGAATGATGCTCATTAGGGCGCTATCATCAATAGTAAGCTCACCCTTTTTCAAAGCATTACGTTCTATTTGCTTAGACAATAGATGTTTTTTCGCTATGTTCAGTTTTTCATCTTCTGTATAACCAGAAAGACGAATAACTTCCATACGGTCTAATAATGGCGCCGGAATATTCATCGAGTTAGACGTCGCAACAAACATAACATCGGACAGATCGTAATCGACTTCTAAATAGTGATCATTAAATGCAATATTTTGTTCTGGATCAAGGACCTCTAACAATGCAGAAGCGGGGTCGCCACGCATGTCAGATGACATCTTGTCAATTTCATCCAATAGGAATAGCGGGTTTTTCACCCCAACTTTAGCCATTTTTTGGATAAGTTTGCCCGGCATAGAACCAATATAAGTACGGCGGTGACCACGAATTTCTGCTTCATCACGTACCCCACCTAAAGCCATGCGAGTGTACTGACGGCCTGTTGCCTTCGCAATGGATTGCCCCAATGACGTTTTACCAACGCCCGGAGGCCCAACTAAGCAAAGAATTGGCCCTTTAATTTTGCTAACACGGCTCTGTACTGCCAGATATTCTAAAATCCGATCTTTCACGCGCTCTAAGCCGTAGTGATCGGTATCTAGCACTTCTTGCGCTTTAACTAAATCTTTTTTAACTTTGCTACGCTTATTCCATGGTACTTGTACCATCCAATCAATATAGCTACGAACAACTGTAGCTTCTGCAGACATCGGAGACATCATTTTCAGCTTCTGCAACTCAGCTTCGGCTTTTTCTTGTGCCTCTTTTGGCATTTTCGCTTCTTCAATCTTACGTTTTAGCGATTCATACTCGTCTGGCGCATCGTCCATTTCACCAAGCTCTTTCTGAATAGCTTTCATTTGCTCATTCAGATAGTACTCACGCTGGCTTTTTTCCATCTGTTTTTTAACGCGATTGCGGATACGTTTTTCTACTTGCAGCAATTCAGTTTCTGATTCCATCATTGCCATCAAGAATTCAACGCGTTCAGCAATATTTGCCATTTCCAAAACACGCTGCTTATCAGCTAATTTCAATGGCATGTGAGACGCAATGGTATCCGCTAGTTTATCTAGCTGATCTTGCTCTATCGCATGCAATGCCGTTAGTACTTCAGGTGGTATTTTCTTATTTAATTTTATGTAGCTTTCAAACTGACTAACAATAGTACGATATAAAACTTCGTTTTCTTTTTCATCAAGTACACTTGATGACTGAGAGCCCGCGGTTGTTTCGTCATAAACTACGTTTTCAGCTTGTGTATCTTGTTCTGGGGCTAAATATTCCGCTTGTGCTAAGAAATATTCGCCATTATCAGTCAAGCTCGTAATACGTGCGCGTTTTAGCCCTTCAACGAGGACTTTAACGGTGCCATCAGGTAGTTTCAGCATCTGAATAACGGATGCAACAGTACCTACAGCAAATAAATCATTCACCCCTGGCTCATCAGTCGAGGCTTCTTTTTGCGCAACCAGCATCACTTGCTTGTCATGATCCATCGCTGCTTCCAGACTGTGAATGGATTTTTCACGTCCAACAAACAGTGGGATCACCATATGTGGGTATACCACTACATCACGCAGAGGCAATACTGGTATTTCAATGCGTTCGGAACGCTCAGGATTCATAAAGCTCTCTCTTCGTTTAGCTCACGCTAGTTTAAGGGTTTCTGTTTCTTATTCTAAAATTACTTTCTAAAACAAGGAAACCACACCTCAGAATATAAACTATATGGGGACAAGATTTTAGCATTCAATAGCTAGTTGAACATAAAAAACAAAATGAGGGAAACCCCTCATTTTGTTTGATTAATTATTGAACGTTTATTAAGGATTAGTTATCGCCAGAAGCTTGAGCCTCAGGTTTACTGTAAATCAACAAAGGTTCAGACTGTTCGTTAATTACATTTTCATCGACAACAACTTTCTCAACATCACTCATTGAAGGAAGGTCATACATAGTATTCAGCAATGCCGCTTCAACAATAGAACGTAAACCACGTGCACCCGTTTTACGTGCCATTGCTTTTTTCGCAATTGCCTTTAATGCTTCTTCACGAAACTCGAGTTCAGTCCCTTCAAGGCTAAATAACGCTTGGTATTGCTTGGTTAAGGCATTTTTTGGTTCTTGCAGAATCTGAATTAATGCTTCTTCGCTTAGTTCTGTCAGCGTTGCAACAACTGGCAGACGGCCAATAAATTCAGGAATTAAGCCAAACTTAATTAAGTCTTCTGGCTCTGCTTGAGTCAGCAATTCACCTTCCGTTGCTTTCTCTGATTCACCTTTAACTTCCGCAGCAAAGCCAATACCAGAACGCGTGTTTAAACGTTGCCCAATGACTTTGTCTAAACCGGCAAATGCACCACCACAGATAAACAGGATTTTTGATGTATCAACTTGCAAAAATTCTTGTTGAGGGTGCTTACGACCACCTTGTGGTGGTACCGCCGCAACCGTCCCTTCAATAAGTTTCAGTAACGCTTGCTGCACACCTTCACCGGAAACATCACGAGTAATTGATGGGTTATCTGATTTACGTGAAATTTTATCAATTTCATCTATATATACAATTCCACGCTGTGCTTTTTCAACATCATAGTCACATTTTTGCAAAAGCTTTTGAATGATGTTTTCAACGTCTTCACCAACATAACCAGCTTCAGTTAATGTTGTTGCATCAGCCATTGTAAACGGTACATCCAAGTAACGAGCTAATGTCTCAGCTAAGAGAGTTTTACCGCTACCTGTTGGCCCTATAAGCAAAATGTTACTTTTACCTAGTTCAACACCATCACTGGTTTTATCACCATTACGTAGGCGCTTGTAGTGATTATATACCGCAACAGCTAAGACTTTTTTTGCCTTTTCTTGGCCAATAACATAGTCATCAAGATGTTGCCTAATTTCATGTGGAGTCGGCAATTCACTACGCTCGCGATGCGGTGCAAGTTCCTTGATCTCTTCACGGATGATGTCGAGACATAAATCTACACATTCATCACAAATATAGACTGACGGACCGGCAATCAGCTTACGAACTTCATGCTGACTTTTTCCGCAGAAAGAACAGTAAAGCAGTTTGCCTGTCCCCTCTTTGCGTTTCTCTGTCATCAGTTGACCTCACTTTTATCTATACCGCTTTGTTTTTCTTAATTAAAGCTAAAAACAAAGCCGCAATTTCTTAAAATAGTTTATGGTATAAACTAATTATACCAAAAGTTGACCCATTAACGGCTACTATAAATTTGGTCGACTAAACCATATTCTTTTGCTTCATTAGCCGATAAGAAACGGTCACGCTCCGTGTCACGGTTAATTTCTTCAATAGATTTCCCAGTATGTTGAGCCATTAGCTCATTCATACGTGCTTTCACTTTGAGGATTTCTTGAGCATGAATTTCAATATCTGTCGCTTGGCCTTGGTAGCCACCCAATGGTTGGTGGATCATGACTCGTGAGTTAGGTAAACAAAAACGTTTACCTTTCGTACCTGCTGTCAATAAGAAAGCCCCCATGGAACATGCTTGCCCCATACAAATAGTACTCACATCAGGCTTGATAAATTGCATTGTGTCATAAATTGACATTCCTGCTGTAATCACACCACCAGGTGAATTAATATACAGATGAATATCTTTTTCAGGGTTTTCTGCTTCAAGAAATAACATTTGAGCGACGATTAAGTTCGCCATATGGTCTTCCACTTGACCTGTCAGGAAGATAATCCGTTCTTTTAATAGACGTGAGTAAATATCATATGAGCGCTCACCACGGGAGGTTTGCTCTACGACCATTGGCACAAGTGCCATTTGGGATGCTAATTGTTCCTGACTGCCAAAATGTGACATCGAAATCTCCTATTAAAAACGTTCTGGTGCTTGCGCCTAATTTGCTTTCTGTCCGCTATATAGAGCAGAGATCGTGCCACAAACAACTGTCTTTAAAACATCTGCCTTAAAAAAAGACCGTGCCTGCAACCTGTTGCGATCTTCTTATTTTTAGTTTAGCTAAAATTTAACCGCGTCACAGATAAAAATTAAGAAGAAAATGCAGCTAAATATGCTGCAGTAAACAAGACGCTGTTGAAAATAGTTTAACACAAGTTAATTAGGTTACACGGATTATCCCATTAGAAAACCTTACCTGATTTTCAAAATTTGCGAAATAACCCGTTAGGCTGATATCAGCACTTTCTTCAATGTTAAGCTATTTAAAATAATTCAAATCTCAATTAAAGCTTTTCGCAAATCAAAAACTATACTCTAAATCATTCACGTGGTAGCTAGACCACAAGCCAATCAGCCTCTTAGAGTGCACATTTGTATGTAACTAGTATGTATAAACATAATCAACCACATTACAGCTTGAAGTATAGTGAGCACATTCATGCTACTTGAAGTATAGATAATATAATTAGGGTTTAAATGTGATTTTCAAGGCTAACCTAGCTAAATTCACAAAAGTGTTAATTTAACGGCTTTAATTGACAAAAAACCCGCAGTAACACACTACGGGTTTTTTATTTTCTACAGCAAGAAAAAAATTAACCAGCTTGAACTTGGTTCATCAGCTCAGTAAAGTTAGTTTCTTTTTCTGTCACTTTAGCAACCGCCAGTACAGTTTCAACGGCTTGTTCTTCTAAAGCTAAGTTACGAACGCTGTTCATTAACTCTTCGTTTTTGCTATAGTATTCGATAACTTCAGCTGGATCTTCGTATGCAGATGCCATCTCTTCGATTAGCGCTTTAACGCGATCTTCGTCAGCTTTCAGCTCATTTTTGTTGATCACTTCGCCTAACAGCAGGCCGATAACAACGCGACGTTTAGCTTGTTCTTCGAACAGTTCACGTGGTAATTCCATCGCTTGTTTTTCATCACCACCAAAACGCTGTGCAGCTTGGCGACGCAGAACATCGATTTCACCATCAACAACCGCTGCTGGAACTCCGATGTCATTAGCTTTGATCAGACCTTCTAATACTTGAGCCTTCACACGGTTACGAACTGCATTTTTCAGTTCACGTTCCATGTTTTTACGCACTTCTGCACGCAGACCATCTAAAGAACCATCAGCGATACCGAAACGCTTAATGAATTCTTCAGTGAATTCAGGTAATTCGCGCTGTTCTACTTTCTTCAGAACGATAGCAAATTTTGCTGCTTTACCTTTCAGGTTTTCAGCGTGGTAATCTTCAGGGAAGTTAACTTCAATCTCAAACTCTTCGCCAGCTTTGTGGCCAACAACGCCTTCTTCAAAGCCTGGGATCATGCGACCTTCACCCATAACTAATGCGAAGTCTTCTGCTTTACCACCTTCAAACTCTTCACCATCAATAGAACCAGTGAAGTTGATAGTGATACGAGAATCAGCTTCTGCTGCTGCTTCAACTTCTTTCCACTCCGCTTGTTGCTTACGCAGAGTTTCTAACATGCTTTCCAGATCTTCATCTTTTACAGATACAGCCGGTTTTTCAACTTCAATCGTTTCTAAACCTGTTAATTCGATTTCTGGGTAAACTTCGAATTCAACTGAATAGACAAAATCTTTACCGTCTTCGAGTTGCTCTGGTTTGTAACTAGGCGCACCCGCTGGGTTGATTTTTTGCTCAATAATAGCGTTAATGAAGTTGCGTTGCATAACATCGCCCAGAACGTCTTGCATAACTGACGCACCGTAACGTTGTTTAACAATATTCATTGGTACTTTCCCTTTACGGAAACCATCAATACGCACTTTTTTAGCAACGCTGACTAGCTCGCTATTTACTGCTTTTTCAATATCAGTGGCAGGAACGGTGATTGTTACACGACGCCCAAGGCCTTGAGTCGTTTCAACAGAAACTTGCATCTTCTTACCTCAAAATAAATCTTAGTGATCGGTCTACTCCAGAGTTATGCCATTAAATCATATTGGCTGTCTCCCTTCCAGAACCGGGGGCGTTACTTTCATAACGGTCATCCCTGATATCAGAAGCGTCCCGAAACCTTACTGAAAATTAGACGCAGCATTATACCGATGCATGCGCCCTGAGTCGAGAAAAGCTGAGAAAAGAAGCGATTTTTCCTCTTTATTTGTGACTTTTCTGACTAAATTTTTTATTTCCCTTCAAAATTTGAAGAAAAAATACTCATCAAACCCATCATAGGAATGATAAATTATCAAAAGAATAGTTACAGTCTATTAACTGAAACTAAAAATTACCGGTTTACTCCACCAACACCACGACAGGCTGGCGATTTTAATGCCGTATTGGCAAGCTCATCCCATTCTTTTTGTGTATAAGTGTGCAAAGCAAGAGCATGGATGCCCCCCGCTAATTCATCGGCTAAAATAGCATAAATTTCACGATGACGAGCAAGCATTCGTTTATTCTCAAATTTATCGCTGACTAAAACTACCTTAAAATGGCTTTCTGAACCGGGTAATACATTGTGTTGATGACTTTCGTTGATCACATCTAAATGTGAAGGTTCAAAAGCAGTTTGTAATTTTTGGCTCACTCGATCTTGCATACTTTGCGATGCATTAGCGACCATAAAATACTCCTTAAATTGTGATTCTCTCTAGTATTGGTAAGTTCAGTAAACTATATTGCACATCTTAATTAATGTTGTCTTCTTATTATAGAAATACCCGATTATGATTTGGCAATGTTATGATAGCGATACGTTAGTGCGAATTTTTTTAAAAAATGTTGTCTAACCGTTCAGGGAAAATAAACCACAACATTCTATATTGTATAACGGCTACCCGCACCATAACGAAACATTTTCAATTAGGAAAGATGAACTGGGAAAAATTATGTTAAAAAAACTGTGTTTTCCACTTGTTGCGTTGTTCCTGCTCGCTGGATGTGCAACTAGCAGCAACACGCTATCACTTGAACCGAAAATTGCTTTACCTGCTAAAAACCCGACATTAAATGCAACATCGATTAGTGTCAGTAGTGTTGATAACCGCACTAATAAGTCCTTAGCAGAAGTGAATCGTAATGGTAGCTTAGTCGTGCTTAACCCATCGCGTGACCCGCGTTACCTCATGCAAGAAGCAGTAGAAAAACAAATGGCAGCGCGCGGCTTCATGGTGACATCGCCTGCAAATGTGAATTTAGTGGTTCAATTGAATAAATTAGAGACTAAAGTTGCTGAAGGCAGTTTACGCCACAATATTACCGTCAACTCTAGCGTTAGTATTATAGCTACAGCCCCGAATGGTTCGACCAAAACGCGTTCATTCACACGCAACTTTAATACGCAAGAATTGTTGGCTGCGAGTAATGCCAAAATAGAAACTGCTATCAATAGTGCATTGGCTGATTTAATTGCAGATATGGCTACAGACCAAGAAATCACCGATTTTATCAGACAGAATTCACGCTATTAATCGGGCAATCTACACTATAACGTATTAAGCTATCCAAGTTTTAATCACCATGACTTGGGTAGCCTAGCGCGGCGACTAGCTCCGCAGTGCAATGTCTCCCCAGTCAATGTATTGCAGCAATATAACATTAGGCCTAGAGGGGATTATGCCTCGTTTTACACTACCCAATAATATTACTTTAATTCTTTTAGGCTTTGTCTCAGGGCTGCCTTTAGCACTTACTGCGGGTACTTTACAGGCTTGGTTAACTGTTGAAAATGTTGATATCAGAACCATTGGTTTCTTTTCATTAGTCGGTCAAGCTTATGTATTGAAGTTTCTGTGGTCCCCTATGATGGATCGCTATACCCCGCCATTCCTCGGCCGACGCCGTGGGTGGTTATTAACAACTCAGATTTTGTTAATTATCAGTATTGCCGCGATGGGTTTCATGAACCCTTCTGAACACTTATGGTATCTTGCTGCGTTAGCTGTCACTGTTGCATTTTGCTCTGCCTCCCAAGATATTGTTTTTGACGCATATAAAACCGATTTACTCAGTGCAGAAGAACGTGGAATTGGCGCTGCGACCTCTGTGATGGGCTATCGGATCAGCATGCTCGTTTCTGGTGGGCTTGCACTTTGGTTAGCCGATAAGTTTTTAACCTGGAAACAACTCTACCTACTGATGGCAGGGTTAATGGTTATTGGTGTTATCGCAACACTGCTAGCCAAAGAACCTGAAGAAGATACTGCTCCTCCCACATCCCTAAAAAAAGCCATCTACGAACCCTTAGCTGAATTCTTTAGCCGCAACAATGCTTGGCTGATTTTATTACTGTTAGTGTTTTATAAACTCGGCGATGCCTTTGTAATGGCGTTGAATACTAACTTTTTATTGAATGCATTAGGCTTTAGCTTAAGTGAGGTTGGCACTGTCAATAAAACGGTTGGGATGGCAGCAACCATTATTGGGGCGCTTTTAGGTGGGTACCTAATGAAAAACATGAGCTTATTTAAGGCTCTGTTTCTTTTTGGGTTACTGCAAGGCGGGTCAAATATAGGGTATTGGTTTTTAGCAATCACACCTCCACACATTCTCACCATGGGTTCAATTATTTTTCTTGAAAATATTTTCTCTGGTATGGGAACAGCTGCATTTGTTGCCCTGTTAATGACATTGTGTAATAAATCATTGTCAGCAACGCAATTTGCACTGCTTTCAGCGCTTTCTGCTGTAGGGCGTGTATATATTGGGCCAATTGCTAGTATTTTTGTCAGTAATTATGGCTGGCCGCTTTTCTACCTAATTTCAATTGGTGTGGCTGTTCCTGGGGTTTTACTATTATTAGCTTGCCGAACCTCTTTGGTTTACACACAGACTACAGGCTTATTTCAGCGCCGTGAGTTATATGCCAAAGGTTATCGCTTTGCCGTATATGCTCTAATTACTGCGGTCAGTTTTCTATCTATTTGGCTGCTTTCGCTACTTGTGTTCTCATTTAGTGGCATGAAACTGTATTTATTTACAACACAAATTGAGTTTTGGTTGGCTCTCCCTAGTTATCAAAATCTAATATTTAATACAGGTATTAGTATTGGCGCTATCAGTTTAATTATAGGTGGTAGCTTAGATTTTCTAGCTGTCCGTAAAACGTCTCAATCCTAGTCCTTCATTAAATCCCCCTCATCCATTAAATCAATTCCCTAAATAGAACTTATTAGTTTAGGGAATCTGATCTGTTGATTAAATTAGACCCAAATAGCAAATTTAACTAAATCCAATTCAATATCGTGATTACGATCACCATAACACTGAAATATATTTCTTAATTGCAATTTTAAAGACTAATATATCACAAGTTAAAGGCGGACTGTCTAATGCGTTAACAGATAGCGTACAACCCAACCTTATTAATCATTAAACGAAAATAATCTATTATGAAAAAAATCATTTGCATAGCAACCTTAGCATCTATAGCCGGAACGGCATATTCTGACGATTTTATTGGCTATCAAAATGGCTTTGCTGATATCAATGTAAACTATTTAGATTGGTCACATCGTACTGAAACAAAAACAGAAACGACTACGCGTAAAAAAGACTTTGCTTATATTGAATTAGAGGGAGGAGCTAATTTTAATTGGGGTGAATTATATGGTTTTTTTGATCTAGAAAACCCGTTCCACTCTCAGCACACCGATTCCGGACGTAATCGCCGCTATACCATTAAAACAACTGGTCGTTACTATTTAGGTGATACGGGTTTTAATTTGTATGGTCATGTTTATGGAACTTGGTCATTGCCGGGAGCTAAATATGGTGGCAACTTCCATGACGTCAATACGCTATATGGTATCGGTTATAACACCGCATTTGGTGACTTGTGGTTTAAACCGTTTATCGCATTGAATTATACAGACCAAACATTCTATTCCGGAAATAATGGCTATGTCGCAGGTTGGGTTGCCGGTTATAATTTCAACGTGTTAGAAGAAAACTTTATGATCACCAACTGGCACGAAATGGAATTTGCAAGAAATAAACGCTATAACGGTGGCAAACGCGATGGCATAAATGGGGCGATCGCTTTTTGGTGGAATGCAACCAAGCACTTATCTGCGGGTGTGCAATATCGCTATGCTGACAATAAGTTAGGGGATACTTTTTACCAAGATGCAATCATTTATACATTAAAGTATACATTCTAACGCGCTCCAGAAAATTGCATTAGCATTTAATTATTTTTCTTTTTTTATCAGTAAAGTAATAATTTTTCTTTACTATTTTGCTGATAAAACCATAAAAATGGTTTTATCAGCAATAAAAACCGTAACTTCCCTTAGCATTTTACTTATCATTCATATCAGTTCGCTTGTTTTTATGCTTCTTTTGTATATATTTTTCTTTGAATAATTACTAAGATAATTTAGTATTAGCGGGCTTTTATCAATATATACTTATAATACGTATCAATTTTAACTTTTTCTTTATAAGTTCTTTACATGTGATCATATTAACATAAAGAGCTAACAATTCCGTTTCTTTGCCTTACAATCATTTACACTCGCATAACCTTACCGTAAAATGCCCGCACTGATGAAACGACAATTAGAATCTTTGTCATTTGGGGTCGTGGATGAGACTTATGAACTACAAAAAAAGTATCGGAGCAATCTCACTCGTTGTAGCTGCCTTATTATTAGGTGGGTGCGATATGGTGTTGATGGATCCAAAAGGCGCCGTTGGCGTTAAACAAAAAGAGCTAATTCTTATTGCAATTGGCTTAATGCTTCTTGTTGTTATTCCTGTTATTTTCATGACGATCATCTTCGCTATGAAATATCGTGAATCCAACAAGTCAGCTACGTACCGTCCAAACTGGGCTCACTCAAATAAAATAGAGTTAGTCTGCTGGACTGTTCCTATCATCATTATCATTATTCTAGGTACTATTACTTGGAAAACAACACATGAGCTGGACCCATATCAGCCATTAGTTAGTGATCAGGAACCTGTCACAATCGAAGTTATTTCGGCTGACTGGAAATGGATATTTATTTATCCAGAGCAAGGTATTGCTACAGTTAACGAAATTGCATTCCCTACGGGTGTGCCAGTCAACTTCAAAATCACGTCAGATTCGGTGATGAACTCTTTCTTCATTCCATCATTAGGTGGCCAAATCTACGCGATGGCGGGTATGCAAACTAAGCTTCACTTAATCGCTAATGAACCAGGTACTTATAAAGGCTTCTCTGCAAGCTATAGTGGCCATGGCTTCTCTGATATGAAGTTTAATGCTATTGCAACTCCTGACCGCCAAGGTTTTGATGAGTGGGTACAAAAGGTAAAAGCTTCTCCTAAAACAATGGATACCATGCAGGCGTTCGACGAAGTCGCTAAGCCAAGCATGAACGTTCCTGTTACCTACTTCTCAAGCGTGAAACCTAAACTTTATGAAGATATCGTTCTGAAGTTTGGTCATGAGCACCATAAAGGTCACGCTCCTGTAGAAAATGAAGGTCATTCAATGACTGATCATAAAGAAACTACAGGCAATTCAATGCAAATGAGCCACAGTGCTCATGCAGCAGGCGCTGAGGAATAAGGGCATGTTCGGAAAATTAACACTAGATGCAGTTCCGCTCCATGAGCCAATTATCGTTGTCACACTGATTGGTATTGTCCTTGGTGGACTCGCACTGGTCGGTGCGATTACATACTTTGGTAAGTGGAAATGGTTGTGGAAAGAATGGTTGACTTCTGTTGACCATAAAAAAATTGGTGTCATGTACATCATTGTCGCTATGGTCATGTTGTTCCGTGGCTTTGCGGATGCGATTATGATGCGTGGTCAGCAAGTACTTGCTTCTGCTGGCCAAGAGGGCTTCTTAAACCCTCATCACTATGACCAAATCTTTACCGCACACGGCGTTATCATGATTTTCTTCATGGCAACTCCATTTGTTGTCGGTCTGATGAACCTCGTTGTACCTCTGCAAATTGGTGCACGCGACGTTGCCTTCCCATTCCTTAACTCATTGAGCTTCTGGTTCTTTGTAGTCGGTGTTGTTCTTATCAACATCTCTTTAGGGGTAGGTGAATTCGCACAAACAGGTTGGTTAGCTTATCCGCCACTATCTGGCTTGGAGTACAATCCGGGGGTCGGGGTCGATTATTGGCTCTGGAGTCTCCAGATATCCGGTATTGGTACACTATTAACAGGGGTTAACTTCATCGCAACTATTATCCGTATGCGTACGCCGGGTATGTCGATGATGAAAATGCCTGTATTCAGCTGGGCTGCGTTATGTACTAACGTATTGATTGTTGCTGCATTCCCTATCTTAACTGTGACGCTGACTCTTCTGACGTTAGACCGTTATTTAGGTACCCATTTCTTCACCAACGATATGGGCGGCAACATGATGATGTACATCAACCTGATTTGGGCATGGGGTCACCCTGAGGTGTATATCCTTGTTCTGCCTGTGTTCGGTGTATTCTCTGAAGTTGCAGCAACTTTCTCGAAAAAACGTTTATTCGGTTATACCTCATTAGTTTGGGCAACAATCGTTATCACCGTTATGTCCTTTATCGTTTGGTTGCACCACTTCTTTACGATGGGTTCAGGCGCGAACGTTAACGCCTTCTTCGGTATCGCCACGATGATTATCGCAATCCCAACAGGGGTTAAGATCTTCAACTGGCTGTTTACTATGTACCAAGGCCGTATCGAATATAAATCTCCAATGCTGTGGACTATCGGTTTCATCATCACCTTCTCTGTAGGTGGTATGACCGGCGTTCTGTTAGCCGTACCTGGTGCAAACTTCGTTCTGCACAACAGCTTATTCCTGATTGCCCACTTCCATAACGTTATCATTGGTGGTGTAGTATTCGGGTGCTTCGCAGGTATGACTTACTGGTTCCCGAAAGCTTACGGCTTCACGCTGAATGAGAAATGGGGTGTTCGTGCCTTCTGGTTCTGGATCATCGGTTTCTTCTTAGCCTTTATGCCGTTATACATTCTGGGCTTTATGGGTATGACCCGTCGCTTAAGCCAGAATATTGACCCGACTTATCATACAATGTTAGTCGTTGCCGCAGGCGGTGCTGCTTTAATCGCACTCGGTATTGCATGTCAAGTTATCCAAATCATTGTGAGTATCCGTGACCGCCATGAAAACCGTGATCTAACTGGTGACCCATGGGGTGGACGTACTCTTGAGTGGGCAACCTCTTCTCCACCACCATTCTATAACTTCGCGATTGAGCCACATGTTCAAACTCGTGATGCTTGGTGGGATCTAAAAGAAAAAGGTCTTGCTCATAAGAAACCAACTTCATATGAAGAAATTCATATGCCGAAAAATACAGGCGCAGGCGTTATTATCGCCGCATTTAGCTTGATTTTAGGTTTCGCAATGATTTGGCACATCTGGTGGATGGCAATCATTGGTTTCGGTGGAATGATCGTAACTTGGATTGCAAAAAGCTTCGACGAAGATGTTGATTACTACGTACCTGTGGCTGAAATCGAAGAAATCGAGAATAAGCACTTTGAAGAATTACGTAAGGCAGGTGTGAACGATGTCAACTAATACAATGACTAACCAAAATATCGCCCATGCTGAGCATGGGCACCACGATGCAGGTGGAACAAAAGTATTCGGTTTCTGGCTCTATATCATGAGCGACTTGATTCTGTTTGCTTGTTTGTTTGCTACCTATGTTGTTTTGGCCGATGGAACTGCTGGCGGTCCAGCTGGTAAAGATATCTTCAGTCTGAAGTTCGTATTAGGCGAAACTTTCTTACTCTTGGTAAGTAGTATCACTTATGGCTTCGCAATGATTGCGATGCATAAAGGTAAGATTGCTGCCGTTAACTTATGGCTGTTTGCAACGTTTTTGTTAGGCCTTGGCTTCGTTATCATGGAAGTTTATGAATTCCATGAGCTGATTGCTGAAGGTTTTGGTCCTGACCGTAGCGGTTTCTTATCTGGCTTCTTTGCACTAGTTGCAACGCATGGTTTACACGTAACTGCGGGTCTCATTTGGATTATTATCATGATGATCCAAGTTACTCGTCGTGGACTGACTGATGTAAACAAAACACGTTTGAATTGTCTAAGCCTGTTCTGGCACTTCTTAGACGTGGTTTGGATTTGTGTATTTACCGTTGTTTATCTTCTGGGGGCTATTTAAATGAGTCATGCAAAAGATGCTCACACTGGAGCAAGCCACGGTAGCGTTAAAACATACCTGATTGGCTTTATTCTATCAGTTATCCTGACCGTCATTCCGTTCTGGATGGTGATGGAAGGCACGGCGTCAACATCAACAATCCTCTGGACTGTTGTTGGCATGGCAGTTGTGCAAATACTGGTTCACTTAGTATGTTTCTTACATATGAATACCTCATCAGATGAGCGTTGGAACCTGGTTGCATTTCTGTTCACCATGCTAATTGTCGGCATTGTTGTTGTCGGCTCGCTGTGGATTATGTACAACCTGAACATCAATATGATGCTCGACTAAAGAGTTGCCGATATGTTTAAGCAATACCTGCAAGTGACCAAACCAGGAATTATATTCGGAAACTTGATTTCTGTGATCGGCGGTTTTTTATTAGCCTCTAAAGGCTCGATAGATTACCCGCTGTTCGTTGCGACTTTGCTGGGTGTATCACTGGTCGTGGCTTCTGGTTGTGTTTTTAACAACTACATCGACCGTGATATCGACCGTATCATGGAAAGAACAAAGAATCGCCCGTTAGTTAAAGGGCTGATTGACCCGAAAGTTAGCCTGATTTACGCAACTGTATTAGGTATTGCGGGTATGCTGCTACTACTTGTAGCAGCCAATGCTTTGGCAATGCTACTTGCAGTTATCGGTTTCATTGTTTATGTAGGCGTTTATAGCCTCTATATGAAACGTAAATCAGTTTATGGCACGTTGATTGGTAGTCTATCTGGTGCAGCACCACCAGTTATCGGCTACTGCGCTGTCACAAATGAATTTGATACAGGTGCATTGATCCTGCTATTAATTTTCAGCTTGTGGCAGATGCCTCACTCTTATGCCATTGCTATTTTCCGCTTCAAGGATTATAAAGCCGCAAACATTCCTGTGTTACCGGTTATCAAGGGAATATCTGTCGCTAAGACACATATTTTCCTATATATCCTAGCATTCATGGTCGCAACACTAATGTTAGCTATCAGTGGATATGCGGGCTATAAGTATTTAATCGTAGGTGCAGCAGTTAGCCTGTGGTGGCTCGGTATGGCTATTTCCGGTTTTAAAACCGAAAATGACGACCGTGTTTGGGCTAGAAAATTATTCATCTTCTCAATCGTAGCTATAACCTCATTGAGCGTGATGATGTCTGTTGATCCTATTGTTTCAAGCGATACTGTTATAGCTCTCGTCAGATAACTTTTCTAGTTACTGATGATAACTATGCCTAAACGGCGGGGTTTCCCCCGCCGTTTTCATTTACCATTCCTTGCGTTAATGACCCATTTTTACTTATTCTGCCTACCCTTATGACGCAATTTTATGGTTAAATAGCCCCTTGCTATTATAAGCTAGATATAAAACGCACTATTAAAAGCTATAATCCATTGATTTTATACATTAAAAATATCAGTTCTACTTATAAAGATTCAAAATAGATTGAATTATAGAAAAGCGACAAACGAAGATATCCTTGAGAACGTACATCAATATGTGACCTAGGTAGCTAAGAGATGCCAGCACCGCTACAACTCGAAATATGAAGAATATTATTGCAAGGCGGCAAACGAGGATATCTTAGGGAGCATACATCAGTATGTGACCTAAGGAGCCGAGAAAAGCCAACACCGCTACAGCTAACATACTGATAGTTTGGTTTAAATTATTTTGCTACAACATCACTTTTTTATTCAAAATAGTTCGTGTTGTAGCAAGGCGGCAAACGAGGATATCTTAGGGAGCATACATCAGTATGTGACCTAAGGAGCCGAGAGAAGCCAACACCGCTACAGCTAACATACTGATAGTTTGGTTTAAATTATTTTGCTACAACATCACTTTTTTATTCAAAATAGTTCGTGTTGTAGCAAGGCGGCAAACGAGGATATCTTAGGGAGCATACATCAGTATGTGACCTAAGGAGCCGAGAGAAGTCAACACCGCTACAGCTAACATACTGATAGTTTGGTTTAAATTATTTTGCTACAACATCACTTTTTTATTCAAAATAGTTCGTGTTGTAGCAAGGCGGCAAACGAGGATATCTTAGGGAGCATACATCAGTATGTGACCTAAG
>NZ_JBMWDT010000003.1:220312-337622 GCF_049545585.1 Providencia sp. NPDC089933
GCTACAACATCACTTTTTTATTCAAAATAGTTCGTGTTGTAGCAAGGCGGCAAACGAGGATATCTTAGGGAGCATACATCAGTATGTGACCTAAGAAGCCGAGAAAAGCCAACACCGCTACAGCTAACATACTGATAGTTTGGTTTAAATTATTTTGCTACAACATCACTTTTTTATTCAAAATAGTTCGTGTTGTAGCAAGGCGGCAAACGAGGATATCTTAGGGAGCATACATCAGTATGTGACCTAAGAAGCCGAGAAAAGCCAACACCGCTACAGCTAACATACTGATAGTTTGGTTTAAATTATTTTGCTACAACATCACTTTTTTATTCAAAATAGTTCGTGTTGTAGCAAGGCGGCAAACGAGGATATCTTAGGGAGCATACATCAGTATGTGACCTAAGGAGCCGAGAGAAGCCAACACCGCTACAGCACGAAATATGAAGAATAAAAATGAATGATAATAAAATGACATCCACAGAGCTTAGATCCACTTGGGGGTTAGGTTCTGTTTTTTCCTTGCGCATGCTTGGAATGTTTATGGTTTTACCCATTTTGACCAGCTATGGGATGCATTTACAGGGCGCTAGCGAATTTTTAGTTGGTGTTGCTATCGGTATTTACGGCCTTAGCCAAGCCATTTTCCAAGTTCCTTTTGGCTTAATGTCAGACAAAATAGGCCGTAAGCCACTCATTATTATTGGGTTAGTGATCTTTATTCTCGGTAGCATTATTGCTGCATTAAGTGATTCTATTTGGGGAATTATCATCGGTCGGGCCCTTCAGGGAGCTGGGGCGATTTCTGCGGCTGTAATGGCATTACTTTCTGACTTAACCCGCGAACAAAATCGAACCAAGGCTATGGCATTTCTAGGCATTAGCTTTGGCTTAACATTTGCCATCGCATTAGTTTTGGGCCCTATTATTACCCATATGATTGGGTTAAATGGCCTATTCTGGGGGATCGCACTTCTCGCTGTCGGCGCTATCGCACTCACTATTTTTGTTGTTCCAGACACCAATACCCATGTTTTAAACCGTGAGTCAGCCTTTGTTCAAGGTAACTTAAAAACCGTTCTTGCTCAGCCACAATTACTGAAATTGAATATAGGTATTTTATGTTTACATACCTTGTTAATGTCGAGTTTTGTTGCCTTGCCACTCATTATGACAAAAGCTGGTTTTTTAGCCCCCGATCATTGGAAAGCCTACCTAGTTACCATGCTAATTGCCTTTGTAACAGTACTGCCTTTCATTATTTATGCTGAAAAATACCGCAAGATGAAGCAAGTCTTTCTATTTTGCATCGTACTGCTCGCTGCTGCTGAAGTGACATTATGGCTTTCAGGTAATCACTTATGGGTTATTTTCTTAGGTATCCAACTGTTTTTTATTGCCTTTAATATTATGGAAGCCATTTTACCATCACTGATTAGTAAGGAAGCTCCCGCTGGTTACAAAGGAACCGCAATGGGTGTTTACTCCACTAGCCAATTTTTAGGTGTCGCTATCGGTGGTATTGTCGGTGGGTGGTTATACAATTTTGAAGGGGCAAGCACTGTCTTTATTGGTGGCTTAATTTTAACGGTTATCTGGTTTGTTATTAGCTTAACAATGCAACAACCGCCTTATGTCAGCAGTATTCGCATCGAATTACCAAAACACATTGAAGATAGTCGCGCTCTTGAGCAAAAATTACAGGCACAAAATGGAGTCATGGAAGCGCTCGTTGTAGATGAAGAGTTAAGTGCTTACGTTAAAGTTGATAGAAAGATTATTAACAGGGAACAACTCGAAGCGATTATCAACTCACAATAAGCAATAAATAGTTAGCCCATAATAAATGGGCTAACTATTTAACATGTAAGTTTCACAATGATTAATCGCGAAAATTATTAAACTGGAAAGGTTGACCTAAATTACCACCACGCACGAGCGCCATAACCGATTGTAAGTCATCGCGAGCTTTACCTGTCACACGAACTTGGTCGCCTTGAATTTGCGCTTGTACTTTTAGCTTGCTGTCTTTGATCAATTTTATTATCTTCTTAGCAATAGCAGCGTCTATCCCTTGTTTGAATGTCACTTCAACACTATAGGTTTTCCCGCTATGTACAATATCATCTGGTACATTTAATACCGCACCATCAATACCGCGTTTTGCCATTTTTTCTCTTAAAATATCGACTAACTGAAGTACTTGGAAATCAGACTCACTGGTGATTTTCACTGACTCATTTTTGTCATTTAGTTCAAAGCTGGCTTCAACATTTTTGAAATCCCAACGGCTTGTTAGCTCACGCTGTGCATTTTCCACTGCGTTGCGCACTTCATTCATTTCAACTTCAGATACAATATCAAACGATGGCATAACTAAAACCTCGACTAATTATTTTTTAGGTTGCCCGCATAATACCGTCTTTGCTCCCCCTACTTCAAGTTATCAAGGACCACTAGATTTCGTTTACTACAACTCAACGTATTAACAGTATATACTAAGAAAAAATCACTTCCGCCTTACCTTATAAGACGTTAGAGATCCGATATGAAAGGGGAAACAATGAAAATAACCCTAATTGGTTGTGGTGCAATAGGTAAATTGTGGCTTTCCTCACTAACCTTGCAAGGGCACGAAACACAAGGTTGGTTACGTGTTGCTCAGTCTGATTTATTTGTCGATGTTAATGACCCCAGTGGGCGTACTTTCCGAGAACTTATTCCTTGCAATAATATTAACCATCTGCAAACAAGTGAGCTTGTTATCGTGTGTTTAAAAGCATGGCAAGTTTCCGATGCCCTACTCCCCTTACTCGGTAATATCCCTGAGAATACGCCAATTTTATTGCTCCACAATGGAATGGGAACAATCGAAGAACTCGCCCCTATACGCCACCCAATTTTAGCGGGTGTCACAACACACGCTGCTTGGCAAAAAAATAACCAAGTATTCCATGTCGCTCATGGTATTACGCATATCGGTGCAATTAATTCACAAGCACAAGCTTACTACCCAATTGCAGATATTTTACATGAAGCTTTACCAGACGTCGCTTGGCATAACCATATTCAAACAACCTGTTGGCGCAAACTTATCGCAAACTGCGTGATTAACCCGCTTACGGTTGAATATGACTGTAAAAATGGGCAGCTAATTGATTACCCGAAACAAATTTCACAAATCATAGATGAAATCTGCGCTGTTATGGAAGCAGAAGGGCTACATACCGATAAATCAGAGCTAACCGAGTATATATACAGCATTATTTATAATACTTCGGCTAACTATTCTTCTATGCTGCAAGATGTGCGCAATAACCGCCGTACCGAAATTGATTACATTACGGGTTTTTTAATCAAACAAGCGCGAGCTCATGGGCTTAATACTCCTGAAAATGACCGCCTTTATCATTTAGTCAAAAATAGAGAACAACAATATGACGATTTCCGTTCTAATTTGCATCGCTCATGGTAGTGAAGAAATAGAAACCGTGACTAGCGCAGATTTATTAGTCAGAGCCGGTATTAATGTTACTTTAGCCAGTGTAACTGAGGATAGCTCCTTACAGGTTACTGCTTCTAGAGGAATGAAAATTGTCGCAGACACACCATTAATTAAAGTCGCAGATGAACCTTTTGACGCAATCGTACTTCCAGGAGGGCTTGCTGGCGCTGAGACTTTCCGTGATAGCCCTCTGGTTGTCGAAAAGGTTCGCCGCATGCATCTTGATGGCAAAATTGTCGCAGCTATTTGTGCAGCGCCAGCCATTGTATTGGAGTACCATCAACTATTCCCACTTGGCAATATGACGGGTTATCCTGCCATGAAAGATAAAATTTCAGCCAATAAATGGGTTGACCGCCGAGTTTATTTTGATGAGCGAGTTAATTTGCTAACGAGCCAAGGTCCCGCAACATCTTTTGATTTCGCCTTAAAATTAATCGAACTCTTAGTTGGTCGTGAAATTGCAGGGAATGTTGCCAGCCAGCTAGTTTTGCCGAATGGGATCAACGATTATTTAGAAGATTAAATGGAAATTTATAACATCGCATAATAGGTTATCAGCTAACATTAACCCACTGAATAATAATGATTATCAAATAAAATCATCAGTAAAAAGACTTCGTTTATAGCCCTTTTTTGCTATTATCATAGTGGGTGCTTGGATCATTTTGGTTCAAGCATTTGCCAAAGCCAAAAAGACGAAAGCCCCGAATTTAGATGTTAATCTTAATCCGAGGCAGTTTCCAAACTCACAATTTGATTCTGTCTCCTTTTAGAAAAGGAGTCAAGAGGAATGGCCAAAATTGCCCTTCTGGGGCTAGTTACCGTGTGTCTTACGGTATTGTGTTTTTCATTGTTAATGCAAGAAAGGCTATGCTCTTTCAGTATCAGCAGCGGAAGCACGCTGGTTCAAGCGACGTTATCTTGCGATAACTAGTCTTGTGGGGGAATTTCCCCCACATTTCTCTCTAATTGTGCGTTGGTGATACAAGCACCCTGTTTTAAGTTATGGGCGATAAACCTTTATATTTTCATAACCTTGCTCTTTTAGGTATAGTGCTTGCAAGCGGCTCATTACCCCACGGTCACAATATAATAAATAGGTTTTATCTTTTGGTAAGTCACCAAATTGCGTACTCAATTTATAGAATGGAATGTGCTTAACTTCCATTCCATCTACATTCAGTGGCTTGTCTTCAAATTCATCAATTGAACGAATATCTAAAATCACTTCATTTTCAATTGAAAGCTCACTCACCATTTCAATTTCAGGGACTTTTTCAAGGCTTTCTTGTGCAATTTGTCGAATATCGATATTTTGCGCTTGCTCCACAACAGACTCTAAAATAGCAAAATCAAAATTGGCCTCTTCTGCTTCAATTCGTGCTTTAACAGCTTTCACTGTTGGGCTTTTTGAAATCACACCACAATATTCCGGCATGGTTTTCGCAAAATCTTCAGTCCCAATTTGCCGAGCTAATTTGATTATGTGTTCTTTGTCATGAGAAATCAGTGGCCTTAGCACCAAAGTATCAGAAGCATTATCAATAAGACGCAAGTTAGTTAAAGTTTGGCTAGACACTTGACCAAGCGCTTCACCCGTAACAATTGCCTGCACACCATAACGCTCCGCAACTTTAGACGCAGCTCTCACCATCATACGTTTAAGTACAACGCCCATTTGGCCATCATCGACTTTCTCTAAAATTTCAGCCACAACTGGCTCAAAGTTTACAGCAATAAAGCGCACTTTATGGGAGCTACCAAAACGGTTCCATAGATAATGTGCAATTTGCTTCACCCCAATTTCATGTGCCGCACCACCTAAATTAAAAAAGCAGTAATGAACACGGCAACCACGGCGCATCAACATATAGCTAGAAACACCAGAGTCAAACCCACCGGAAATTAGCGATAAAACATCTTCTTGCGTCCCTATAGGAAACCCGCCAATACCTTCAATACGTGATTTAACTAAAATCAGTTTGTCATCTTCAATTTCCAAATGCACGGTTGTATCTGGGTCTTTGAGCTTAACTTTAGCCGAAGGAATATGTTGGTTTAAACCACCACCAATGTAACGCTCAGCTTCAATCGATGAAAATTCGTGCTTACCGCGGCGTTTCACCCGAACACAAAAAGTTTTGTTTTCGAGAGACGCACCATAAGATTCATGGGTCATTTCATAAATATGGTGCAGGCTAGTAAACGGTTTTTCTTCCACTTCAAGGATATGGTGGATACCGGGAATACGACCTAACATGTCACAAATTTCGTCGTGCTTCGTTTCCCCTTTCACACGCACTTCAATATTATCCCAATTACGGACAACCGAAATTTCTTCGCCAAGAGGTTTTAGCACGTTACGGATATTGCTAGTCAGAATTTTAATGAAACGTAGCCTAACAGTTTGGCTTTTGATGGTAATTTCTGGGAATAACTTAATGATAAACTTCATAATAGCTGCATGTTCATGGTTGTGGGGCAAACGAACGTGTCTTAACAAGGACACACGTATAGGTTACCAATTGTCAATAAAGAGGCGTATTATAACACTATCTTGCGGACTGAATCTAAAAACACCAATAATAAATTGTAACCATGGCAAGACTACGTTAGTCTGCTAAATATTTAACATTCCCCGAATTAACTAATTTAACATTAGTGGCTAAAGAATATGGCTAAAGAAAAATCTCAGCAAGTTGCACCTGTTAGTTTTGAAAACTCGCTTCAAGAGCTAGAGCAAATCGTCGCTCGTCTTGAATCCGGTGACCTCCCTCTAGAAGACGCTCTGAATGAGTTTGAACGTGGCGTTCAAATTGCCAAACAAGGTCAAAAAGTACTGCAACAAGCTGAGCAGCGTGTACAAATATTGCTCAGTGATGACGAAAATAAACCTCTTGCCGATTTTTCACCTGATACTGAATAAATTATGTCTGAACAACATTTAGATAGCTTCACGCTGCAACAAAAACAAACCTATGACAGAGTCAATCAATACCTTTTAGATGCCCTAAATGCGATGCCTTTTGCAAACCTTCCTCTTGCACGAGCAATGCGATATGGCACGTTATTAGGCGGGAAACGTTTACGCCCATTTTTAACTTATGCGGTAGGCTCTATGCTTGGTGTGAACCAAGAAAACCTTGATGCACCAGCTGCCGCTGTCGAGTGCATCCATGCCTATTCATTAATTCATGACGACCTGCCCGCTATGGATGACGATGATTTACGCAGAGGTCAACCAACCTGCCATATAAAATATGGTGAGGGTAATGCTGTCTTGGCGGGAGATGCATTACAAACGCTGGCCTTTCAATTACTTGCTTGTGCCCCAATGCCAGATGTCGCTGATAAAGACCGTATCGCAATGATAGCCGAGCTATCCTATGCAAGTGGCCTTGCTGGGATGTGTGGTGGGCAGGCTCTGGATTTAGACGCCGAAGGGAAATACGTCGACCTTGAATCCTTAGAACGTATTCATCTGCATAAAACTGGTGCACTCATTCGTGCAGCTATTCGCCTTGGTGCTTATGCCGCTGGCGAAAAAGGGCATCAATTACTACCTGTTTTAGATAAATACGCACAGTCCATCGGGCTTGCCTTTCAAGTTCAGGACGATATCCTAGATGTTATCGGGGACAGCACGGTAACAGGTAAGCGCCAAGGGACTGATGCTGAGCACGAAAAAAGCACTTACCCATCTTTACTCGGCCTTGAAGCGGCTCAACAAAAAGCACGTGAGCTATATCATGATGCAATAAGCGCTTTAGAGACGATCCAGTCATATGGGTATAATATAGAAATGCTAAGCGCTTTAGCTAATTTCATTATTGAGCGTAAAAACTGACAATATGCTTTGCCTTTTGGCAACAAGAAGGTCGATAATTACGGCATTTATTACCTTGATGAATCTTCAGAACATTCTATAACTCAAAAAACAGACAGACTATTGCTTACACTAAGCGAGTTATAGAAAGGCAATCAATGAGGATCACCCACAATATGCGTAGATAAATTTACGCACCGCAATACTTAGATAACTGTTTCAGTACCGAGTATTCAATATGTGGGTTTTTTATTAATTATAAGTGAGTACCTAATGAGTATTGATATCGCTAAATATCCAACGCTAGCATTGGCAGAGACACCAGATGAGCTTCGTCTGTTGCCCAAAGAAAGTTTGCCTAAGCTGTGTGATGAACTCAGACAGTTTTTGCTGAGTAGCGTTGGCCGTTCTAGTGGTCACTTTGCTTCTGGTCTCGGTGCAGTTGAGCTTACCGTCGCATTACATTACGTCTACAAAACCCCGTTTGATAACCTTGTTTGGGATGTCGGTCACCAAGCCTACCCACATAAAATTTTAACGGGTCGTCGTGACCGTATTGATACTATTCGTCAAAAAAATGGTTTACACCCTTTTCCATGGCGTGAAGAAAGTGAATATGACATTTTAAGTGTTGGCCATTCATCCACATCGATTAGTGCGGGTTTAGGAATGGCTATTGCGGCAGAAAAAGAAAAGCAAAACCGTAAAACCGTCTGTGTGATTGGTGATGGAGCTATCACCGCAGGGATGGCATTCGAAGCCATGAACCACGCAGGGGACGCCGCACCCGATATGCTTGTTATCTTAAATGATAATGAAATGTCTATCTCCGAAAATGTTGGCGCGTTAAATAACCATTTGGCTCACCTGCTTTCTGGCAAGCTATACACCACATTACGTGAAGGTGGGAAAAAAGTTTTCTCTAACTTACCGCCAATCAAAGAATTGCTGAAAAAGACCGAAGAACATATCAAAGGTATGGTTGTTCCCGGTACCATGTTTGAAGAATTAGGCTTTAACTATATTGGCCCTGTTGATGGACATGACGTCGTCGCCTTAGTTCAAACCTTAAAAAACATGCGTGATTTAAAAGGCCCACAGTTTTTACATATCATGACTAAAAAAGGTCGTGGTTATGAACCTGCCGAAAAGGACCCGATCAGTTGGCACGCAGTACCAAAATTTGACCCAAGCACATTCACTTTACCCAAAAGCAAAGAGACGGGACCGACATTCTCTAAAATCTTTGGGGATTGGCTGTGCGAAGAAGCCAAAGATGATGACAAGCTAATGGCAATTACGCCAGCTATGCGCGAAGGCTCTGGTATGGTTCGGTTTTCTAAAGAATTCCCTGATCAATACTTCGATGTCGCGATCGCAGAGCAACATGCTGTCACCTTTGCAGCTGGTCTTGCTATTGGGGGCTATAAACCCATCGTCGCTATCTATTCGACCTTCTTACAACGGGGTTATGACCAAGTCATCCATGACGTGGCTATCCAAAAAGTACCGGTGATGTTTGCTATTGACCGAGCCGGCATTGTTGGCGCTGATGGCCAAACCCACCAAGGTTCATTTGATATTTCATTCCTACGCTGTATCCCTACTATGGTGATCATGGCACCAAGTGATGAAAACGAATGCCGCCAAATGCTACATACTGGCTACCATTACCAAGATGGCCCAAGTGCTATTCGTTACCCGCGAGGCACGGGGACAGGTGCACAGCTACAGCCTTTAGCTCCACTAGAAATTGGTAAAGGAGTTATCCGTCGCCAAGGGGAAAAAGTTGCTATTTTGTGTTTTGGTACGTTACTTAGTCATGCATTAGAAGCCGCTGAGCAATTAAATGCGACTGTGGTTGATATGCGCTTTGTTAAACCATTAGATGAAGCCCTAATCCTTGAGGTGGCAAGCAGCCATGATGTGCTCGTTACACTCGAAGAAAATGCAATTAAGGGTGGTGCGGGTAGTGGTGTGAATGAGTTCCTAATGCAGGAAAAAAGAATCATTCCTGTTTTAAACCTTGGTTTACCAGACTATTTTATTTCTCAAGGTAGCCAAGAGGAACTTATCGCTGAGCTCGGGTTAGATGCAACGGGTATTATTAAGTCAATTAATACCTACTTAGCCAAGTAATAGGTTAACGAAAAAAGGCATTACCATGATAATGTAATGCCTTTTTAAATAACAAAGTTAATCACTCTCATTTTCTTTTTATATACACAGTAATAGAGTGTTAACTTTAACTCTATTATTTCATTTCCAATGCAACTTTTAAAAAAAACACTTTTAAACCCTGCTTTTACATCTTAACTATATTTTTATATCATAATAATAAATAAAAAAACCAAACATAATAAACTTATATACAATGATATTTATTCTATTCACTCTAAAACAGAATATATACAAAATATTTATCTTGAATGTAAATTTTGAAAATAAAAACATGCAAATTATTTTTAAATCCATTAATATGAACTATGTCACTGTATGACAGTGTAACTTAAGCTCTGACTTATATTGGTTTTTCATTGCATTATGCAATAAAGCTTTTCCTATTATATTTCAAAGCGTAACACTGAATAATAACGACTATATGATTTTAACAATTTTAACCAGGCTTTAATATTTAATTATTTTGTTTTCTTAATTTAAAAACCAGGAAACAAATAAACGCATTCCAACTACAATTTGCATATAGTTTCTCTTTATTTAGCCAATTTTAATAAATATATTTGGGAGCGCTTATGTGTGGACAATATATTAATGAACCTTTGTATTTATCCATTGCTAACTGGGTAATGAAACAAGGGCGCTGGATCACCGCCAGAGAAATATCTAATAATTTTGATATCCCTCACCCTAATGCGGTTAATATTGTTTCTTATATTTTATCTGACGTAGCTGAAATTCAATGTGAAGTTAAAATGATCCCGAATAAATTATCGGGTCGTGGCTGTCAGTGCCAAAGGCTGATTAAGGTTACAAAAATTGATAATCAACTTTATGCACGTCTTAGAAACCACCAATCTGAAAAAGTCACTATTGATTCTCCAGTGAAAGCGGCATCTATGCCACCGAGTGAATTAAATCGAGAGCAAAAATGGCAATGGATGCTATCAAAGGCACAACGCCGTTAACATAATGATCACATCAAAAAAACACGGGCTCAAGTCTGCGTTAAGGCTGTCGACAAAGCGGGATAAAAGCGTATTTTTCCCGCTTTGTATTATCAGCCGAAAATCAATAAATTAATTTTCTTCATATACTTTCAATAACTTATACAACTCAACAAATGAGATGCAAAGCTAGCTTTATAATTCTAAAAATATATTATTTATGGCATGATAGCCATCTATGGGAAAAATAAGCCTGTATAGTATTGCCTATCCAAGAGGAGAAATATTTACTGAATATTGGTTTAGGTTAAAAGGTTGCTAAGAAAACTTAACTTTCATAGCAGAAAATGGACGCTATTTATCACCTATAATTAATATGAAAAATAAATTATTTCTAATCGCGCTATTGTTAATAACGGCAAGCCATGCATATTCAAACCCAGAGTTAAATAATGATAACTTTGAGCAAACAAAAATATTAGCAGAACAAGGCAATATTGAGGCTCAAAATCAACTCGCGATCATGTATTTCAACAGTTCTGGCTCCAAGCAAGACTATGTTAAGGCAATAGAGTGGTTTTAAAAAGCTGAACAGCAAAAAAATAACTAACCTCATTTTTTCATAATAATCACTGTCGATAATGAAAACGCCCAGCTTTTAACTGGGCGTTCAAAGATTAATTACTGGCCTTTAGGTTTGACATCCGTTGTCCCCATGAGCCTTGGCCTATTCAACTCTATTTCTATCAAGGGTAACGTTTCATGTAATCCTTGTCGGTATCGAATGGCTAAGTCTTGATATTCTTTCGTATTGAGCTGCTTCCAATGCAATTCCTCCTCACGAATATGACGAGCAAAACGTGCAGGCTGCCAACCAGTAATTGGCGAGGTTCGCCTTGAAACCCAGCTTTAACAAAGCTCATCGCCGCAACAATACTTTGTTCACCAACCAGGGCTCCATCCATAATCACACTGTTCATTCCCACTAATGCATCACGACCAATAATACATCCATGCAAAATAGCTCCGTGGCCTATATGCCCACACTCGTGGACAATGGTTTCGACATCGCTATAACCATGCATAATGCAACAATCCTGAATATTGGCGCCTTTTTCTATGATCAAACGGCCATAGTCTCCACGTAAAGAAGCGTTAGGCCCAACAAATACCCCTTCACCGATAATCACATCACCAATCACCGTCGCTGATGGGTGTACATATGCGGTAGGGTGAACAACTGGGATCACCCCTTCAAAAGCGTAAAAACTCAAAATTCACCTCTTTGCTAAATGAACTAGCGCCCTTTCCAACTTGGTGAACGTTTTTCGGCAAACGCCAGAGGACCTTCTGTTGCATCTTCGGAGTGTAAAACCGCGGGGTAGTTTGTCAGCACACCGCTGCGCATAAGCTTATAACCCTCTTCAACAGTAAGCTCTCCGGTTGCGCGAAAAATTTCTTTCAAGGCCGCAACCGCAAGTGGTGCACTTTGAGTGATTTTTTCTGCGAGTTCACGTGCTTTTTCCATTAAACTTTCCATTGGTACTACTTCATTAGCGATCCCCCAGCGTAATGCTTCCTGAGCATCCATACGCCTTCCCGTCATCACCATTTCATTCACGATCGGTGCTGGTAAGATTTTAGGTAAACGCAAGACACCGCCGCTATCAGGCACAATACCAAGTTGGGCCTCTGGTAAGGCAAAACTGGCATTTTCAGAGCAAATGATCATATCTGCCGCTAAAGCTAGTTCAAAGCCTCCACCAAACGCATAACCATTAACAGCAGCAATCACTGGTTTGTTTAAATTGAAAATTTCAGTGAGTCCGGCGAAGCCACCGGGACCAAAGTCGGCATCAGGTGCTTCACCTTCTGCCGCAGATTTTAAGTCCCAACCCGCAGAGAAAAATCGCTCTCCTGCTCCTGTTATAATGGCGACACGCAGCGAAGGATCATCGCGGAAATTAAGGAAAACTTCCCCCATTTTAAAACTGGTTTTTGCATCTATCGCATTTGCTTTAGGTCTATCAAGTACGATTTCCAAAATGGAGCCATTACGGGTAATTTTTAATGATTCGCTCATAGTGCAATCCTTTAGTCATCATGCGCTACCATTTTGCCTACAGAAAGTTGCAGCCAAAACGTTCGCGTAATTAATAGAGTTATTCGATTATTGCAGATGTTTTTTCAGCACTTTTCCAGAACAGTTACGCGGTAAATCCTTACGTACCTCAACCCATGATGGCACTTTAAATTTCGCCATTTGCTTTTCACAAAAAGCGAAAAACTCTTCCTGAGTTAATGTTTCACCCTCTTCTAACACAATAAAGGCTTTAATCGCTTCATCACGGATCTCATCAGCAACACCAATCACCGCCACGTCAACAATCAAAGGATGTGAAGCAATAATATTTTCAATTTCACTACATGAGACGTTCTCACCGCCTCGTTTGATCATATTGATGCTTCTGTCCACAAAATAGAAAAATCCATCTTCATCTTGGTATGCATAGTCGCCTGTGTGCATCCAATTTTGCTCATCAAATGTTTTTTCTGTGGCTTCAGGGTTGTTGTAATACTCTTTAAATAAAGTTTTACCTCGTTCTCCCTTCACACAAAGCTCACCAATCACCCCAGTGGCAACAGGTTGATTGGTTTTATCCCTAATTTGCGCTTTATAGCAAAAACCAGGACGACCAATGGATGGCCAACGGCGGATATCACCAGGTCTATCCCCAATTAGCCCCACAATAGTTTCCGTCATGCCATAAGAAGTCAGAAAACTTTTCACAGCAAATCGAGCCATAAACTGCTCTTTTTCCTCATCACTCAAGTTGAGGTAAAACATGGCTTCACGTAAGCAATGGTCTTTTTCATTATCCGCCAGCGGCTGGCTTAAAAGCGTACGGATCATCATGGGGATCAGCTCAACAACAGTGGCTTGGTGCCTCACAACTTGCTGCCAGAAACGTCTCGCGCTGTATCTCTCAAGTAAGACAAATGTTGCACCCACTGAAAATGCCGCCATCGATGCTGTACATTGGCAATCGATATGAAAGACTGGCATTACCGTAAGGTAAATATCGTCGGAACGTAACGTGTTCTGCCAAGAAGAGTAATAACCCGCAAAGCGTAAGTTGTAATGGGTAATAACCACCCCTTTCGGTTTGGAAGTGGTACCTGAGGTAAATAAAATTTCCGCAGTATCACCCACACTAAGCTCAATAAGTTGGGTTAACTCTGTCGGTTTTTGTGCTTGTTCAAGCAAAAAGTTTGAAATGCCTTCCTGCGGTTTAAACGACATATCTGAAATTAAAAAAATGTGCTCAAGGCTGGTACTTTTATCATCAAGTACACGTTGATAAATATCTAAAAAAGACGCACAAGTGACCACCATACGAGGTTGGCAGTTTTGCATAATCCAAGCGGCTTCATGGTATTTATAGCGTGCGTTAACTGGGACCATAATCGCCCCAATTTTCGCCAAGCCAAACCAGCAAAAGAAAAACTCTGGGCAATTATCTAAATGTAAAGCAACCTTATCCCCTTTTTGTATTCCATAATCTAAAAAGAGATTTGCTGTGCGATTAATTTGCTGATTCATTTCTATATAACTGAATTCACGAATATTTCCATCGCAGGATTCAAAGATAAGCGCCTTATTATCCCGATGGGTCAACGCTAGGTCATCCCACATTTGGCGCAAATTTTGTTTACCGATTACATCCATTAATTGTTTCCCATCATTTCCCTAATGAATATCAGGCCAGTTGGATTAATTGACCTGACTACCCATTCAATTAATCAACTATTTTGGCTAATCCTTTGTCGACTAACCCCCGAATATCAATTTCGCTATATCCAATATTTTTTAGTATCTCTGTCGTATCCATGCCATGTGATGGCATACCACGCCAAATTTGCCCTGGATTATTTTTGAATTTTGGCATCACATTTGGGCCTCGACAGGTTTTTCCATCCATAGTCTGCCAACTGGTGATCGACTCACGAGCCAGATATTGTGGGTTGGTTTCTAATTCAGGAATAGTTAAAACTTTGGCGCTTGCAATGTTGAGTTCGGCTAATCTCGCTAGCACCTCATCAATTGAGCGAGCACCTAACCATTCATCAAGTTTTTCTTCCATTAAAGGCCCATAGGGGCACTCAATACGATGAATAAGCTGTGTGCCTTCCGGTATTTCTGGTGTACCAAGAAGATGAGCAAGGCCAATATCTTTAAATATTTCTTGGATTTGTGTGATACCGACGATTTCCATCACAATATAGCCATCATTACAACTATAAAGGCCGCAACCTGCGTAATAGGGGTCTTTCCCCTTGGTCATCCGCGGGCAGATTTCACCACCATTGAAGTAATCCATCATGAAGTATTGCCCCATTCGTAGCATGACTTCATACATGGCAATATCAATACTTTCCCCTTTCCCCGTTTCACGGGCTTTATACAATGCAGCTAGAGCCGCTGTTGTAGCTGTCATGCCTGAAAAATAATCAGCAGTATAAGGAAAGGCTGGCATTGGCTGGTCTTTATCACCATTTTGGATAAGATAACCACTAAAAGCCTGTGCAATAGTATTGTAGGCAGCTAGGTTAGTGTATTGAGGGTCACCGTATTGCCCAAAGCCTGATAAATGGGCGATAACCAGTTTTGGGTTATGTTGCCAAAGTACTTCATCGGTGATCCCTCTACGGGCAAATGCAGGTCCTTTACTCGCCTCAATGAATATATCAGTTGTTTCCATTAATTTTAGAAATGCCTCACGCCCTTCATCCTTAAAGATATTCAATGATAATGCGCGTAAATTACGCCTTGATAGCTGTGGGTAATTGGGTTGAACACGGATAGTGTCTGCCCAAGCTACGTTCTCTATCCAAATCACTTCCGCGCCCCATTCTGCAAACATTTGCCCTGCAAATGGACCGGCTATTTCAATCCCTGAAAACACCACTCTGACCCCTGCTAATGGGCCAAATTCTGGCATTGGTAAATGCTCTGCCATGTTCTAATCTCCTGTTAAATTTGGCTGGCCTTCTTAAAAAGCCAACCAATAAACATTCAGCTATTAGCGGTACTGTTTCAGTACACTGCGGCCTAATGTCAGTATTTGCATTTCATCTGAACCACCAGATACACGGTCTACACGCAAGTCACGCCAGAAACGTGCGATTCGATGCTCACCAGCAATACCTACACCACCCAGTACCTGCATCGCAGAGTCTACGACTTCAAATGCCGCATTCGCACAGAAGTATTTACACATTGCTGCATCACCTGAGGTAATCAATCCGTTGTCACTCTTCCAAGCAGTTTCATATAACATGTTACGCATTGAATTGAGCTTGATCGCCATATGTGCAAATTTTTCTTGAATTAATTGATAACGGCCAATTGCTTCACCAAACTGAACACGTTGATTGGCGTAACGGGCTGCATCTTCAAATGCACACATTGCAGTTCCATAGTTAGTCAATGCGACTAAGAAACGCTCATGGTCAAACTCTTCTTTCACACGGTTAAAGCCGTTACCTTCACGGCCAAACATATCTTTTTCATCCAGTTCAACGTTATCAAAGGTAATTTCGCAGCAGCTATCCATACGTAGGCCCAGTTTCTCAAGTTTATTGACCTTGATACCGGGTTTGCTCATATCTAAAAACCACTCGGTGAAAACAGGTTTATCAGGAGAATCTGCATCACGACTCATCACCACAATGTATGGTGTGTAAGCACTACTGGTGATAAAACATTTGCTACCATTGAGATAAACTTTGCCATTACGGCGTTGGTAAGTTGTTTGTAAACTCCCTACATCAGAACCCGCGCCGGGCTCCGTAATCGCAGAATTCCACATTTGTTTACCTGTACCGCGAAATGCCATAATTTTATCAATTTGTTCTTGGGTCCCTTCTCTGAGTACGGTATTAAACCCCCCCGGTAATTGGTACAACACATACGTTGGTGCGCCAAGGCGACCCAGCTCCATCCATACCGCAGCGACTGTAATAAACCCAGCGTTTAAACCGCCATGCTCTTCTGGGATCAACAGGTTATCAATTTCCATGTCCGCCAAGGCTTTAACAAAACGTTCAGGATACATACTGTCGCGGTCGCATTGTGCAAAATAGCTTTCCCAGTTTTCACTGGCCATCAGCTCACGGATCCCTGCGACAAACAGCTCCTGCTCATCATTCAATCTAAAATCCATATTAATAACCTCTTAAATGTTGTTTCTGAATAAATTAATCATTTTTCCAATGCACTTTTGCATCTTTAATAAAGGAGAGCGTTACCATAATGTTGACGAAAAAAAGTGGGCATCCTCCGGCAATTATCGCTGTTTGAATCGGTTTCAATCCGCCTAGAGCCAGTAATACGATACCGATAACACCGACTAAAACAGACCAACCGATACGCACCAATAACGGTGGCTCATCGCCATCTTTCACTGCGCGACAAGTCGACATAGCGAGAGTGTATGAACAAGCGTTGATGAGTGTGACGGTGGCGATAAAGCAGAGGATGAAGAAGCCCCAAATTGTTGCAGTGCTCAAAGGTAAGGCTGCCCATGTTTCAATAATGGCGCGTGCAACGCCGAATTCTTCAATCAGCTTTGGAATGTTAATAATATTTTGGTCAACGAGTTGTAATGTATTACTGCCTAGGATGGTCCAAATTAACGTTGTCCCTGCCGTCAAGCCTGCTACCATGCCGATACACAGCTCACGGACAGTACGGCCTTTAGAGATACGGGCGAGGAAAATACACATTTGGATGGCATAGATTACCCACCACGCCCAATAGAATACGGTCCAACCTTGTGGGAAACCGCCTTTACCCACTGCATCTGTATAAAACAGCATGCGTGGCATATACATCATTAAAACCCCGATAGAATCGGTGAAATAGTTCACAATGAAGCTGGCGCCGCCAACAATAAATACCCATCCCAGCATCAAGAAACTCAAGTAACTACGGACGTCACTGGCAATTTTCACCCCTTTTTGCAAACCAAAAGCCACGCAGATTGCATTTAGGATGATCCAGCAGAAGATAATGATGGCATCAAGTTGTAAGGTATGAGGAATACCAAATAAGTATTGAATACACTCAGTAACGAGTGGTGTAGCTAACCCTAAGCTGGTCCCCATGGCTAATATCAAAGCGACCAAGTAAAAATTATCAACGATGGTACCGAACCAGCCATTTACATGTTTTTGACCCACTAATGGGACAAGGGTGCTACTTGGGCGGATAACATCCATTTTGCGAACAAAGAAAAAATAACCGAATGCAACAGATAAGAAACTATAGGTTGCCCATGGTAGTGGTCCCCAGTGGAATAAACTGTATGCAAGCCCAATATTTTTGGCCTCTGTTGAATAGGCTTCAAAACCAAAAGGAGGTGCAGAGACGTAATAATAGATTTCAATAGAACCCCAAAATAGTACCGCAGCAGAGGTACAGGAGGCGAACATCATAAAAATCCAGCTCGCGCGGCTAAATTCAGGTTTTTCATCCCCCAAACGCTTTTTGGCGTAAGGACCCAATATTAACCAAAACCAGCCACCAAACATTATCACCATGTACCACTCAAATGCCCAGCCCCATACATTAGTGACATAGCTGAATACTTGATTGATAACTTCGTTAGAAGCATCAAGGTCACGGACGGTTAACCAACACAATAGTCCAACAATGATCAATGGCGGAAAAAAAACTTTTGGTTCTATTCCACCCTTTTTATTTTCTTTGCTCATAGTTCGATCCCAATTTATTATTTAATATATAAGCTTTTAAATAGATATTAGTCTCAACACCTCATCTCACTTATTTATTACTAAACTCAATAAATTTAATTAAGTATTAATCCAATCACTATTCAAATCATGTCGAGTCCCCATTAACAATTCTGTTATTAAGGTCACAATATTATTCGTGATAAATATTTGTTACTAATATCTGACGCTTTAATAATTAAAATAATCAATAAATACATATAGATAAATTATCTTGTAATATTAATGTTATTAAATACCTTCAGTATTGGTGATTAGCATAACAATATTGAACATTACATTGATAAGTTGATGATTTTTACAGTATTGGTGAGTAGTGTATCAGTATGAATATTTAAACCGACTTTAATTCAAGGTTTTCAATATTGGTGACTTAGGTTTTATTTTTAAATATCCAGTTCATGATAATTATATAATCCGAAACAAAAACGGATCATATTTATTAATTATATTTTAGGAGATGTAATGAATATTATTACATGCTATAAATCTGTTCCCGATGAACAAGATATTATTGTAAATAGCTCAGATGGTTCTTTAGATTTTTCACGTGCAGATACCAAAATTAGTCAATATGATTTAAATGCGATTGAAGCAGCTAACCAAATTAAAGCGCAACAAGCAGATAGTAAAGTTATTGCGTTAAGTGTTGGTGGTAAAGCACTAACCAATATGAAAGCACGTAAAGATGTATTATCTCGTGGTCCAGATGAACTTGTTGTCGTTATTGACGATAAACTCGAACACGCCTTACCACATCAAACTGCACTTGCCTTAAGTTCTGCGGCTCAAAAAGTTGGTTTTGATTTAATTATCTGTGGTGATGGTTCCGCAGACTTAAACGCTCAACAAGTTAGTATCTTAATGGGTGAAACCCTGCAAGTTCACGCTATCAATGGCATAAAGAAAATTGTCTCCATCACACCGGATACGCTCATTGTAGAACGCGAATTAGAAGATGAAATTGAAACATTGTCCATTTCGTTACCTGCCATTATCGCAGTGACCTCCGATATTAATGTCCCTGTCATCCCATCAATGAAAGCCATTTTAGGTGCCGCTAAAAAACCCGTTCAAGCTTGGGCAATAACCGATATTGGCTTGGATAACGTTACAGCATTATCCGCACAATCTATCGCGGCACCTAAGCAAAAAGTTCGTCAACGCATCATCATTGAAGGTGATGGCGAAGAGCAAATTGCACAATTTGCTGAACATTTAAGAAAAATCATTTAATCGGAGGAGTTATGAGCAAATTATCAACCGTTTGGGTATTTAGTGATATGACTTCCCGTTTACCTGAACTTATCGGTGGGGCCCTCACTCTCGGCGAACAAGTCAATGTATTAACGTTAGATGACGCACAAAGCTCACAAGCCTTTCAACTTGGCGCAACCCACGTTTTTCAACTGTCTGGTAAGCCTGACGACCGTATCATCGAAGACTATGCTGATACCATTGTCACGACAATTAAACAGCATGGCGATAACGGGCTATTACTGCTACCTAATACCCGTAGAGGTAAATTACTGGCTGCACGCTTAGGTGCAAGACTGCAAGCTGCTGTGTCTAACGATGCGGCAACTGTGACAGTAGAATCAGGAAAACCTGTAATAAAACATATGGTTTATGGTGGGTTAGCCTTTGGCCAAGAAACCTTAAACAGTTCATTTTCAGTCGCTACACTCACCACCGGCACGTTTGAAGCTGCGCAAAATAATGCATCACTCAGCGGTACTGCTCAAACTGCACCATGGGTCGAACCAAAACAATCTATTGTACGTACCTCGATTCAGAAAAAAGCAGGTAACTCCGTTGAACTAGATAAAGCACGTCTAGTGGTCAGTGTAGGTCGGGGGATTGGAAGCCAAAAAAATATCGCTATCGCGAAAAAACTCGCTGATACCATCGGCGCTGAAATTGCCTGTTCTCGCCCTGTCGCTGAAAACGAAAAATGGATGGAGCATGAGCGCTACGTTGGTATTTCCAACCTGATGCTGAAACCTGAGTTATATCTCGCAGTAGGAATTTCTGGTCAAATTCAGCATATGGTTGGCGCAAACGGCGCACAAACTATCGTCGCCATTAATAAAGACAAAAACGCCCCTATTTTCCAATTTGCAGACTATGGGATCGTTGGCGACCTGTTCAAAATTTTACCGGTTTTAACGCAACAACTGGCTAAATAAATTCAATAGCAGTGGGGTTTTCCTCACTGTTTCAGTGACCTTTGGAGAAACTATGTCCGATGATATATTTGATGCAATCATTGTAGGCGCGGGTCTAGCTGGTTCAGTGGCTGCATTGGTGCTTGCCCGTGAAGGTGCGCAAGTTCTCCTAATCGAAAGGGGAAACTACGCAGGCGGTAAAAACGTCACTGGTGGCCGCATGTATGCTCATAGCTTAGAGCGTATCATTCCTGAATTTACCCAAAATGCCCCTATTGAACGTATGATCACGCGTGAAAAGCTGTCATTTATGACAGAAACAGGTGCAGTAACAGTCGATTTCCAAAATGGAGCAGAGCAACCCCCAGAAGAAACCTCTTGGTCAGTGCTGAGAGGCAAGCTTGACCCGTGGTTAGTCGAACAAGCTGAAAATGCCGGCGCACAATGTATTACAGGTATTCGCGTTGATAAGTTAGTGGAACGGGATGGCAAAGTTGTAGGTGTTGAAGCCGATGGTGATGTGCTAGAAGCCAAAGTGGTGATCCTCGCTGATGGTGTGAACTCCATACTGGCTGAACAACTAGGAATGACCAAACGAGTGAATGCTGAGCATGTCGCTGTTGGGGTAAAAGAATTAATTGAATTGCCAAAAGATATTTTAGCTAACCGATTTAATCTTAAGGAAAAAGAAGGGGTTGCATGGCTATTTGCGGGGGCTCCTACCGATGGCTTAATGGGGGGAGGCTTCCTTTATACCAATGAAGATACTATTTCTTTAGGTTTAGTTTGTGGCTTACATCATATTAAAGATGCCAAAAAATCGGTTCCACAAATGCTCGAAGATTTTAAACACCACCCAGCGGTCGCCCCATTAATTGAAGGGGGCAAAATGATTGAATATGCCGCTCACGTTGTCCCAGAAGCGGGCTTGAAAATGCAATCAGAGTTGGTCCGTGATGGTGTGCTAATCGCAGGGGATGCAGCTGGGATGTGTATGAATTTAGGCTTTACCATCCGCGGAATGGACTTAGCCGTTGCTTCGGGTGAAGCCGCGGCAAATGCAGTAATTAACGCTATGAAAAAAGAGGACTTTAGTAAACAAGGACTCAGTGAGTACCTCAAATTACTCAACGAAGGCCCTCTTCGTGATATGAAAATGTACCAAAAAATGCCTGAGTTT
Source organism: Providencia sp. NPDC089933 (assembly GCF_049545585.1). Lineage (NCBI taxonomy): Bacteria > Pseudomonadati > Pseudomonadota > Gammaproteobacteria > Enterobacterales > Morganellaceae > Providencia > Providencia sp. NPDC089933. The sequence goes on from NZ_JBMWDT010000003.1 coordinate 241,938, forward strand.
TTAGATAACCCACGCATGTTTTCCGCTTATCCAGAAATGGCTGTCGGTATTGCTAAAAAACTCTTCACTATTTCAGATGAAGCACCTGTGCCACTGCGTAAGACTATGCTACAAGAGGCAAAAAAAGTCGGCTTCATCAATTTAATCAAGGATGGAATTAAAGGAGTGAGGGCAATATGAGTGATCCAGTCAATGTTGATGTCAAGTTAGGCATTAATAAATTTAATGTCGATGAAGAAAATCCACATATTGTTATCAAAGAGCACCCGGATATGAAAGTGCTCGAAATATTAACCAAAGCCTGCCCTGCTGGCTTATATAAAAAACAAGAAGATGGCTCCGTACGTTTTGATTATGCCGGCTGCCTTGAATGCGGAACCTGCCGTATCCTAGGCTTAGATGGTGCATTAGAAAAATGGGAATACCCACGCGGCACATTCGGCATTGAATTTCGTTACGGCTAATTTAATTAGCATAACCCTAAAAGCCATTAACTTTTAGGGTTTTTAAGCGCATATTTGCGCTGACACTGGGATGCACAATGAAACCAAGAAGTTTTGACGATGTCCAATTTTCTTCCGTTCATCGGCGGATCATGCTCTGGGGGAGTGGTGGGCCTTTTCTGGACGGTTATGTTTTAGTCCTGATCGGCGTCGCTTTAGAGCAACTCACTCCAATATTAAGTTTAAACAGTGAATGGATTGGCTTACTAGGTGCCGCAACGCTTGCGGGTTTATTCATTGGTACCTCACTGTTTGGCTACATTTGCGACCAAGTCGGTCGCCGCAAAATGTTCTTAATCGATATAGTGGCTATAGGGGCAATCTCTGTTGCAACTATGTTTGTTTCAACCCCTTTAGAACTACTAATAATGCGTTTTTTAATTGGCATTGTCATTGGTGCTGATTATCCCATCGCAACCTCGATGATCACCGAATTTTCCAATACCAAACAGCGTGCGTTTGCGGTCGGGTTTATTGCAGCCATGTGGTACGTTGGCGCAACTTGTGCCAATCTTGTTGGCTATATGCTTTATGATGTTCAAGATGGTTGGCGCTGGATGCTAGGCAGTGCCGTCATTCCATGTATCGTTATTTTAATTGGCCGTTTTGATCTACCTGAATCGCCTCTTTGGTTAATCCGCAAAGGACGTATTCAAGAATGTGAAAAAATGATGGAAAAACTGTTTGGCCAACCTGTGGTTTTTGAAGCTGAGGAAGCGAAAAAAACACATTTTCATCAACTGTTTAATAAACGACATTTTTCTTTCGTATTATTTACTGCGATTATTTGGACCTGCCAAGTGATCCCAATGTTTGCCATCTATACTTTTGGCCCACAAATTGTTGGGCAATTAGGTTGGGATCAAGGTAAAAATGCGGCTTTAGGCAACGTAGTTATTAGCTTATTTTTTATGTTAGGTTGCTTACCAGCGATGTACTGGCTAAATAAAATGGGAAGACGACCACTGCTAATTGGTAGCTTTGCCCTAATGACTGCAGCGCTAACTATACTCGGGTTATTTTCTAACCTTGGTATCTGCCTCGTCATTATCATGTTTGGTATTTATGCATTCTTCTCTGGGGGCCCAGGGATTTTACAGTGGCTCTACCCTAATGAGTTATTTCCAACAGATATTCGCGCATCCGCTGTTGGGGTCATTATGTCCATCAGCCGTATCGGAACCATTTTTTCCACATGGGCACTACCGATTTTTATCACAAAATACGGTGTTAGCACGGTGGTATTGATGGGGGCAGGGGTTTCTTTACTTGGGCTAGTTGTCTCAATTCTATTTGCGCCAGAAACCAAAGGATTAACCCTAGCACAAACCTCAGTGATGGGTATTCGGCGCAAAAAGAAGTAAAAGAAGTAAAAGAAGTTACTACGATAAGCAATCACATCCAATACGCTAAATAGTTCAGATTGTAGGTAGGCGGCAAGCGAATAAGACCCTAGGAGCATACACCAGTATGTGACTAGGGCGAATAAGCGAAGCCAACACCCCTACAATTTGAAATATGACGCGTATTTAATTGGTTGAGAATGGCATAATGTCATACCAAACCAACAACCAAATTGTCACATAAGCAAATATCGCCGCAATAATATCATCAATCATGATACCAAAACCGCCGCTGACCTTTCGGTCAAAAATACGTATTGGCCATGGCTTCCACATATCATAAATGCGGAAAATAAAGAATGCGGTAATGACCCATTCATAATCGACCACTGGGATTGCCATTAAGGTAATCCACATCCCGATAAACTCATCCCACACGATGCTACCGTGGTCATGAATTTTCATATCATCAGAGGTACGTTGGCAAATTAGACAGCCAATCCAAAAGCCCGCCACAATGAGCACCCATATGCTCCACACTGGCATATTTGCCATCAATAACCAAAAAGGTATTGCCGCAAGGGACCCCATAGTCCCAGGTACAATTGGCGATAAACCGCTGCCAAACCCCGTTGCTAGCAAATGCCAAGGGTTACGCATATTCAGCCGTTTTTTTGCTTCTGCTTTTTCTTGGCAACTTGCCATGCTACGCACCTTCCGAAACAAAATGATCGAAACCTTTTAGGTTTACATCAACTTCTTGGTTATTGCAAAAGTAGCTGATCCCTTCAGATTGCGGCTTAATTTGCCCAATACAAGTAAAACCAGACCCTGTATGAGCTAAAGCCATTTCTAATGCCCCGCGATTAATTTCCGGTACAGTAAAGCATAACTCGTAGTCTTCTCCACCACTCAGGGACCATAAACGGCTTTGCTCAACGCTACAGTTCTGTACTAAGGCCTCTGACTGCGGCAGTGCATCCAAATTAATTCGAGCGCCACAGCCACTAGCCTTCAAAATATGATTAAGATCAGAGACTAGACCGTCTGAAATATCAATCGCAGAAGACGCTAAGTTCCTAAGGGCTTGACCTTGTAAAATACGTGGCTGTGGACGTAAATGACGCATAATTAGCCATTCTTTATGCGCGGTATTTTTGATATTCAGCCTATCTTGTAAAATAGCAAGACCTGCTGCGCTATCCCCTAATGTCCCTGTCACATAAATCCAATCCCCATTACGTGCACCAGCCCGAGACAATGCTTTACCCTGTGGTACTAACCCATGGACAGTATAAGTCAGGCTCATTGGACCACGAGTGGTATCACCGCCAATTAGCTGCATCCCGTAATAATTTAATTGCTCAAATAAGCTATCACTAAATGATTGCAACCAATCACAATCAACGCAAGGTAATGTAATAGCTAAAGATACCCATGCGGGGTCTGCCCCCATTGCTGCAAGGTCACTTAAATTAGATGCTAATGATTTATAGGCTAGGTCAGCAGGTGAAATCGTAGGGAGGAAATGCACACCAGAAACAAGGGTGTCAGTACTCACAGCAAGTTGCTGTTTTTCTGGGATGGTCATCAACGCACAGTCATCTCCAATACCGATATTTACATCACGTCGGTTCGTTGTTTGACGGTTAAAATAACGTGCGATGAGGTCAAATTCGCCATAGGACATGGTAGATTTTCCGTTTTCGCTATAACTATTTTCGTTTTAAATAAAACAAATAATTTATGCTCTTAATAATACAAGTGGCAAATAACTAGCTGAATCAATATACCTGAAACTTAGAGTACCACGAATATATAAATACAAAGGTAGACTGGAACCCAGCCTACCTATTTACTACTGTAGTGTTACAGGAGGGAACCCTGATTTTTTATTTTTTGCGACGAACTACTGGTGCAGCTTTATCCAATACACCATTAACAAATTTATGGCTATCTTCCGCACCGAACACTTTAGCAAGCTCAATACCTTCATTGATTGCCACTTTGTAAGGAACATCTTCACGGAAGCTCAATTCAAACATTGAAACGCGCAAAATCGCTTTTTCTACCTGCCCTAACTCTTCGAGCTGACGAGATAAATAAGGCGCCATTAGTTGATCAAGTTTAGCTGCATTAGTAGCAACACCAGATAACAGTTCACGAAAATATTTTACGTCAACGTCTGACATGTCCTGATCAGCAATAAACTCATATTCGACTTCGGCAATTGGATTGCCAGATAATTGCCATGAATAAATGGCTTGAACAGCACACTCACGAGCGCGGCGACGAGCAGCAGGTTTCACAAGATTCCCCTTAAAATAAAAAACGATACACAAAATTATTCGGGCATATAAAAAACTAAGCTAATCAATACACTCAGTGGTATTAGTTAACTTCACTACAGTCTATAGCCCGAAGTAAAATGTGTATTACTTGCCTTTAATGGCTTTAATTACATTGATCATTTCTAATGCAGTCAGTGCAGCTTCAGCACCTTTATTACCAGCTTTAGTCCCTGCTCGTTCAATGGCTTGCTCGATATTTTCAGTGGTTAACACACCAAAAGTAACGGGCACTTCGCTATTCATTGCGACATGAGATAAGCCTGAGCTGCATTCACCAGCGACATATTCAAAGTGAGCTGTACCACCACGAATAACAGTACCTAATGCAATAACGGCATCATATTTTTTTGTTTCAACCAGCGCTTTTGCCGTTAACGGTAGTTCATAGGCACCTGGAACCCAAACAATGGTAATGTTGTCATTCGAAACTTGACCAATACGTTCTAACGCATCAACAGCGCCATCCAGCAGACTATCATTAATAAAGTTGTTAAAACGAGCGATAGCGATAGCAATACGCGCTTGTGGCGCAGCAACAACACCTTTAATTACGTCCATAGCCTTCCTCTAATATTAATTATAACCCGCGGGGCGCGGATTTTATCACATTCTTTCATGTACCGTATGTATGATTTTCAAAAAACACACTTACCATACGGGACGAAGCCTGACGCGCAGGTCTTCACCGACCTTTTCTACATCAGTAAATTCAAATTTTGGCGCTTCAATTAATGAATCGAGGGGAGGTAAATCAACCAAACCTCGGGCACTGTTCCCAAGTAATTTAGGGGCAATATACACAATTAATTCATCAACTAAGCCTAGTTTCAACAATGAGCCTGCTAATTTTGCACCTGCCTCTACCCAAATACTATTCACATTCCGTTTGGCAAGTTGCATCATCAATATGACGAGGTCTGTACCATTTTCATGTGCAGGGTTGCTAATTTGCTCGACATCCCCTTGCCATGAGCAGCCGATATCGGGATTAGAACGCACCAACCAACATTCACCTGCTAATTGAGTGACTTTATGGTTAGCGGTGACACGATTATGGTTATCCAGCACAATGCGAATAGGTTGACGTAATTGGTCTTCTGGGTAGATTTGCTGAACGTCCGTTGGCAGTTCGTTCCAACGAACCGTTAAAGAAGGGTCATCGGCGATAACCGTACTACTAGTGGATAAAATAGCGCTCGCTTGTGCGCGAAACGCCTGCACATCTTTGCGAGCCGCAGTACTGGTAATCCACTTACTTTCCCCTGACTCAAGGGCTGTTTTACCATCCAATGACGCTGCTAGCTTTAATTGGATATAAGGAAAACCAGTACGCATACGTTTCAAGAAACCACGATTCGCAGCTTCAGCTTGGTCTAAAAGCACGTTACTACGCGTTTCAATCCCTGCCTGAGATAACATATACAAACCACGGCCAGCAACTTGTGGGTTTGGGTCTTGCATCGCAGCAACAACGCGACTGACCCCTGCATTAATTAATGCTTCCGCACAAGGCGGTGTACGACCATGGTGGCTGCATGGCTCAAGGGTGACATAGGCAGTTGCCCCCTGAGCTTTTTCTCCGGCCATCCGTAATGCATGTACTTCTGCATGAGGCTCACCCGCTTTTTGGTGGTAACCCTCACCAACAATTTCACCGTCACGTACAATTACACACCCAACATTCGGGTTCGGTGATGTTGTAAAGCGCCCTTTTCGTGCAAGCTCAAAAGCGCGAGCCATATAGATGTCATCTTGTTCTATCATTTGCGTTAGTCCTGTAATTTAGCGATTTCTTCGCCAAACTCACGCACATCTTCAAAACTACGGTAAACAGAAGCAAAACGAATGTAAGCGACTTTATCGAGTTTTTTTAACTCATCCATGACTAAGCTACCAATAAGTTTAGAAGGAACTTCACGTTCTCCTGTAGCACGAAGCTGGGATTTAATTGAAATAATCGCTTGTTCAATGTCATCAGAGCTGACGGGGCGTTTTTCTAGCGCTTTTTGCATACCGCGATTAAGTTTTTCTTCATCAAACGGTTCGCGTACATCGTCACTTTTAATAACCCGAGGCATCACGAGTTCAGCCACCTCAAAGGTCGTGAAACGTTCATGACAAAGCAAACATTGGCGGCGCCTACGGACTTGTGCGCCTTCACCAACCAGACGCGAGTCGATGACTTTCGTATCTACAGCTGAGCAGAATGGACAATGCATAACGTTTCCTGGATCTATTTACGGAGACATAGTTTACCCTACTATGCAATAAAAAACACCCTAGAAGATGCCTCCTAGGGTGCTCGTAACTCTTCATATTTCGTGCTGTGAGGGTGTTGTTAGCTGCATTGCGCTATCCTTAGTCACATAGTTTATTATGCTTCTCGAGATATCACTCGTTTGCAGCCAACTCACGGCACCAACGATTTGAAGTGCTAATTGGCTTAGCCAGTTTTAAATTAAGGCAGTAATGACTCTTGGTCTGCACCTTCTTTTTCGACTTTCGCCTGCATCAAGTGCTCGCGTTTCATTCCCATCTTCAGTGCTAATGCAGAAGCCACATAGATAGATGAAATAGTACCGATGGTTACACCGATTAACATAACCAATGAGAAGCCTTCCAGCATAGTGCCACCGAACAGATACAGCATCAGAACCACTAACAACGTTGTGGCCGATGTCATGATGGTACGGCTCAATGTTTGTGTTAAAGAGACGTTCATGATTTCGTACGGCGTACCACGACGAATTTTACGGAAGTTTTCACGGATACGGTCAGAAACAACGATACTGTCGTTCAGTGAGTAACCAATTACTGACATCAGTGATGCCACGATTGTCATATCTATTTCGATATGAAACAGAGACAAAATACCTAATGTGATCACCACGTCATGAGCGAGAGACAATACAGCCCCCGCGGCTAATCGCCATTCAAAACGAAAGCCGACATATACCAAGATACAAATTAGTGCAGTTAACAGTGCTAAAGCCCCTGTTTGCGCTAATTCGGCCCCGACACTCGGCCCAACGAATTCAATGCGTTTTACCGTCGCTTTATCATCTACACTCTGGTTAATGATGGTGATAATTTCTTTACCAACCTCTTGACCCGCAGCGCCTTCGATTGGCGGGATACGGATCATGATGTCACGGCTGCTACCAAAGTTCTGGATTAATGGATCTTTATGAGCCGAGTTAGACAAGCTGTCTCGAATTTTATCCAAATCAGCAGGCTGACTTAAGTTGATCTCGATAACTGTCCCCCCAGTGAAATCTAACCCCCAGTTAAAACCTTTGAGGCCGATAATCACAAAAGAAGCGATCAGTAATACGATAGAAATACCAAAGGCAACGTTGTCCCAGCGCATAAAGTCATAGACTTTACGACCATAGTTCAATTGTTCAACAGAATAATCCTGTGCCACAACGTGCTCCTTAAATTGACAGCTTGTTAATACGTTTACCACCATAAAGCAGGTTCACGATTGCACGTGTACCAACAATAGCTGTAAACATAGAGGTTGCGACACCAATCGCTGTCGTAATCGCAAAGCCTTTAATCGACCCTGTACCCACTGCATAGAGAATAATAGCCGTGATTAATGTCGTTAAGTTAGCGTCTGTAATACTTGAGAAGGCGCCTTTATAACCTTCATGAATTGCTTGTTGAACAGACCTTCCGTTCCGCAGCTCTTCTTTGATACGTTCGTTGATAAGAACGTTGGCATCGACTGCAACCGCAAGGGTGAGGACGATACCAGCAATACCTGGCATAGTTAGTGTCGCCCCCGGTAACAGAGACATAACCCCAACAATTAATACCAAGTTCGCCATCAGCGCACTACTGGCAATCAAGCCAAATTTACGATAGTAAATAATCATAAATAGAATTGATGCTAATAGACCCGCGATACAAGCTTTCAGGCCTTGTTCGATATTTTGCATACCCAAAGTTGGGCCGATGGTACGCTCTTCGACAATTTGGATTGGCGCAATCAACGCCCCCGCACGTAACAATAATGAAAGTTGACGAGCTTCTGTACCATTGTTGATGCCTGTGATACGGAATTTGCTACCAAAGCGAGCCGAAATACGTGCCGCGTTGATGACTTTTTCATCTTTCACTAAAATTGAACGGCCTGCTGCATCTTTTTTACCACTGTCTTTGTATTCAACAAACAGGGTTGCCATCAGTTTGTCTTGGTTATCACGCGTAAAATCGGACATGATAGAACCACCAGAACTATCAAGGCTGATGCTTACTTGTGGTGCACCATTTTCATCGGCTTCAGATGTTGAATCCGTAATATGATCCCCCGTTAAGATAACACGCTTATACAGTACATAAGGCATGCCTTCACGGTCATATTTCACTTCTGAATCACCTGGCACACGGCCACGTTCAGCAGCGGATGAATCAACACTGGTATTCACCAAACGGAATTCTAATGTTGCTGTAGCACCTAAAATCTCTTTTGCTCGAGCGGTGTCTTGAATTCCGGGTAATTCAACAACAATACGGTCAGCACCTTGACGTTGGACAAGTGGCTCAGCAACCCCTAATTGGTTTACTCGGTTGCGGATGATGGTAATATTCTGAGAAACCGCATAGTTACGAGCTTCACGTAAGCGCTCGTCGGTCATCACAGCGATCATCGTGTTGTCGCTACCATCACTAAACACTAAGTCTGGATATTTACGTGCTAGTGCTTTTTCTGCTTGGCTACGATCATCTGCGTTACGGAAACGGACTTCAACGCTATAATCATTGCCTTTACGAATAGAAGAGTACGCAATGCCTTCTTGACGCAGGTCATTACGTAAACCATCCATGTTTTGTTCCTGCAATTTACCTAATGCAGTGTCCATATCAACTTCCATCAGGAAGTGAACCCCACCACGCAAGTCAAGGCCGAGTTTCATCGGCTCACCGCCGATCATTTCAAGCCACTTAGGCGTCGCAGGTGCAAGGTTTAATGCAACAACATACTGATCACCTAGTGCATTCATGATCACTTCACGAGCACGTAACTGAACATCAGAGTTGTTGAACCGGGCTAAAATTGCCCCATTTTCCAGAGAGATTGATTTGCTCTGAATTTTATCATCTTGTAACGATTTTTGGATTTGGATCAGCGTTTGTTCATTGGCGGCGGTTCCCCGCACGCCAGTGATCTGAACAGCCGGATCCTCACCATATAGGTTTGGAAGCGCATAAAGCAGACCGATGAGGATCGCACAGATCAACATCAGATACTTCCACAAAGGATAACGGTTTAGCACGGCAGTTCCCTTCGGGAGAATCAGAATTAAATTGCTTTCATTGTGCCTTTAGGTAAAACAGCAGCAACGAAATCACGTTTGATGGTTACTTCTGTGTTCTCACTCAGTTCAAGAACCACATAACCGGTTTCAGATACTTTAGTCACACGCCCGATTAAACCGCCAGTTGTTAAAACTTCATCACCTTTAGTGATAGATTCCATCAATTTACGGTGTTCTTTCGCACGTTTTTGCTGTGGACGCAAAATCATGAAATAGAAGATCAGAGCGAAAACAACAAGCATGATAACCATAGTATATGGGCTACCTTGCGCTGGCGCACCTGCTGACGCTGCTGCTTCAGAAATAAAAAAACTCATTCAACTTTCCTCATTGTTTTATTGAAAGCAATTTAAAAATATACTCTATAAATACTTCGAATTACATAAAGCTAATAAGCGCATGCGCCTCAAAGTATGGTAAGTATCAGATTGATATGCTACACAGATTAGTAGCATTTCGCACTTAAATTCACTCGATATTTAATGAAGGTTCGGGTTTACCAATCTTCTGGTAGAAATCTTTCGCAAACTCTTCAAATTTTCCATTTTCGATTGCTTGACGAATACCGGCCATCAAACGTTGATAATAACGTAAATTATGAATGGTATTGAGCCTTGCACCAAGAATTTCATTACACCTATCAAGGTGATGTAAATAAGCGCGGCTATAATGGCGACAAGTATAGCAGTCACAATCGGCATCCAGTGTCGATGTATCTGATTTATACTTAGCATTACGAATTTTTACCACGCCATGTGTGACAAATAAATGCCCATTACGTGCATTTCGTGTCGGCATCACACAATCAAACATATCAATGCCACGGCGAACACCTTCCACTAAATCTTCCGGTTTGCCCACCCCCATTAAGTAACGTGGTTTATCTGCCGGAATTTGAGGGCAAACATGCTCTAAGATGCGGTGCATATCTTCTTTTGGTTCGCCTACAGCTAGGCCGCCTACAGCGTACCCATCGAAGCCAATTTCCACCAGCCCCTTAACTGAAATATCTCGTAAATCTTCGTAAACGCTGCCTTGGATAATGCCAAATAGTGCATTTTTATTGTTCAATTCGTCAAAACGTTGGCGGCTACGAGCAGCCCAACGTAACGACATTTCCATTGATGTCTTTGCGTAATCCCAATCTGCCGGATATGGCGTACACTCGTCAAAAATCATCACAATATCTGAACCGAGGTCGTACTGAATTTCCATTGATTTTTCAGGGCTTAGGAAAATTTTCTCACCATTTATTGGGTTACGAAAATGCACGCCCTCCTCTTTAATTTTGCGCATTGCGCCAAGACTAAAGACTTGGAACCCCCCTGAATCCGTCAATATCGGCCCCTGCCATTGCATAAAATCATGAAGATCACCATGGAGCTTCATGACCTCTTGCCCTGGACGCAGCCACAGGTGGAAAGTATTCCCTAGAAGAATTTGAGCACCCGTTTCTTTTACTTCTTCAGGTGTCATGCCTTTTACAGTACCGTAGGTGCCTACTGGCATAAACGCGGGGGTTTCTACCACACCACGCTCAAATACTAAGCGACCACGACGTGCATTGCCGCTAGTCGTTTGTAATTCATATTTCACGTTTGCCTCCAAGCATCAGAAAAACAGTCTGATGCTGTCGATAATATTAATTTGCTAAGCTAGCAGCCAACGCCACCGCTCGAACTGATTATTCCCCAATTTTTTCGAATGGTGCATTCGCATTGGGTGTGATGAACATAGCATCACCGTAACTAAAGAAACGATACTTTTGTTCAACCGCCTCTTTGTACGCATTGATAGTATTTTTATATCCCGCAAACGCAGAAACCAACATAATTAATGTTGATTCAGGTAAGTGGAAATTAGTGATAAGTGCGTCTATCACTTGATATTCATACCCGGGATAAATAAAAATCTGGGTATCATCAAAAAATGGAGCAATCAAGGCATCTTGGCTAGCTTTAGCCGCACTTTCCAGTGAGCGCACAGACGTTGTCCCTACAGCAACAACGCGATTGCCACGCGCCTTACAGGCTAATACCGCATCAACCACATCTTGTGGCACTTCCGCATATTCGGAGTGCATAATGTGATCTTCGATAGTATCAACACGAACAGGTTGGAAAGTACCTGCGCCGACATGTAAGGTAACAAATGCCATTTCAACGCCTTTTTGGCGCAAAGCTTCAAGTAAAGGCTCGTCAAAGTGCAAACCCGCCGTTGGCGCTGCTACAGCCCCCGGTTTTTCACTATACACAGTTTGATAAAGCTCTTTATCCGCTTCTTCATCAGGCCGGTCGATGTAAGGGGGTAATGGCATATGACCAATTTGGTTTAAAATGCTCAAAACATCCCGTTCATCATCAAAACGCAGTTCAAATAAGGCACCGTGACGCGCCATCATCGTGGCTTTGACACTTTCATCTTCACCCAACAACAGTTCAGCCCCCTCTTTCGGTGCTTTTGATGCGCGAACATGGGCCAATACACGGTGTTGATCTAACATACGCTCAATGAGAACTTCAATTTTACCGCCGCTGACTTTGCGACCAAACAACCTTGCTGGGATCACGCGGGTATTATTGAATACCAGTAAATCCCCTTTCTCCAATTTTTCTAGAACATCTGTAAAAACACCATGCGTTAGCTGCCCCGAGCTTCCATCCAGACTTAATAAGCGGCAAGCGCTACGTTCCGCCTGTGGATAGTGGGCAATCAGTTCTTCAGGTAATTGAAAAGTAAAATCAGAAACACGCATTGTATTGACATCAATCTAAAAAAACAGGCGACTAGTCTAGTGCCGCACCGCCTTTGGCGCAAGAAATAAGCGCAAAATAGTATAAATATTCGCCATTATTTAACAAATATTTTGTTAGCAAAAAATTCTGCGTACTATTTATCCATTCAAAGAATGAATTATTTCTGTTTTGCTAAGATTTCATGACAAATTTATTTCAATCTTTTTTCTTTTGTTTCTCAATACTGATACCTATAAGCTGCAAATTAAGGAAGGTTTTTTACTCCATTTTCAAGTCATGCCCTGTAAGTTTCGAATTAAACGTAATTACTGCTATAGTTTGAGCAATCAAAAAGTTAGCTACGCTGCGCTACATGTCCTATGGGTTTCGAATCACAGGTAGGCAGCAAGTAAAGATATCCCGATGAGCATACATGAGTATGTGATTCGGGTGGCTTTACAAAGCTAACACCCCAGTGGTTTGAAAGACGACGGACATTTTAAAGTGAATTATTTAGCACACCTACACCTCGCTCATATCGCCCATAGTTCCCTATTGGGTAACATCATGGCTGACTACGTCCGCGGTAACCCTACTGGGCGATACTCACCTGAAATTGTCGCGGGTATATTTATGCACCGAACCGTCGATAGGGTCACCGACACTCACCCGCTAGTCAAAGAAGCGAAAGGCCTATTTCGTGATGAGTACCGCCGTGTTGCCCCTATTACATTAGATTTAGTCTGGGATCATTTTTTATCGCTACATTGGTCAACTCTTGAACCGACTCTGCCACTAGTAGATTTTGTGCGCTATTGCCGAAAAACAATTGAACCTCAACTGTGTCATACTCCTGAAAAATTCCAAGAGTTAAATGAATACTTGTGGCCACAACACTGGCTAATTCGTTATGCAGATAAAAACTATATAGGCAAATCACTCAATGGTATGGCCAGAAGGCGGCCAAAACTGGGGGCGCTAAGTGGTTCATTTGATGATTTTTTATTGCAATATAATCAGCTTGAAAATATTTTCTTCCAATTCTACCCACAAATGATGGCAAACGCGCTGCAACATTTTTTTGTACAAGATGTCACAATTAATACAAAGTAATAAATTAAAGCTTGCACTTTAATGGAATAAAACTATCTTATTGATATTAATTTCATAAAGTATTATGATTGATAGGTAAAACCTATCACAATAATTGGTTTAAATGCCTTTATTATCAAAAGATAATTCCTTATTCTTTTGGAAGTCTATGTCCTAAATATCCGTTTAGATTAAAAATGGATAAGGGCAAAAAACCTTTAATTCAAACTCATAGGAGTAAATTATGGTTCTGGTAACACGTCAAGCCCCTGACTTTACTGCTGCTGCTGTTTTAGGTAACGGTGAAATTGTTGATAACTTCAACCTGAAAAACCACCTGAACGGTCGTCCAGCTGTCATCTTCTTCTGGCCAATGGACTTTACTTTCGTTTGCCCTTCAGAGCTGATCGCATTTGACCACCGCTACGAAGAATTCAAAAAACGTGGTGTTGAAGTGGTTGGTGTTTCTTTTGACTCTGAGTTTGTTCATAACGCATGGCGTAAAACCCCTGTAGATAACGGTGGTATCGGTGAAGTTAAATATCCGATGGTTGCTGATATCAAACGTGAAATCATTAAAGCATACGGCATCGAACACCCGGATGCAGGTGTTGCACTGCGTGGTTCTTTCCTCGTCGATAAAAACGGTATTGTTCGCCACCAAGTAGTTAACGACCTACCATTAGGCCGTAACATCGATGAAATGATCCGTATGGTTGACGCTTTACAATTCCACGAAGAGCACGGTGATGTATGCCCAGCTCAGTGGGAAAAAGGTAAAGAAGGCATGAATGCATCTCCGAAAGGCGTTGCTGATTACCTGACTAAAAACTCTACCAAACTGTAATCAGTGATATGAGTTTTTAAAAAGCGGGCAGATGCCCGCTTTTTTATTTGCCTAAAATCCCCATTATTCGCTACATATCATTACGTCAGAAAGTTCCCAAATCACGCCAAAACCTCACTTTTCCCCCTCATTCTTACTGTAAACCCTACTCCATTTATAATATGGTTACATTTAGCGACATTTAGTTACAAATTCATCATTTTTAGATGCTCCAATTAAACTATCGCATCTTTAATTTAAATAAAAATAACGAAAACTAGGTATAGGAAAATGAACTTAAAACTCGCAGCCTCAGTGGCTATTATCAGTGCATTGCTTGCTGGCTGTGACAACAGCCAAACCGCATCTGAAAGTAACTTCAAAAAATCCATCCAAGACTACCTTGATACTAGAAAAGTTATTTGCATCAATGTCGGTCAAATGCCAGCAGGCTTTATCACGAAATTTAGCGCTCGTAATATTGAACAACTCGATACCTTAGTTGATGCGGGCTTGCTAGCTAAAGCTGAAAAACAAGTCACCATGAAAGACATGTGGAGTGGGGAACATACTGGCGAAGGGGTTGAATATACGCTGACTAGTGAAGGTGAGAAATTCTACGACGAAAAACAATCTCAATTTTCGGGACGCGGTAGCTTTTGCACTGGCAAATTAGTCGTCAATGAAGTCACAAACTTTACTGAACCCGCTGAACGCGGTGGGCAGAAAATCTCTATAGCCAACTATACCCAAAAACTGGAAGATGTGGCTCCATGGGCTAAAAATGAAAAAGTGATGGCGGCTTACCCGCAAATTCAATCAGCACAAACACATGCTGAGCGTGCACAACAAAGCCCTCTCATTTTAACCAATAATGGCTGGGTCCACATGTCGTTGTTTAACAAAAAATAATATACTTTACGGGCTCTTTTTGAGCCCTTTTCCTATCCATATTTAATCCCTGCTTATTCATAAATAACCCTACCAAGTTAACACTTATTAACTCAAATATTCAACATTCCGCACTATTGTATGCTATACATTAAAAACACAAATAATTAACAAATCATTCATATTATTAATTTGTGTTACATCAAACCTTACCTTAACTGGGAGATACTAATGATCAGAACATCATTACGCCCTGCTGCTTTATTACTTTCCTTATTATTTTCAACTCAACTCTTTGCCGCATCAGAACCTGCCGTTGAAGCCAAGAAAGGCATGGTTGTTTCATCCCAACATTTAGCCTCGCAGATTGGTGCGGATATCCTCAAATCTGGTGGTAATGCGATAGATGCAGCTGTTGCTGTCGGTTATGCCCAAGCGGTTGTGAACCCATGCTGTGGTAATATTGGCGGCGGCGGCTTTATGACCATTCATTTGGCAGATGGAAAAGATTTATTTATCAACTTTAGAGAAACCGCTCCTGCCGCAGCAAGTGCTGATATGTATCTCGATAAAGAGGGTAAGTTAATCAAAGATGCCAGCCTGTATGGCTACCTAGCCTCCGGTGTACCGGGAACGGTCAAAGGCTTAGACTACGCCTTAGAAAAATATGGCACAATGAGCCGTCAACAGGTGATGGAGCCTGCTATCAAATTAGCTAGAGAAGGTTTTGTACTAACCCGTGCAGATACCGATGTGTTAGACACAACCACTGAGCGTTTTAAACAAGACCCAGAAGTCGCACGTATCTTCTTAAAACCTAATGGTAGCCCTTATCAACCAGGCGATTTATTAGTGCAAAGTGATTTAGCCAATACCCTAGAAAAAATTGCTAAAAATGGGCCTTCCGCCTTCTATGAGGGAGAAATCCC
Organism: Providencia sp. NPDC089933; assembly: GCF_049545585.1. Classification (NCBI taxonomy): domain Bacteria; kingdom Pseudomonadati; phylum Pseudomonadota; class Gammaproteobacteria; order Enterobacterales; family Morganellaceae; genus Providencia; species Providencia sp. NPDC089933. The sequence continues at coordinate 257,935 of NZ_JBMWDT010000003.1, forward strand.
CAAAATTATCGAAGAAGCCTCAAAGAAAAATGGTGGTATTTTGACGGCAAAAGACTTTGCAGATTATACCATCACAGATACAACCCCTATTAGCTGTACCTATAGAGGTTATAAATTCATTTCGGCGCCACCCCCAAGTTCTGGAGGCGTTACCATTTGCCAAACCCTCAATATTTTAGAAGGCTATGACCTCAAAGAAATGGGCTTTAATTCTGCGGATTATATCCATACGCTAACTGAAGCTATGCGCCATGCTTATATGGATAGAAATACCTTCCTTGGTGACCCTGAATTTGTAGATAACCCAACAGAAAAACTACTGAGTAAAACTTACGCGGAAGAATTACGTAAGGAAATAAAACCTAACCAAGCAACACCATCAACTCAAGTTCAACCGGGTATGGGACCACACGAAAAACCAGAGACGACGCACTATTCTATCGTTGATGAAAAAGGTAACGCAGTTTCAACTACTTATACTATCAATGGTCGCTTTGGTTCTGTCGTGATCCCACCGGGGACAGGCTTCTTTCTAAACGATGAAATGGATGATTTTACGACTAAAGTGGGAGAAAAAAATCTATATGGTTTAGTACAAGGTGAGCGCAATTCTATTGCTCCGGGTAAACGCCCCCTGTCCTCAATGAGCCCAACCATTGTGACCAAAGATGGCAAGGTATTCTTAGTATTAGGCTCGCCTGGTGGCTCAAGAATTATTTCTATCACCTTACAAACAGCATTAAATATTATTGACCACGGTATGCCACCACAAGAAGCTGTTAATGCACCGAGAGTCCATCATCAATGGTTACCAGATGAAGTGTATTATGAGCAAAGAGGTGTGTCTAAAGATAGCTTAGCCCTGCTTGATAAAATGGGTTACAAGATGGTTGAACAAACCCCTTGGGGCGCAGCTGAGCTGATTATGGTCGCCATTCCAGAAGGGGCTGGCGTCAGTGCCAAATCATCAGGCAATGATTCTGCTGTTTCAGGAAAAGTACGTGAAGGCTTTATTTATGGCTCTAACGATGTCCGACGCCCTGCTGGGAGTGCCGTTGGGGTTGACTAATACCTGAAAAAAATGCCCCCGCCATAATGACGGGGGCATTTAAACTTGCGAACAAAGAAGGATAAAATGTATTTTCCTCTTTGTCTTATTAGATAAAAATCAGATGTGAATTAGATTACGCTTGTTTATGTTGCGCCGCCGGTGACACAAATTTATCACACAAAATTGCAACCACTAACACAACAATTGTTGGCAATACCCATACTAAATCTTGCTTATACAGTGGCATTGCTGTCATCCACTCAGGGATATACACTTTTAAGTGATCAGAGGCTTTAACTGCGCCAATTAAACCAACAACAAAACTAACTAACATGGTTGGGGCAATAACCACGGTCGGATTCTTCCACCACTTCAGAGTAAAACTCAATAAAATCAAAACAATACATGGTGGATAAATAGAGACCAACACGGGGTATGAAAACGCAATTAGTTTACTTAAACCAAGGTTTGATATCACCATGGAGAAAACCCCTAGGATTAAAACTAATTTACGATAAGAAATAGATACATAGCGGCTAAAAAATTCTGCACATGCACAGGTTAAACCAACCGCAGTAACCATACACGCCACAAAAATTAATACGGCTAAGAAGAAACTGCCATAGTTACCGAAAGTGTATTGTACATATGTATGCAGAATATCTGCACCATCTGCTGGGTTAGGGATTAAAGAACCGCTATTTTCGCCCAGTTTAAATAAGGATAAATAAACCAGCGTTAATAATACCCCAGCAATTAAACCTGCCCACATCGTATAACGCGTCAATAACGAAGAGTTTTCAATCCCCCTTGAGCGGGCGGCATTAACAATGACAATACCAAATACCATGGCACCAAGAGTATCCATGGTCAAATAACCATTAATGAAACCATTGGAGAAAGCCATTTCACGGTAATCTACCGTTGAAGGGATTGGGTCGCCTGCAGGCCACATTACCGCAGCCACGCCTAAAATAGCTAAAGCAAGCATTTTTACAGGGGCCAAGATGTGCCCTACGCTATCTAGTAATTTACCCGGATACAGTGAAATACCAATAACTAAGACAAAGTACACTAGGCTGTAGATCAGTAACAACATGTCAGATTCACCACCAAATAATGGTGCGATACCGACTTTATAGGACACTGTTGCCGTTCTTGGTGTAGCGAAAAGAGGGCCGACAGATAGATAAGCAATAACCGCGAGTAGTAACCCTGCCGTTTTCCCCACTGGGGTACTAAGAGCTTCAATCCCCCCACCCACTTTAGCAAGGGCAATAACGGTTAAAACGGGTAGACCGACACCTGTAACAAGAAACCCAAGTGCTGCCGTCCAAACTTGTTCCCCTGCCTGCAAACCAACCATAGGCGGGAAGATAATATTCCCAGCCCCAACAAATAACGCAAAGGTCATAAAACCTAATGCGATGATATCTCTAGATGATAAACGATGAGCCATATTATGTTAATTTTTAGTGACGAAAATAGAAAGTTATGGGTTTACACTTAGCAACCCTTTGAAATATATATAGCGAGATAGAATTCTGAGAAACATACTATTAACAATACAAAAAGGTATGTTCTTTTGCATTTGACAAAATGAAAAATTAATAAACAGAAAAATTCGCCAATAACTGACAACAAGTAGAACTTTTATAGGGCAAAAAGGCAATAGCAAACGTGAAAACAAGAGTAAATCACTAAACTAATTTTCAGAACCAGTGATTCCTTTCAGTAAAATCACAATCCCCGTTATATGATTTGCTCGAAAAATAAACAACCCATCATTTTGTCCCCCCCATATTTCGATAATTTTCAGGATATATTTTTTCAAAATGAACAGTTGGTGGGATAAAATATAAAAAAAATGAATTAATAGAATTAATCAATCGATTAATAAAAAGAATCCACTTTATTAATATTTTGATTCTATTAATAAAGTGGAGTTATTTATGACTTTTTAAGGTTTTTATCATCAACAATTAACACCGTTGGTAAAGTAAATGAAAATTCACTCCCTTTACCAATCTGGCTAGTCACCACTAATTGGCTACTATGATGTTGAACCGCATGTTTGACGATAGCTAACCCAAGACCTGTCCCACCGCCACCTTGCCGTGAACGCGCTTTATCTACCCGATAAAACCGCTCAGTGAGGCGTGGAATATGTTCTGCAGGGATACCTGGACCATTGTCCCTCACGCTAAAACGTGCACCACTATAATTTCTTTGCCAATCAACCCAAATCTTTGACCCTTCCGGTGTATGACTTATTGCGTTATACACTAAGTTTGCAACCGCGCTACGTAACTGCTCTTCATTGCCATGAACCCGCAGTTTTTCATCAATATTAAACACAAACTGATGACGCCCCTGACTTAAACTCAGGGCTTCTTGCTCAATCATTTTGAGAATCAACGGGATATTAACTTGTTCATCAAGGTTGATTTGTGGGGCAATTTCAATACGGGATAACTGCAACAGTTGCTTAACTAAATTATCCATCCGCTGCGTTTGCTCTTGCATAACATGCAAGGCTTTTTTATTAACCGCAGGTACCCCTTCTTGGTCATCCATCACTTCAAGATAACCCTGAATAACGGTAAGAGGAGTACGTAATTCATGGCTTACATTCGCAAAAAAATCCCTACGAGCCTTTTCCAAACGGCGTTTTTCTGTGACATCTCGTGCCACCATCAATAACTGCCCTTCGGTATAAGGTAAGATACGAAACTCAACAATCTCACCACTATTAAGCTCAATAGTTAGCGCTTGCTCGTAATTTTTAATGGAAAAATAACGGCTAAAATCAGGGTAACGCAACAAATTAAAAATATGTTGACCATTATCTTCTGGCCAGCGAAAACCCAGTAAAGCTTGGGCGTGACGATTACACCAAAAAATCGTCCCTTCGGTTGTCATCATGACTACCGCATCAGGTAAGGATTCAGCACCACTTCGAAAACGTTTAATTAATTGGCCTAATTCACGACGGCGCTTACGGTTACGTTGCTGCATCTGGTAGATACCGTAAAAGATAGGCTCCCAACCTCCACGCCCTTCCGGTGGCAGCATACTTTTATCTAACCAGAGCCAATAGGAAAGTTTTAATAAATTATACCCATGCCAAACTAGCGCGGCCAGCAGTGATATCACCAATAGCCAAGGTAAGTGGCCAATAAAAACTGATAATATCAGTGCTGGTAAGATAAATAAAAACAGCCCTAAAATCAGCTGGTTAATGGATAAGCGTTCAAGCACGCATGCCTCTCTTTAGGTAGTTTTCAATAACGAACCGAGAAACGATAACCTGTACCGCGCACAGTTTGAACCATTTTATCATGCCCACCAATTTCCAACGCTTTTCGCAAACGCCGAATATGCACATCTACAGTTCTATCTTCCACATACACATTAGCCCCCCAGACATAATTCAATAACTGTTCACGGCTATATACACGCTCCGGGTGGGTCATAAAGAAATGTAAGAGCTTATACTCTGTCGGCCCCATATCAATAGGCGTCTCATTACTGGTCACACGATGGGAAGTTGGATCTAGCGTTAACCCATTCATTTCAATAATATCTTCTGTTGCCATTGGTGAAATGCGACGTAAAATCGCCTTCACTCGGGCAATTAATTCTTTTGGGGAAAACGGCTTAATCAAATAGTCATCAGCGCCAACTTCTAAACCCTTTACGCGATCTTCCTCTTCTCCCCGAGCCGTCAACATCATGACTGGAACATCACGCGTGGCGCTATCACGCTTCATGTGTTTAATCACTTGGATACCAGAACCACCGGGGATCATCCAATCAAGTAATACTAAATCAGGTAAAGGGTCGACCATCTGAGCGATGGCACTGTCATAATCATCAGCTTCAATAGGCTGAAAACCATTCTGTTCTAACACAAAACAAACCATTTCTCGGATGGGCGCTTCATCTTCAACAACTAGAATGCGTCTTGCCATGATTGTTCCTGTAAACTAAGAAGACATTTTTAATGTGAACGCATTATGCGTCACTTTTATGACAGAATTATGAATATCAATCTATATAGTACACATTCCTCTATATTTTAGCGGTTAAATGTCATCTAAGTGAAATATTTCCGCAATAGATGAGAAATTAATTGACTTTCCCCTATGAATTAGCGGGATCAGGTATACTGATTTGTAGAATATTCATAGCTCTTAATGATGATAGGAACTGATTACTCATGCGCATTATTCATACTTCTGACTGGCACCTTGGTCAGTACTTTTTTACCAAAAGCCGTGCGCCTGAGCACCAACACTTCTTAAATTGGCTCGTTGAACAAGTCGAATTATACCAAGTTGATGCCATCATTGTTGCTGGCGATATTTTTGATACAGGCTCACCACCAAGCTATGCACGTGAGTTATACAATAAGTTTATTGTTAATTTGCAAAAAACAGGGTGCCAATTAGTGATATTAAGTGGCAACCACGATTCCGTCTCTGTGCTCAATGAGTCTAGCGCATTGCTTAGCTATCTTAATACTCACGTTATAACTTCAAGTAGTGAACCCAATGTTATTACCTTGTGCGATAAACAGTCACAGCCAGCCGCTTTAGTGTGTGCAATTCCATTTCTGCGACCACGCGATATTCAACTAAGTATTGCGGGGCAAAGTATTGAAGAAAAACAACAATCATTGCAAACAGCGATCCATAACCATTACCAAGTCAGTTATCAACTAGCCCTTGAACAGCGTACAACAATGGGGTTAGATCTTCCTATTATCGCAACAGGGCACCTAACCGTTGTCGGTGCCGCTTTAACGGATTCTGTTCGTGATATTTATATCGGTACTTTAGATGCTTTCCCATCTGGGGCATTCCCCCCCGCAGATTATATCGCTCTTGGGCATATTCACCGCCCTCAGGTTATTGGCGGGAACCAACATATTCGTTACTGTGGTTCCCCCATCGCACTAAGTTTTGATGAGACATCCCAGCAAAAAAGTATTTGTTTGGTCGAATTCAATGGCGCTAAACTCACTCAAATCACACAACTAGAAATCCCTATTATTCAACCACTGCAAAGCATTAAAGGGTCATTAAAAGACATAGAAAAACAACTCGAAGCATGGGGAAATTACCAAGGCGATAAGCCCGTTTGGCTAGATATCGAGGTCGCTTCCCAAGATTACCTTGCTGATATTCAACAACGTATTGAATCTCTAACACACAACCTACCCGTTGAAATTGTTTTGCTACGTCGCGCTCGTAAACTACGACAAGGGCAATCAACCACTTTAGCTAATGAAACTCTGAGTGAACTCAGTGTCGAGGACGTTTTCTTACGTCGTCTGGCTGAAGGGGAATTAGACGACCCTGAACGTGAGCAGCGTCTTATCCAACTATTTAAACAATCTTACGACGCATTACGCCAAGAGTAGCAAGGAGCAATATGAAAATTTTAAGTTTACGCCTAAAAAATATTAACTCCCTCAAAGGTGAATGGAAAATCGACTTTACCCAAGAGCCTTTTGCTAGCAATGGGTTATTTGCGATCACCGGCGCTACAGGTGCAGGTAAAACCACCCTACTTGATGCAATTTGCTTAGCTTTATACCACCGAACTCCTCGCTTAAAGACCATTTCTAACTCACAAAATGAGCTAATGACCCGTCATACTGGAGAGTGCCTAACAGAGGTCGAGTTTGAGGTAAAAGGCAAAGCTTATCGTGCCTTTTGGAGCCAACGGCGGGCAGGAGGCAAACCCGATGGGAATCTACAACAACCAAAAGCAGAACTCGCTACCGTTGCTGACAACCAAATACTGACAGTAAAAATAACTGAAATAAAAGATTTAATCGCCCAAATTACAGGCCTAGATTATGAACGCTTTACTAAATCTATATTGCTCTCCCAAGGGGATTTTGCCGCCTTTTTAAACGCATCTGAAAAAGAACGAGCCGACTTACTCGAAGAAATTACTGGCACTGAAATCTATAGCCAAATCTCGATATATATTTTTAATCAACATAAGCAAGCCAAAATTGATTTAGACCTACTGAAAGCTAAAGCTCAAGCTATTAATTTACTTAGCGAATCTGAACATCAATCACTGCTAGAAAAACAAACAGGGCTATTACAACAAGAAACGCAACTCAAACAAAAGCGTGACCACCACCAGCAAGCCATTAATTGGTGGAAGCAATTCCATCAGCTCACTCAACGAATGCAATCATTAGACAGCGAATTAAAAAATGCAGAGTTGGCGCTAGAGAATGCACAACCCCAATTGAAAAAATTAGCTGACAATAGCCCAGCAGAGCTTCTTCGCCCCTTATGGCAAGATATCGAGCGCCAACAGCAACTACTCACTGAACAAATGGAGAAACAAACTCGTCTGCATAATGCCTTAACGATAAAACAAGGTGAACGAACCCCTGTTCAACAAAAATTAATACAAGCCCAAAATGATTATCAACAACATATTAATTTCACGAAACAACAGCACCAACTCATTGAGGAAATTGTTCGCCCACTTGACAATCAAATTGCGCAATTAAAGCAGCAACAGGTTGAATTTACTAAACAAATAACAGAGCAGCAGGCTTCTTTTACGCTGAAGCAACAACAAGTCATTGAAGCGCAAAATCATATTCAAAGCGCAACCCAAGAATTAGCGCAGTTGCATATATTTTTAGAAGAAAAACATAAAGATGCCGACATTCATACGCAAATAGGTAGTTGGAAACAACAGAGCCAGTTTGTCTTTGAATTAGCCGACAAACGGGCTAATTTAACTCAAAAACAACAAACGCTCGCACATGAAACTCAGCAATTACAAAAAAACAACCAACAGCACTCACAACAACTAACCCAAAAACGTGCCGAACTAGAACAACACACGGCGGTATTTCGTCAATTAGAAGAACGCTACAAAAATAGCAAACAAGAACAAGACATTAAGGTTAACACTCAACGCATTGAGCAAATACAGAACCGCCTACAACACGCTAAGTTGCTGCCATTAATGTTATCCCAATACCTCGCAACTCAGGCACAGTTCCAGCAACACCACCTACAGCAAGCTGAAATAGCACAAGCTCTCGCTCAATCTGAAAAAGAGCTAGATATAACCAAGGTAAAAATTAATGAGTTAACCCCACTCATTAAACTAACAAATGAAAAGTTGCAGCTAGAGCGGAAAATTGTCAGTTTAGAAAATGAACGCCAACACCTTATCGCCGGTGAACCTTGCCCATTATGTGGAGCAACTGAACACCCAGCAGTCGATAAATATAAATCTATTCATCTGAGCGAAACACAAAGTCAGTTGAACGAGTTAACCGAAAAACTGGATAACCTCAAACAACACCATGCTGGGCTGGTATCATTATTAGCAACACAAAACCAACGCCAAAGCGAAAACATACAGCAACAGCAGAAAGTTAAAACGCAATTAGAAGAACTTACTCACCATTGGCAAAAAACATGTGAGCAAGCACTTACACCAAAACTTGCTCAGAACGAACAATCCGTAACCAAATTAATTGATGAGTTGACTTGCCAACTGGCCTCCCAACAAAAAATCGTTGCCGATTTTGCGACGTTGGAACACGAATACCAACAAGCAAAACACCAGCAACATGAACTACAAGCCAGTTTTAACCAATTACAGGCTGACCAATTATTAATCGAGGAACGCCTGAAATACCAAACACAGTTATTTGATGAAACCCAAAAAGAACAATGCCAGATACAACAGCGCGAACGCGAACAAATAGGTCAACTACAATTAGCATTAGCTCCTTTTGACCTCAACTTACCGGAAAGCGAAACATTTGATACATGGCTAACTGAAGTCACTCAACGGGGTGAGTTTTTTAATACTCAAAAAATGTTGGCACAAACACTCAGCCAACAAATTGATGTTAGTAATGCGACATTACAATCAGAGTCCAACCAGCTAAACAAGCTTAACCAACAGCTCGATAACGATAAACATCAATTAAAACGCATTGAAATCGATTTAGAACAGAAATCTACTTTGCGAAAAACACACCTTTCAGGGCTCCCTGTGAGTCAATATATTCAGCGATTGAATACAAAACAGGAAATGCTTTCCCAAGCACAGGAAGCACTGCATAAGCAACTCAATGAGATTGATAATGCAATTTCTGTAATGAATGGAAGTTACCAAGAATTAATTGAAATAACCCGTAAGACCACCACAGCGCGGGATCAGGCTGAGTCGCAATTCACACAAGCGCTGGAGAACAGCCCATTTAGCAGCCAACAAAAATTCCTCGATGCTTTATTAACCTCAGAGGAAAAACAACTGTTAGAAGAATTAAAGCAACGCGTCAATAAAAACCTTTTACAAAATCAAACACGCCATAAAGAATGCCAACTCGCGATAGAAGCGCTAAAGCAACAAGTGATTACGGGTTTTTCTGATATCCCTGAAGAGCAAATACACACCACTATTATTGCTCTTGATGAAGAAATTAAACAGTTAAACCAAGAACAAGGCCAAATTATTAACCAGTTAGGGATGGACAAGCAACTACGCCAGCAGCAGCAAGGTTTGCTACAGGAAATAGAAAAAAGCCAATTAAGCTATGATGATTGGAGCTACTTAAGTGGGCTGATTGGTTCCGCCGAAGGGGATAAATTCCGTCGTTATGCACAAGGGTTGACTTTAGACTGTTTAGTGTCTCTTGCTAATCAACAACTTGATAAACTACATGGCCGCTATTTATTACAGCGGAATCATCAGTCTAACCTTGAGTTGCAAGTCATCGATGGCTGGCAAGCTGATACCGTGAGGGATATTAAAACCTTATCTGGAGGGGAAAGTTTCTTAGTCAGTTTAGCGTTAGCACTAGCGTTATCGGACATGGTGAGTAACCGCACACAATTAGAATCACTCTTTTTAGATGAAGGCTTTGGCACTTTAGATGCTGAAACCTTAGATATTGCTCTTGATGCATTAGAAAGTTTAAACGCATCTGGTAAAACCATCGGTGTAATTAGCCATATTGAAGCAATGAAAGAACGCATTCCCGTTCAAATTGCAGTAAAAAAGGCCAATGGGCTTGGCTTTAGCGAACTCCCTGCACAGTACCGGGTAAATTGACTGCCTTTATGATAGTGAGTACACACTTAATTTGTTGAAATCCTAGGCTAAGCCATACAGAGAGAGCATGACAAAACAATTAACCATAGTATCAGCTTATTGGTTGTAACAACGAGCAATAAGCTGACCTTAAATTTGCTAAACCAACAAAACTGTACCACACTGAATGAGTCAAAAAATATATCAATGATAACTTTGGTGGCTCAAAATTTTAAATGACCAAAGGCCTTAACTAGCTAGATTGAGCTTAATTATTTATCACTTTACCTAGTGGGGTCTTACGCCACCCCATTGGGTTTTTCTTTTGAACTTATATATTATTGATGGTCTTTCTACTCTCTCAATTTTTTTCTTTCAATTTAATTTATTTTTCCTGTTTATATTCCATAATATTCCTACGACCAACAAAAATAACAACTAATCAATTGATATTATTGAAAATAATAACATTTAAAACTTAAATCAAAATTTTGAACCTTATCGTTAAATTTTTTTTCTATGATTTTATCTCTAGCCCGTTATAGTAATAACCATTGAAACAAACTACGGCTTCTTAAATTTATTCCATAATAATGCCGTGCGCTAATGAAAAGCTAGGAGACCAAAATGTCTAATGCATTTATCGAAATGATTAAAAATCGCCGTACTATTTATAACCTTGGCGATGCTTTGCCGGTGTCTGAAGAGCATGTTACAAAATTGATTAAAGAAGCAGTAAAACATTCTCCATCATCCTTTAACTCCCAAACTTCACGTGTTGTGATTTTATTTGGTGCGGAACATAAAAAATTATGGAACATAACTAAAGAAGCATTACGTAAAATTGTTCCTGAACAGGCTTTTGCTGCAACAGAACAAAAAATTGATAGTTTTGCTGCTGGTGCGGGGTCGGTTCTTTTCTTCGAAGATCAAGATATTGTGACTGGTTTACAAGAACAATTCCCATTATATGCAGATAATTTCCCCATTTGGTCTGAACAAGCTAGCGGTATAGCACAATTTGCAGTATGGACGGCATTATCACAAGAAAATATTGGTGCTTCATTACAACACTACAACCCGTTAATTGATAATGATGTGCAAAAAACGTGGAATGTGCCAGCTAACTGGATATTACGTGCACAACTTGTTTTTGGCTCAATTAATGCGCCGGCTGGTGATAAAGACTTTATGGCTGATGAAGTGCGTTTTAAAGTTTTCAAATAATATACAAAACTTTCAAATAACCTTCCTACTGCATATTTTTGTGGGAAGGTTATTTTTCAATCTAATTTAATTTAATACATTTTCGTCATCATCAGGGATACCTAATAATTCTAAATGTATCAAAAATATTAAATGGCAACTTAATCCAAACTAACTAGATTTATCAATGATTATTGAAAAACTATTAATAACATTTAACTAAAAGATACATTTTCAATTCTACTCTCCTCCTTCATCTTTCATTGCCTTTTAACCCCCAATTAGAATGAAATACAAAAACACATAATTATCAATTACATATAAAATTCAATAAAAAAACATTCAATATATTCTCATTTTTTATTTTGCATTGCCGATATTTGAACTACACTGAAATAAGAACACAAAAGCACTAATAATAGTGGCTTGTGTTATTAAGGGGGGTGGACTATGAAATGTTTATCTTTGCTAACATCTGCTATTGCTATAATCCTTTCAAGTTTTTCTTTCACCTATGCTAGTAATAATTATTCAGGAGGTGCAATTACATTTACAGGCTATGTCTATGAACCTCAATGCTCTATAAATATGGAAAGTAAAGAGCAAGTCAATATTAAGTGTTATCGAAAAGGAAAAGATATATCAATAACAGGTTCTTTACGTGGAGGCAAAACTGTAGAGTCTGATTATGTTAAAGTCGAATATGACAAAAATACAAAACTACCGATGTTGAATGTTTTTTATGAATAATTTACTTTTAATATTAAAATAGCTCGGAATATTTAATTTAAATACAGTCATAATATTCCGAGCATTATTTATCCAAAATAACATTTTCGTAAGACTCATTTTATCTAGCAACACTTCAAGCATATTATCTCTATATTAACCAATTTATAAATATAAAAAAGCCCACCAAACGGTAGGCTTAAACTCAGATAACTACTTGAATAATTACTTAGCTGTTAAATCAACTTGGTAAATAGCAAAGCCAATCTCATCAGTACCAACCTGTTTCATTGGGTACTGAGCATTTTCTTTGATAAAGTTTGCTGCTTTTTCACTTGGCGCAGTTTCAAAGCGTACATCCAGCTTTTTGTCTGTTTTAATTGGTGTAAATGACCAATTATTAGCCGCCTTGGTAGCGATTTGCCCTTTATCTTTAGACTCTTTAGCGATATATGCAGCTAAAATAGAACGGTTTTCATCAGGGGAAGCAAATGCAATATTATTCTCACCTGTTCCCGCAAATTTACCGCCGTAGCCACGATAGTTATTCGTTGCTACTAAGAAAGTTGCTTTAGGATCAATTGGTTTACCTTGATAGGTTACATTTTTGATTCGGTTAGCATCTTTATTAATCGTTTGGCAATCAACATCATATTTTGCAGGCTGCGTCAGGTCGATTTGGTAATTTACACCGCTGATAGTATCAAAATTATAAGTTCTGAAACCATTCCAATTTAGTAAGCTTTGTGGTGCTGTTGATTGTGGGTCAATTTGATTAAACATCCCCGCAGAACATTCTAACCATTCCACAACATCTGCACCAGTTGCTTTAACAACAACAAGTGTGTTCGGATATAAATATAAATCTGCCGCATTACGGAAGGTTAAATCCCCTTTTTCAACTTCAATAAACTCAGTTGGAGAATTTTTACGTCCACCCGCTTTAAATGGTGCAGCAGCTGCTAAAACAGGTAAATCAGCAAGGTCTGGGTCACCCTGAATAAAGTTTTTGGTGTAATCAACTTGGGCATCGTTAACAATTTGTACAGTTGGGTCACTTTGAACCAACGCTAAATAGCTGTACATATTTTCAGATGCTTTACCGATGTGTTTACCAACAAATTTACGCGTATCTTGGTGTTCTTTATCGATAATTTTAGCGAGAGATTCATCTCGCTCAACAAGGGCTTTCTTATTAGGCTTATCATAAACAGGGCGCGCGTGAGCTGTCGCATCGACAACTTTCCAACCGCCATCATCATTATTTACGACTAAATCAACGACACCTAAATGATCGCCCCATTGACCTGGCATTACCGCAGGTACACCATTGACTGTACCTTTTGTAACGTCAACACCTTTAATATCGCTAAAGTCTTTGCTTGGGAATACACCGTGTGAATGGCCAAACATGATGGCATCGATACCTGGAACTTCACTGAGGTAATACACTGAGTTTTCAGCCATTGCTTTATAAGGCTCTTGAGAGAAGCCTGAGTGAGGAATAGCAACGACTAAATCGGCTCCCTCTTTTTTCATTTGAGGAACAAATTTTTTCGCAGTTTCAGTGATATCATTCACTAAAACCTTACCTTCTAGATTTGGCTTATCCCAAATTAGAATTTGTGGTGGTACAAAGCCGATGTAACCAATTTTGATGGTGTGTGTTTTACCATCCCTATCTTTAACAGGTGTATCAACAATAATGTATGGGTTAAAGTAATTTTCACCTGTTTTTGCATCAATAATATTCGCATTGATGTATGGGAATTTAGCACCTTTAATTGCTTTATGCAGGAAATCTAATCCAAAGTTGAATTCGTGGTTACCAAAATTACCTACTGTGTAACCCATCGTATTTAATAGTTTATGTGCCGGATGCGACTCACCCTCTTTTAAACCTTCGCCAACAATATAGTCAGCCAGTGGACTACCTTGGATTAAGTCTCCGTTATCGACTAATACAGAGTTTGTTGCTTCTTTTTTTGCGGCATTAATCAGTGTTGCCGTACGTACATATCCAAACTGTTCGGTTGGCTTGTCTCTATAATAATCAAAATCAATCAAGTTACTGTGAACATCTGATGTTTCCATCACTCGTAAATCAACCGTTGCGGCATTCGCATTAAATGCGACTAGCATAGCAAGCGTTGAAAGCTTCAATACTTTATTCATGTAATCCCCTTCGTTGCCATTACTGAGAGAAAATCGCCTCTCAAATTTGTATTTTCATCCCGCGCTATTGAACAATTAACAAACAAAAATAGCGTTAAAAATTCACACTATGTGCATAGCATCAATCTTTAATGATAATACACTGCAAACAGTAACCATTTTTTGTGACTAAATCACGGTTTTCATCTTTTTATCAAGCCTGATTTTTATATCGGTCACAAAAATGAATTAATAGTGACAAATTCACATAAAATAATTGAAGTTATTTTGCTGAATCTATTTTTTGAAGAGAAAGAGAACTGTGATTTAAATCACTCCCTATTTTCTATACATAATAGGCATTAAAATATTATTAAATTTGATAAATAAAATAATTAGCCATGTTACCTACGTGACTTAATAAGTATCACAACTTAAATAGTATTTTAAATAACCTAAATTTAATTTAAGTAATATAAAAACTATTTAAATACTGAATTATAATTAATCCTCTAAATTATTTGCTGAAATTTTGCTTTATCGTTAGGCGACAAAAGAGGATAACGTGGGCCATATACTAATGTATATGGCCCGATTCGCAGAGTGTAGCCAATAACACATATTGGAATTAGGCGGAAAATAGCCATGCAGCACCGCGCACGCCACTAGAATCGCCATGCGCGGCTTTACGAATTGGTGTATCGAACTCCCGACCAAATACCCACTGGCGTATTTTTTCAGGCAAATTGACATACAACGCATCCACGTTGCTCATCCCCCCACCTAGCACAATAACATCAGGGTCTAACATGTTAACAGCTTGAGCCAAAGCTTTCGCGAGGCGATTCTGGTAATTTTCAAATGCTTTGATGGCGTGCTTGTTACCATTTTGCGCCAACTGAATAATTTCTATTCCAGTCTTAGATTCTCCAGCTAACTTTTTATAATCAGCGATAAACCCCGTCCCTGAAACAAACTGCTCTGTACAGCCATTTAGCCCACAATAACAATGCTCTTCAGCAATAAATAGCCTATCTTGGTCATCTTGCCAAGGTAGAGGATTATGCCCCCACTCCCCAGCTACACCATTGCCGCCAGAGTGAACTTGCCCATTGATTGCCACCCCTGCACCACACCCCGTACCAATAATCACCGCAAAAACAACTTTTCCGCCAGCTCCAGCCCCATCAATCGCTTCTGATACCGCTAAACAATTCGCATCATTAGCAATTTTAACGGGTCGTCCTAGTAATTGACCTAAATCTGCATCAAAAAATTGACCATTTAACCATGTTGAATTGGCATTTTTAACCCTTCCTGTCACGGGGGATAATGTTCCTGGGATCCCAACGCCAACGCTCCCTGACTGCCCTGTCGCAGTTTCCGCATCACTCACTAAACTTGCAATGGCCCTAAGTGTCGCATCATAATCCCCCCTAGGAGTAGGGACCCGCTTACGAAATAGCGTTTCACCGTTATTATCTAGTGCAATCACTTCAATTTTTGTACCACCAAGGTCAATACCTATTCTCATAATGATGCTCTCTAATGTTTTTTTCATTTATCTGGTTATCATGGCTTGTCTTCATCAATATTTTCAAGGCTTAGACATTAAAATTGTGGACGACAAAGCCTAAACACATTTTTTTTCGCTTAATAACGGACAATTCGCTATCATAGCCCCTTGCTCTAATTGGCTATTTATCAACAAAGGTAGGTTTTTCATGTGGTTCAAGAATATATTAGTCTATCGCCTGAATCGGGATTTGGCACTCTCCGCTGATGATCTGGAAAAACAGCTTGCCTCACTTGCCTATCACCCTTGTGGCAGCCAAGATATGATGCAAACAGGCTGGGTAGCACCGATGAATGGCGCAGACGCCTTAACCCATGTAGCAGGCAATCAAATTCTCATTTGTGCAAAAAAAGAAGAAAAAATGCTGCCATCTCCTGTAATTAAGCAAGAAGTACAGGATAAAATTGAAAAACTAGAAGCAGACCAAGGCCGCAAATTAAAGAAAACAGAAAAAGACGCCTTAAAAGATGAAGTCGTGCATACTCTGCTTCCCCGTGCATTCAGTAAGTTTAGCAAAACCTATATTTGGATCGACACCGTCAATCAATTAATTATTGTTGATGCCGCCAGTGCAAAACGTGCAGAAGACAACCTTGCTTTGTTACGTAAAAGCTTAGGGTCTTTACCCGTAGTTCCACTTACATTTAAAGACCCAATAGAACTCACACTAACCGAATGGGTTCGTTCTGGCTCATTACCACAAGGTTTCGCGGTAATGGATGAAGCAGAACTTAAAGCCATCCTAGAAGAAGGCGGAATTATCCGTTGTAAAAAACAAGATTTAATTTCTGATGAAATTACAACTCATATCGAAGCGGGCAAATTAGTCACTAAGTTAGCGTTAGATTGGGAAGAAAGAATTCAGTTTATGTTATCTGATGATGGCTCACTAAAAAGGTTAAAATTTAGCGATACATTAAAAGATCAAAACGATGATATTGCGAAAGAAGATTTCGCCCAAAAATTTGATGCGGACTATGTGTTAATGACCGGCGAACTTAGCGCTTTGATCGCCCGTTTAATTGATGTGTTAGGTGGCGAAGCCGAGCACTAATTTTCCTTCAGGTTCCCTTTCATCTCACGGTGGCAACTTATTACCTAACTAAGTTGCCATTTCTTTTTAGACCCTGCTTACATAGCCACAATTAAGTCATTGACTGCTCACTCAATCTCTGGTTGATTAAATTACATCCACACTACCAATTTATTTGATACTTAGTTTGTTAAACAAAAATAATAAATAATAACCTCCATCATTGGAGCTATGGTCAATATTCTATCGAAGGAATTGTTATGAAAGAGCTCATCGAACCTGAAGTGGATGAAAATTCACTGGTCACCTTGCAAAAAATCACTGCTGATAATTTCTCTGAAATTTGCTTACTAAGTCATACCCTTAGTGAAGCACAACGTAATATGGTGGCAGACAATGCTTATTCGATGGTCGAAGCACAATTTTCTAGTTGTGCGTGGTACCGAGGAATTTACGCAGATGATGTCCCTGTTGGCTTTATCATGCTTCACTCTGGTTTAGATGATGATGAATTAGAATATGATGGCATTATGCTGTGGCGCTTTATGATTGCGGAACCCTATCAAAAACTAGGGTTTGGTCGCGAAGCATTACTTCAAGTCATTGCTTATCTAAAAAAGAAAGGCTATCCGCGCCTTTATAACAGTTGTGGCGAAGGGGAGGAAAGCCCATTCGAATTTTACAAAAAGCTCGGTTTTGTCCCTACAGGGGGATATATTGACGATGAGTGTGAATTAGTCCTTGATATTACAAATTGGCAAGAAGATTAACTGAACATCTGTCGATATTTTACTCATAAACCCATCTGCAATTTAAATATTTTAATAAATTGAATGGTAAGTCACTAATATACCTTAAATAATTTGTGCCGTAGCTAGGCGATAAGCGAACCGAACCCTAGGAGCATACAAAAGTATGTGACTAGGGGCGGTGAGAGCGGTCAACAACGCTACAGCGCGAAGTATGACGGGTATCTGTTATTTTTGGATAAGATAACGAATAGTCGGCCCATCCTGTTGAATATCCAACACCGTATAACCATAATTTTTCGCATCTAGTGGGATATTATTAATTGACTGGGGGCAGTCACTTACCACTTCTAAGATTTCACCGCTTTTCAGTGATGGCATAGCCTCTAACGTTGCTACAGCAGGATATGGACAAGGTTCTCCAACCATATCTAAGCGGTAATCAGGGATAATGTCTTTCTTGTTCATACTGCCTCCACGGATGTATTCGATGACTTTTGCTCTCGTTTACGGAAAAAGTGTTTTTCCCATAACAGCATCAGCACAAACGCTACCGCTAATAATGCATAAGTAACCAATAAACCACCTTCTGGCCCAAAAGTTTCTAATAGATTAACTTTATCAAAATCAGTGGCCAACCAAGGGCCCAAATCATCCCAATAATAAGCAAGAACTGTTGCGCCAATAATATTACCGAAGCCAACCCACCAATAATGAACTTGGCCTTCAACAGCACGATACATCCAGCCCGTTTCACAACCACCAGCAAGAACAATACCAAAGCCAAATAATAAACCACCAATTACTGCATTCGGGCCTGCCCATAGGATTTTAGGTGTAGCACCTAATTGTACGTAGCTAAAAATCCCCACGGCACTAACCGCCATGCCGATAATAATTGCTTTCGCCATATGCGTACGCCCCGTGATCCAAAGATCACGAAATGCAGAAGTAAAGCAGATCTGAGCTCGCTCAATTAATAAACCAAAACCTATCCCACATAAAATCGCGAAACCCATCACTGGAGAATCAAGCAACGTATAAAAACCCCAAGCAATGGCTAAAGTAAAAATCACCATACCAAGTTTAAAACGTCTTTTCGCCACATCATGGTTTTGGGTTAGTGGGGATGCAGTATTGACCTTTTTGAGCTTCACGGGGATCCGAAACATTGGCATCAGTGTAAACTTGGCGCCAAAATATGACCCAGCAGCAGTGGCAACGGCAAAGTACCACGCATGTAATGAAAATTGAGGTATCCCAGTAAAGAATGCGGCTAAATTACAGCCCATAGCTAAACGAGCCCCAAACCCCGCAATAATACCGCCTAATATTGCTTGGAAAATACGGATTCGGTGTTGAGGCATACGTAATTTGATGTTATTGGCCCAAAGGGCTGCCGCAAAACACCCTGCAAACATACCAATAATCATAACACCATCAATACGGTCTAATGGCGTGCCTTCAAAGCCAATAACTTTAAAATATCCCCAAGTTTCAGGCTCCGCACCAAAAAGTTGCATGACATGTCCGCCCCAGCGAGTGAACTCGCCAGTCACAGCCCAAAATGTGCCCGTTAAGCCAAAATAATAAGTTGATAAGATCCCCGCAGCAATTACTGCAGGTAATGGTTTCCAAAAACCGATGAGATAGTGAGATTTAAAATCAGACCAAGTCATTGTTACTTCCAATTCGTTTCACGCCAGATCCTGGCAGAGAAATTCGCCGTTGTATAATTATCTTTATAAGTAGTTATATCGATACCCCACAGCGAAGAGGCAATATCATACTCTGATAAATTTTTTCGTGAAGCCATTTCATCATAAAACACAGAAAAGGTTGATGCTTCTCATATCTCACCCCCTTAGCTATATCAATTCATTCTTTAGTTAACTTGTATTGTTTTTCTTTATGTTATCCCAGAAAGAGATGAGAGCTTAAACTACGAAATGAATACAAAAAAAAAGCGTTATCGAAATGATAACGCTGGAAGTGTAGTCTTATTTTATCTATAGAGGTGTATAATATGAAATTGCCGTATTACGGCGACGCTTGCTATGCGTAGTCTGTAGTCAGCCCATTTGACTCCAGTAATAACACTTATCTCACTATATAAATACGCCCGCTATTCGAATTATCTAACTAAGTAATTATAGTTATTTTTAAGATAAAGCCTAATAACTTGCTAAATTTAAAATTCAAAAATTAGCGATGGCTTTATTAACCCTAGCGTAAGTAAATTTTAAATAAACATTTCAATATAACAAGGTATTTAAAAGTGTTTCTAAATGTTATTGATTGCATTATAACGTAATACATTTGTTGCGCAAGCATTTTTTTGTTCGAGTCCCTACGTGAAAATAAAAAAATATTCTTATTTTAAATCAATTAGTTATGTAAATTCACAGAAAAACAACAAAATAATAGTCTTATAGTTAAGATATTACAGACAATTTACATTTATTCGTTAAATATATATTTTACATATTTAAAATAATTTCCAATAAATAACTTTAATATTATTTAATCACTACAGATAATTACTTAAATATATTATTTAAGATTTCAAACTCCATATAAACATTAATAATACTTACATATAAAAAAACAAAAGAAATAAGCAGATATACTTATCTGTGTATTTTAAATTTACATAATAAAACTAATAGCTACTATTCCTATGATTAACAATCATTTTTTGTTTTTTTTAAAACAATAAAATAGCCGCAATATATATATGGTTATTGATATTAACAGGTAAAAAAAGATAAAAACATAAAACCTTATTAACAAAATGGTTTATTTTTTATTATATATAACTTATCTTTAAAATCGTTTTTAACAAAATAAAAAGCATTTACAACCAGACAAACTCGCATTTTAAAACTAAAAAACCAACTCAATAATCAACATTTCTTATGCGTATTCTAGAAAAATAAAGCTATCACTTACCGTTATCATCAAAAATCAGATGCCAAGTAACACCTATTCATTATAAAATTTAATGTTCCCCCTTATTTTTTTATTACTATAACCAACGCCCCGCCTAAAAATCGGCGAAAAAACATGAAGAACAAACTATAGCCCCATAAATTTGACGAAAAAATAGTGTGAAATAAGAATAAAACGCTTTAAAAATAAGTTAATCACTAAAAAATATGATTAAGCACAAGAGAAATACTATAAAGAGGTTAGCTCAAAACACTACATAGCTATTTTTGAACAATTAATTTTATACATAAAAAAACGCGTTCCATCCCAAAGGATAAAACGCGCCGGAAAGATTTGATGCTCCCCTTATTTAGAAGAGGATGTCGCTTCCATACCAACTAGACCGATTTTTAAATACCCTGATTGGCGTAATGCGTTCATTACATCCATCATAGTTTCATAATCTACACTCTTATCAGCTTGAAAAAAGATTGTTGTATCTTTATTCGCACTAGTGGCTTGGTCAAGCATTGCTGAAAGCTGATCTTTTGATACCGCTTGATCACCAATAAAGAGTTGGTTGTCTGCTTTAACAGTTAAAAATACGGGTTTTTCTGGGCGAGGCTGCGGCTTCGCAGTCGAAGCAGGTAAGTTGACTTTAATATCAACAGTTGCCAACGGTGCCGCAACCATAAAGATAATCAATAAAACTAACATAACGTCAATAAAAGGCGTTACGTTAATTTCATGCATTTCACCACTATCGTCTTGTTCGTCACCTAAACGCATTGCCATAATAATTACCTTGCTTTGCTATTTGCCAGATCGAGATCACGTCCCAATAATAATGCAGATTGAGCAGCGACATCCCCTACTTGACCACGGTAGTTGTTGATCATCCGAGCAAAAATATTATAAATCACAACGGCTGGAATTGCGGCGATAAGACCAATTGCAGTCGCTAGCAATGCTTCTGCTATCCCTGGTGCAACGACGGCAAGGTTAGTGGTCTGTGAGTGAGCAATTCCAATAAAGCTGTTCATGATCCCCCAAACTGTGCCAAATAAACCGACAAATGGAGAGATCGCGCCAATCGTTGCCAAATAACCATTTCCGCGCCCCATATAACGGCTAATTCCAGCGACAGCTCTTTCGAGGCGGAACGAAGTACGCTCTTTAGTCCCTGATAAGTCAGTACTATTGACAGAAAGTGTTCTTTCATTAACAGCTTCATTTAATAGCATACGGGTAACACTATTAGCTTTGAAACCATCTGCAATGCTGACAGCTTCATCAAGTGATTTTACCTCTGCAATCGCTTTGGCTTCTTCTTTTAAGCGGCGACGTGCAACTAAGATTTCTAACCCTTTTGAAAAGAACAGTGCCCAAGTAATAATTGAAGCAATGACTAAACCTATCATCACGGTTTTAACCACATTATCTGCATTTTGGTACATCCCCCAAACAGATAAGTCTTGATCAAACCCGCCAGTTGGTGCCTCTGTTGCCAGCTCAATATTTTCGCTAACCGCTGATGTATTTCCACCTTCCCCTTGAATGGGCTCTGCGGGTACTGATGCAACCTCAGCATTTGGTGCCGTTGTGGTTGGCGTAGCAGAATTTTCTACCGATGGTGTTGAGGATGTATTTTGAGACGCCGCTGGTGTTGTTGCAGGTGTGGTTTCAGCGACTGCCGTCCCCATCAAGCCGAACGCCAATAGAATAGAAGCTGTTAGTTTACGCATCAGTTGGCCTTTACTCTCTTTTTAGTGTTGTATAACAAAATTTATATCGATGATTGTGCCATTCATCGACTAACCATTAAAAGCGAAATTTGACTCGCACTGTCCATTCTTTTCAAAAAGACGCTGCTGATAATATCAAACACAGCGCGAATTGATAGTAATTATCATTAGTATTTGCAATTTTTTTATGTTTTTTTGCTCTTCGACAAAGAAGCCCTCTTCTATGATACGGTTATTTATCTTCAGCTTTGAGTTAACAATTTAGCTAGTTCACCATCGGCCTTGGTTGCTTTCACTCGGTAGATTACCCACAAATTTACTTCATCCCCATATTTAAAATGAAAGTTGAAGAATACTCAGGTTACATTTCCTTCGAGATCATTTAACGTCTTAGTATTAATCACCTTAGAATTCGGCAAATCACATTCTGTGTAGGGAAAAATCATGGCAGAGAGTAAACCTGAAACTCAATTAGTACATATTGGTCGAAACCCTAAGTACACACAAAAAGGGGTAAACCCAGTTATTCAGCGTGCATCATCTATTATTTTTGACACTCTGGAAGAAAAACGTCACGCAACCCGTCACCGTGCAGGTAACACTTTATTTTATGGGCGACGGGGTACACAAACACATTTTGCTTTTCAAGAAGCAATGACTGAATTAGAACAAGGGGCTGGTTGTGTGCTTTATCCTTCGGGCGCAGCCGCAATTACCAATGCTATTTTGTCTTTTATTTCAGCGGGAGAGCACATCCTTGTTACCGGCTCTGCCTATGACCCTACGCAGAATTTTTGCGACAACATTTTAACTAAGCTAAGCGTTCAAACGACTTATTTCGACCCATTAATTGGGGAAGATATCGCTGAGTTAATCCAGCCAAATACTCGTATCGTCTTCTTAGAATCACCCGGCTCTATTACAATGGAAGTTCATGATTTACCGGCTATTGTTCATGCAGTCCGTGCCAAATCACCTGAAATTATTATTATGATTGATAATACTTGGGCGGCTGGCGTATTGCTTAAGCCCTTATTATTCGATATTGATATATCCATTCAGTCTGCCACAAAATATATTAACGGCCACTCTGACGGCATGTTAGGTCTTGCTGTTGCCAATCAACGTTGTATCGAAACATTACGTGAAAATTCTTATCTATTAGGCCAAACCGCAGATCCTGATACCGTTTATATGGCAAACAGAGGGCTTCATACCCTAGCAACTCGATTAAAACAGCACCAAATTAATAGTTTGCAGATTGCACACTGGCTACAGCAACGGCCAGAAGTCGACCAAGTTTTTCATCCTGCACTTCCATCATCGCCCGGTCATGAATACTTCATACGCGATTTTTCTGGCTGTAATGGCTTATTCTCTTTTCAACTAAAATCTCGATTATCTCCTGAGCAATTCACCATATTTCTTGATAACTTTACTCATTTCAAAATGGGGTATTCATGGGGTGGGTTTGAATCACTGATTTTGGGGTATCAAAAAGAGGATTTACAAAACATGCGCCAATATGATTTTTCACCTAAAGAGGGGACATTTTTCCGAGTGCATATCGGCTTAGAGCACCCTGATGATTTAATTCATGATTTACAATTAGCTTTCGAGCGAATTTGATTTCCATTAAAAATCAATAAATTAATTATTTTAAATTGCAGGTTTCCATTTGCTTGTTGCCTGCAATTAATTTGCTAAATCACTAATTCATCAAACAAATCAAACTCGACGCACATTTTTCCTGTAATATAGTTAATAAAGAAATTCGCTTTTACGCAAATACAGGAACGATTATGGAAGTCCTACGCGAAATCGTACTGGCACTTTGGAACCACGATTTCCTTAAACTCTCCAACCCTGAAGTGCTTTGGGTTATTTATACCGTGCTTTTTGTTGTCATTGTTTTAGAAAATGGCGTTCTTCCCGCTGCATTTTTACCGGGAGACACCTTGCTTATCTTGTCAGGTGCACTAATAGCCAAAGGTGTATTACATTTTATTCCAACCATATTATTGTTAACGGTGGCGGCAAGTTTAGGGTGTTGGCTAGGTTTTCTACAGGGAAGATGGCTAAGCGAGACCACCGTTGTCAAACGTTGGTTATCCCAAATCCCTGAGGAATATCATACTAAAGCAAACAATATGTTTAACAAACAAGGGTTATATGCGTTACTTATAGGCCGGTTTCTTGCATTTGTTAGAACAATATTACCATTGCTCGCGGGGCTATCCGAACTCAGTCACCGTCGTTTCCAATTTTTCAATTGGTTAAGTGGCTTATTATGGGTTGGCTTAATTGTGAGCTTAGGTTACGCCCTCAATCAAATTCCTTTTGTAAAAGAACATGAGCAAATTGTTATCAGCGCACTGATGATCATCCCTGTTGTTTTACTCGTGAGTGGGTTAATTGGTTCAATTGTCGTGTATTGGAAACACCGTAAGGCCCTGTCAAATAACAAATAAAATTGATAACAGCAATGGCCACTAAATAGCGGCCATTCAGACTGTTGACAAACATATCATGTTTGGCGACAGTCGTTAGGGGTTCTGAAATAAACGAGGAAAATCAATTCATTGATTTTCGGCTGATAACACGGAGCGGGGAAAACCACGCTTTTATCCCGCTTCGTCAGCAACTTCAATGGCCGCTAAATAGCGGCCGTTTCACTTATTGCGCCATCAAAACAGTGATAGCTGAAAACAAATACTGACCAATTTCTGGGGTCATCCACGTCCCTTGAGAAATCCTTGGTTCTTCTCGATATACCATACGGATCTTTTCCTGTAGTTCAGGGTCTTTCCCCGTGAATTGATTAAACATCGCTAACCAGGTTTTCGCCAACTGCTGAACTTCCTCTGAGTCTGGGGATTTACGTGCTTTCATTGCATTATATAAACCTGCAATTAATTCGGGCCACACCTGCCCCGAAGCAAAATAATGCTGCCTAACCAAAGCAAATTGTGCAGCCGTTAAATGTGGTCTAAACAACGACAATTGGTATTCACTAAAACCCTCTGCAACATATTGGATCATTGCAACGGAAATCCCCGATGAATAAGCTAATGTATTATCGGATAAATGAATTTGATTCAGCCGAGCAAAGAAATCAGGGTTCCCTCCGGTATCTCTTTCTAGTGCAGTCATCCATTCATGTGCAATTTGTTGCACCTCTGTAGATTGCGGTGCTACACCTTGCTCCATTAACTGACTTACTGCTGCTATACGCTGTTGCCATTCTTGGTTTTTCAGCGTATGTGCTGTATACAATGGCAATTGTTCCAACTCTTGGGGGGTAAAATATTTATCAAACATCGACATCATCTCCAATACAGAAAACCAATCAGCCTGAGTTAAAACATCTCCTGTTTGCATTTGCCTATGTAATTGCTCTAATCGATAACGTAACGTTGCCATTTGTTCCATTTGTTCCGTTAATAATGCAATACGTTCTTGCAACAAACTTGCGATATCCCCACTCTGACCATCGAGTAATTCACCGATGTCTTTCAGTTTGACTCCAACTTGCCGTAACAATTGAATTTGCGTTAAACGCTCTATACATTGCATGTTGTAAAGCCGATAACCCGCATCGGTCCTTGCAGTTGGAAGCAACAAGCCAATCTCTTCATAATGATGAAGTGTACGGATGGTTAACCCTGTTTTTTCCGCGATTTCACCGACTTGAAATAGCATACGTTCCTCCTGTAATTGCGACTAAGGTTAGTGCCTCACGTTACGTGAGAGTCAACCAACATTTTGCATTTTTTTATTGAAATTGCATATTATCCCCAGATAAACAAAAAAGCCCCAGCAGACTGAACTGCAGGGGCTCATTAATGGCTAATGAATAATTTACTTAATTAACGCATGCATTTCTTGAACTGAAATCACTTTTTCTGTTGGGTCAGCGCTCAATGACATAGTCGTTGCAAACCCACCGTTTAACGTTGTGTCATAATGTACTTTATACTGCAAGGCACTACGGCGAATTAATTTAGAATCTTCAATGGCTTGGCGCCCCGCGGTTGTATTTACAATATAATCGTATTCACCATTCTTAATTCTATCTTGAATATGTGGACGACCTTCATGAACCTTATTCACCAACCTAGGGTTAATCCCAGCTTCCCCTAATACAATCGCTGTTCCGTGCGTCGCATCTAATTCGAAACCATGTTTTAGCAATTTTGCGGCTAAATCCACGACGCGCGTTTTATCACCTTCACGGACAGACAGGAGCGCTCGCCCTGATTTTTTCATGGTTGAGCTACTGCCTAACATTGCTTTAGCGAATGCTTCTGCAAATGTCCGCCCGACGCCCATGACTTCACCCGTTGAACGCATTTCTGGCCCAAGGATCGGGTCTACGCCTTGGAATTTATTAAATGGAAGAACAACTTCTTTCACTGAGTAATAAGGGGGAATGATTTCTTCTGTAACACCTTGTTCAGCCAATGTTTGCCCAACCATCACACGTGCTGCCACTTTAGCTAATGGCACACCGGTTGCTTTCGACACAAATGGGACGGTTCTTGCTGCTCGAGGGTTAACTTCAATCAAGTACACCTCATTATTTTTCACCGCAAACTGTACGTTCATTAAGCCACGCACACGTAACTCAAATGCAAGGTTACGAACTTGTTCACGCATGACATCTTGAATTTCTTGGCTTAAGGTATAGGCAGGCAACGAACATGCGGAATCGCCAGAATGCACACCGGCTTGCTCAATATGCTCCATAATACCGCCAATCAATACCATTTCACCGTCACAAATCGCATCAACATCCACCTCGACTGCATCGTCTAAGAAACGGTCAAGCAGTACTGGTGCATCATTCGATACACTCACCGCGGTTTGGAAATAACGGCGTAAATCCACCTCATCATACACGATTTCCATCGCACGACCGCCTAGCACATAAGATGGGCGAACTACCAGTGGGTAACCAATTCCCGCAGCTTTTTCAACCGCTTGTTCAATAGCAGTTACCGTTGCATTCTGGGGTTGTTTTAAATTTAAACGATTAACTGCTTGTTGGAATCGTTCACGGTCTTCAGCGCGGTCAATGGCATCAGGGCTAGTACCAATAACAGGAACACCTGCTGCCTCAAGTGCTCTCGCTAATTTAAGCGGAGTTTGACCGCCATATTGCACAATCACACCTTGTGGTTGTTCAATACGCACGATTTCAAGAACATCTTCCAATGTCACTGGCTCAAAGTACAGGCGGTCAGATGTGTCATAATCTGTTGAAACCGTTTCAGGGTTACAGTTAACCATGATGGTTTCATAACCATCTTCACGTAGTGCTAAAGAAGCATGTACACAACAGTAGTCAAACTCAATCCCTTGGCCAATACGGTTCGGGCCACCGCCTAACACCATTACTTTGGGCTTATCATTATTTGGGTTTGATTCACACTCTTCTTCATAAGTGGAATACATATAAGCCGTATCTGTTGCAAACTCTGCTGCACAAGTGTCTACTCGTTTATAAACAGGGTGTAAGCCATACCCTTGGCGTAATTTACGTAGCTCGGCTTCGGAGACGCCAACTAAGCTAGCAAGACGTGCGTCTGCAAAACCTTTGCGCTTCAATACCCGTAAAAAGTCTTTTGTCAGGCCATTTACACCTAACTCTGCAACTTTCTCTTCTAAACGGACTAACTCTTCAATTTGTACTAAGAACCAACGGTCGATATTCGTTAGGTTAAAGACACCATCTACCGAAAGACCTGCGCGGAAAGCATCTGCGATAAACCAAATTCGCTCTGCTCCCGCATCTTTTAATTCACGGCGGATCCGAGTTAATACTTCAGGGTCTTCTTGAGAGACTTTTGGGTCAAAACCAGTCGCACCGACTTCTAAACCACGTAGGGCTTTTTGCATTGATTCTTGGAATGTGCGACCAATTGCCATCACTTCACCCACAGATTTCATCTGAGTCGTTAAGCGGTCATTCGTACCTGCAAATTTCTCAAAGTTAAAGCGTGGTATTTTTGTCACAACATAGTCGATAGAAGGCTCAAATGAAGCTGGTGTACGGCCTCCAGTGATATCATTCATCAACTCATCGAGGGTATAGCCGACCGCTAATTTGGCAGCAATTTTGGCAATAGGGAACCCTGTCGCTTTTGATGCTAGCGCCGATGAACGAGAAACACGCGGGTTCATTTCAATAACAATTAAGCGCCCATCTTTAGGGTTTACAGCAAATTGAACGTTAGAGCCACCTGTTTCCACACCAATTTCACGTAAAACAGCCATAGAGGCATCACGCATGATTTGGTATTCTTTGTCCGTCAAAGTCTGCGCTGGTGCAACGGTGATAGAGTCACCGGTATGAATCCCCATCGCATCAAAGTTTTCGATTGAACAGACAATAATGCAGTTGTCTTTTTTATCGCGGACAACTTCCATTTCATATTCTTTCCAACCAATTAATGACTCATCAATTAATAACTCATTCGTTGGTGATAAATCTAAACCACGCGTACAAATTTCTTCGAATTCTTCACGGTTGTATGCAATACCGCCCCCCGTTCCGCCCATAGTAAACGATGGGCGAATAATACATGGGAAGCCAACATCATCAGCAACTGCGTAGGCTTCTTCCATATTATGTGCGATACCAGAACGCGCTGTACCCAAGCCGATTTTTTTCATTGCTTTATCGAAACGCTGACGGTCTTCTGCTTTATCAATCGCATCTGCAGTAGCCCCAATCATTGTTACACCAAATTCGGCTAAAACCCCTTTTCGTTCCAATTCAAGTGCGCAGTTTAGTGCCGTTTGCCCACCCATCGTCGGCAATACCGCATCAGGGCGCTCTTTTTCGATGATTTTGCGAACCACTTCCCAATGAATTGGCTCAATATAAGTAGCATCAGCCATCTCAGGGTCAGTCATGATCGTTGCAGGGTTCGAGTTAACTAAAATAACGCGATAACCTTCTTCACGTAACGCTTTACATGCCTGTGCACCTGAATAGTCAAATTCGCATGCTTGGCCGATAACGATTGGGCCCGCACCTAAAATCAGAATGCTTTTTATATCAGTACGTTTTGCCATTTTTCTGCTCCCGATTATTTTGCGTTTTGACGTGGTGTGTTTTGACGGTATTCATTGATTAAATCAATGAAATGGTCGAATAAGTTCGCCGCATCATGTGGCCCTGAGCTTGCTTCAGGATGGCCTTGGAAACTAAATGCTGGTTTATCCGTACGGTGAATACCTTGCAATGTCCCATCAAACAGTGACTTGTGCGTCACACGCAGTGTATCGGGGAGTGTTGATTCATCGACAGCAAAACCATGATTTTGCGCGGTGATCATAACAACATCGTTGTCTAAATCTTTCACAGGATGGTTAGCACCATGATGACCAAACTTCATTTTCATGGTATTTGCACCACTAGCCAGAGCCAATAATTGATGCCCTAAGCAGATCCCAAAAACAGGTATATTGGTGGTTAAAAATGTTTCAATTGCATTGATTGCGTAATCACAAGGGGCAGGATCACCAGGCCCGTTAGATAGGAAAATACCATCCGGCTCCATCGCTAGAACCGTTTCTGCCGAGGTCGTTGCGGGAACAACTGTTAAGCGGCAACCGCGGTCAACTAGCATTCGTAAAATATTACGTTTAGCACCAAAATCATAGGCAACGACATGTAAAGGAAGCTGTTCAGCGGCTTTCGCACCTTGCTGACCATTTTCTAGTGTCCAAGATCCTTGAGACCAACTATAAATCTCTTTAGTGCAGACTTCTTTTGCTAAATCCAATCCATTCAACCCAGAGAAACTACGTGCTTTTTCAAGTGCCAATGCGGCATCTGGACTATCCCCTGCGATAATGCAGCCATTCTGAGCCCCTTTTTCTCTCAATAAGCGGGTCAATTTACGTGTATCGATATCTGCGATAGCCACAACGTTGTGGCGTTTCAGATACTCTGACAACCCTTCTTGCCCACGAAAGTTGCTGTAAACCAATGGTAAGTCACGAATGATTAGGCCTTGAGCATGAACATTTGGAGATTCTTCGTCATCAGCATTTGTGCCGACATTACCAATATGGGGATAAGTAAGAGTAACAATTTGGCGGGAATAGGAAGGGTCTGTAATTATTTCTTGATATCCGGTCATTGACGTATTGAAAACGACTTCTCCAACTGCGGCACCTTCTGCGCCTATGGCATGCCCGTGGAATTGGGTTCCGTCTTCCAGAACCAATATAGCTGACTTAATCAAAACACCCTCCGGAGAATAATAAATCACGTTTTTTGCATATTAATTCAGATTTTGCGATCTAAATCAATGCCAAAATGAGTTTTTAAGCAGATTTTTGGCAAATTGCGCGCATTCTAATGATGAGATAGGGTCTTGTCTAGAAAAAAATGCATTTTTTACAATTTTACCTTACTTTTTTGCCAAGCTACCCTGAATTTATCGTTATGACCACCAAAAATGATAGCCAATATGAATAAGTAAACGGTTGCAACGTAAGATAACTGTAAAAATGATAATAACTCAGCTAAAAATCAGTTTAAAGAGAAATTAGTGATAAAAAAAGCATTAAAAAACAGGAAGACAAATAGAAATAATTACTTGAAAAGGTAAAAACACCGAACATTAAATATAATCAGATTGATGACTGTATCAATCTGATTATAAACAAAAATTATAATTTAAAAATTAAATATCATCTAAACACAATACATCTTTCATATCATATAAACTTGGTTTTTTAGCGACTACCCAGCCTGATGCCCTTATTGCGCCATTTGCAAACGTCATCCGGCTAGACGCTTTATGAGTGATCTCAACTCGCTCACCAATATCGGCAAACATCGCGGTATGCTCTCCCACAATATCACCAGCTCGAATAGTTGCAAAACCGATCGTCCCAGCTTCACGCTCACCGGTATAGCCTTCTCTTGCATATACCGCACAATCTTTTAAATCTTTACCAAGTGCACCAGCAATAGATTCTCCCATTGCTAAAGCTGTGCCTGATGGCGCATCAACTTTATATCGATGATGGGCTTCAACAATTTCAATATCGGTGTAAGTTCCCATCACTTTTGCGGCTTTTTCTAGTAATTTGAGTACTAAATTAACACCAACACTAAAGTTTGCCGCGAAAACAATTGGGATCACCGTTGCAGCATCTGCAATAGCTTGCTTACCTTGTTCATCGAAGCCTGTCGTGCCAATGACCATCGCTTTTTGATTCTCTTTACAAAATGCTAAATAATGTAATGTGCCTTCTGGGCGTGTAAAATCAATCACAACATCAAAATCATTTACCACTTGGTTGAGTGAATCAACAACAGAAACACCTAGTTTACCAACCCCTGCAAGCTCACCGGCATCAGCTCCAATGAGTGATGAGCCTTCACGTTCAATGGCTGCGCCTAGTTGAATACCTTCTTGCTCTTGTGCCGCTTGAATTAATTGCCGCCCCATGCGACCACCTGCGCCGACTACCGCAACACGTACCACTGAATTTGCCATGGTTCATCCTTTTTTCATTATTAATGCAAGAAATTGAATCTAAACTGCTTTAGGCTGCAAAATTAATATATTGCCCGCAGTCTGAAAAATGATTGTGATACAGATTAACCATCATAGCGGCAATCCGCTAGCAAAAATGCATTGATATTAACAAAAGCATAGAGAGCGCGTTGATTATCAGAAAAAGTTTTAATAGGAGGAAAAAAACAGGAAATGAATGTTTAAACAAAATAAAAATAGCAGCTACTTTATGAAAATGTAGCTGCCTTATTTACAGCAAATAATTAATTGATTTCTTTGACTTCAACTCGTAATTCTTTAGGTACTTCAAAGACGATATTTTCTTCCCGTCCCTGTAATTCCACAACAGAATCTGCACCTAGCTCTTTAAGTCGATCAATAACTTGCCTAACTAGAATATCGGGTGCTGACGCCCCAGCCGTTAGGCCAATAATATTTTTACCTGCTAGCCATTCTGTTTTGATATCCTCTGCGCCATCAATTAAAAATGCAGGTTTTTGCATTCTAGATGCTAATTCAGCAAGGCGATTTGAGTTCGAGGAGTTTTTAGAACCGACAACTAAGACAATATCAGCACGTTCAGCAAGCTCTCTCGCAGCTTCTTGGCGGTTAGTTGTTGCGTAGCAGATATCATCTTTACGCGGCCCGACAATGCTTGGGAAACGCTTTGTCAGTGCATCGATTACATCTGATGTATCATCGACTGAGAGTGTTGTTTGGGTCATAAAAGACAAATTATTTTCATCTTTCACGGTTAACTTCCAAACGTCTTCAGGGCTTTCAACAAGGTACATACCACCTTCAGGGTTACTGTATTGCCCCATAGTACCTTCAACTTCAGGGTGGCCTGCATGCCCAATTAAAATAGCCTCTTTACCTTTGCGGCTTGCACGTGCAACTTCCATATGAACTTTAGTGACCAATGGGCAAGTTGCATCGAATAACATGGTTAAATCACGTGAACGAGCTTCCTGACGAATAGCTTGTGATACGCCATGTGCCGAGAAAATTAAAATTGAACCATCAGGCACTTCAGAAATTTCTTCAATAAAAATAGCCCCACGCTGCCGTAGATCATCCACAACATAACGGTTATGAACCACTTCATGACGAACGTAAATAGGTGCGCCGTAAATTTCCAACGCCCTTTCTACGATACTAATTGCACGGTCTACACCTGCACAAAATCCACGAGGATTAGCCATTAATATTTGCATTGTGATCCTCCAATTGCGGGTCTACTTCAAGCACTTCTATTTCAAAGCTAATCTGCTGCTCTGCCAGAGGATGATTAAAATCGACTGTGATAGATTCGCCTTCGATCGATTTTACTACCCCTGGCATTTCACTGCCATTCATCGCGCTAAATAACATGATAGTACCAATTTCAGGTATACCTGTTTCAGTAAAATCACGCAATGAAAAGTATTGCACTAAATCAGGGTTATGTTTCCCAAAAACAGTGTCTCCGGGTAATGAAAAGTTTTTCTTTTCACCTTCATTGAGGCCAATAAGCTGGGCTTCAAGTTCTGGAGATAAAGAATCATTCCCTAAGACAAACAACGCAGGCTTTCCTTGTGCGTGTGAGGAATCTGCGGTAGAGCCATCTTCCAATTTCAATGTGAAATGCAGTAAAACAGAGCTCTGCGCCTGTATTTGAGTAGACATAAACCAAACCTATTTTGTCATAAAATTCAGCCCAGAAAATCTGGGCTGTGAGTTATTGCATTGTAACCTATTGTGTCGCCAATTTATTTAGCTTTTTCTTGCTTTGGTTTATCTGGCAAGAAACCTTCAAAAATGACGAGTGCTGCACCAATACAAATGGCCATATCAGCTAGGTTAAATGTTGGCCAATGCCAATTACCGACGTAAAAGTCAAGGTAATCAACAACAAAGCCATGAACTAACCGGTCACTCAGATTACCAATTGCACCACCAATAATTAATGCATAAGCAATATTCGATAAGCGCTTTTGTGCACTTTGGCGATACATCATAACCATTAAAATAATGGAGATCCCAACCGCTATCCCAGCGAAGAACCAACGCTGCCAGCCGCCTTCATCCGCTAAGAAACTAAATGCAGCACCAAAATTTTGGGCATACATGATGTTGAAAAACGGCATTACAGGATGCGGTTCGTACAGATTGAGATCTTTTAGCACTAATTGCTTGATCCCTAAATCCGCAACGATGATCACAATGGTTAACCATAACCAACGCAGACCGGTCGAACAAATTGGCGCCTTCATTAAGCAAACTTACGGGTTTCGCCGTTGCCGGCTACGTTAGTCACACAGCGACCACAAATTTCAGGTTGCTCGCTTGAAGAACCAATATCACTCGCATAGTGCCAGCAACGTGGGCATTTTTCACCCACAGCTTTGCTGAAAGCAATTTTCAGGCCGCTTAATTCACTTTCTTGCGCATCCACTGGCGCTGTTGCAATATCTGCAACTGTAGCTTGTGATGTCAGTAGCACAAAACGTAGTTCGTCACCTAAGCTTTGCAGTTTACTTGCTAATGCTTTATCAGCATACAGTGTGACCGCCGCTTCTAATGAACCACCGATGTGTTTATCTGTACGAGCTTGCTCTAACACTTTATTCACTTCGCCACGAACAGCTAACAACTCAGCCCAGAAACTGTTGTTCATTTCGTTTGACGCATCTAAACCAAATAAACCGTCATACCATTCTTCGGTTAAAACAAACTGTGAGCGCTTACCTGGTAACTGGTTCCAAATTTCATCTGAAGTGAAAGAAAGAACAGGTGCAACCCAACGTACTAATGCTTCAACAATGTGGAACAGAGCAGTTTGACAGCTACGACGCGCTAAGCTATCACTTTTCGCTGTATACTGACGGTCTTTGATGATATCTAGGTAGAACGACCCCATTTCAATGGAGCAGAAATGCATTAAACGCTGAATGACTGATAGGAAGTCATACTCATCATATGCTTTAGTAATTTCAGCTTGAGCTTCAAGCGCACGGCTAACCGCCCAGCGGTCTAGCAGCACCATATCTTCAGGCTTAACCATGTCTGTTTCAGGATTGAAGCCATTCAGATTAGCCAATAAGAAACGAGCCGTATTACGAATGCGGCGATAAGAATCAGCGGCACGTTTTAAAATTTCATCAGAAACAGCGATTTCGCCCGTATAATCCGTTGATGCCACCCATAAACGTAAGATATCCGCACCCAGTTTGTTCATGACATCTTGTGGGCTCACTGTATTGCCTAACGATTTAGACATTTTGCGGCCTTGGCCATCAACAGTAAAGCCGTGTGTCAGAACTTGGCGGTAAGGTGCTTTACCTTTCATCGCAGTTGATAGCATTAATGAAGACATAAACCAACCACGATGTTGGTCTGAACCTTCAAGGTACATATCCGCTGAATTACCGTGGAACTCAGGGCGAGCATCAACCACTGCAAAATGTGTCGAACCAGAATCAAACCACACATCTAATGTGTCAGGGACTTTTCGGTAAGTCTCCGCTTCAGCGCCTAATAGCTCTTCTGGGTCAAGATCCCACCATGCTTGAATACCATCGACCTCAACACGCTTAGCAACCTCTTCCATTAATTCTAATGTACGAGGGTGCAACTCTTCAGTGTCTTTATGAACGAACAGAGACATTGGTGTGCCCCATGTACGCTGACGAGAAATACACCAATCAGGGCGATTTTCAACCATTGCCTCAATACGAGCACGACCCCAGCCAGGAATCCATTGAACAATATCAATTTCCTTCAATGATTGTTCACGTAAGCCGTTTTTATCCATACCGATAAACCATTGAGGTGTCGCACGGAAAATAACAGGAGTTTTATGGCGCCAACAGCATGGGTAGCTATGTTGAATTGCTTGTTTATAGAGCAATGCCCCTTTTTCATCGAGTAATTCAACGATCAGGTCATTCGCTTTAAAAATAAATAGCCCATCCAATGTTGGGTAGGTATTTGGTAGGAAACAGCCATCTGGACCCACTGGGTTCGCTGTTTCTAAACCATATTTTTGACCAACAATGTAGTCTTCAGGACCGTGGCCTGGCGCCGTATGAACGGCTCCCGTACCGGCGTCTAATGTCACGTGGTCGCCCAAAATTGCTGGAACATCAAAGCCCATAAATGGATGTTGGAAGCGCAGCAATTCCAGCGCAGTGCCTTCACACTCACCTAACACTTTCCACGACTCGATACCGGATGTTTTCATCACATCTTCTACGAGGTCGGCAGCTAAAATGACTAATTCGCCATTTGCTTCAACTAAATTGTATTTGAATTCAGGATTCAAAGAAATTGCACGGTTAGCAGGCAAAGTCCAAGGGGTCGTCGTCCAGATAACTAATGAAGGTGTTTTTTCACTAACAATGCCAAATTTTTCGCATACGGCTTTGCCATCTACCGCAGGGAAGCGAACGTAGATAGAAGGGGACGTTTTGTCATAATATTCCACTTCAGCTTCTGCAAGTGATGAACCACACGCAGTACACCAGTGAACAGGTTTAGCCCCTTTCACTAAATGGCCATTTTCGATGGTTTTTGCCAATGCCCTAATGATATGAGCCTCAGTTTTAAAATCCATCGTTAGGTAAGGTTTATCCCACTCACCTAAAACCCCTAAACGTATAAAATCAGCTTTTTGCCCTTCAATTTGCTCTTTTGCATATTGACGGCATTGTGCACGAAATTCAGCGGCAGAAACTTTTTCGCCCGGTTTACCTACGATTTGTTCAACTTTATGTTCAATAGGTAATCCGTGGCAATCCCAACCAGGAATATACGGGGAATCATAACCCGACAACCCTTTGGATTTAATAATAATATCTTTGAGAATTTTGTTAACTGAGTGACCAATATGAATACTACCGTTCGCATATGGAGGGCCATCGTGCAGAATAAACGTTTTCTTGCCCGATTTTGCTTTACGGATTGCCTGATACAAACCTTCTTTGTACCAGCGCTCTAACATCTGTGGTTCGCGTTTAGCGAGATCGCCACGCATTGGGAACCCTGTTTCTGGTAGATTCAGGGTATTTTTATAATCACTCATCGATTCTCAGTTCCAATTTTCCGCTAAATTATCTGATTCCTATTGCAGTAAGATATTCTCTCGCTGCAATTACATCATTAGCAATTTGCTCCTTAAGCGCTTCCAACGAAGCAAACCGCTGCTCATCACGTAATTTTTTACGTAACACTACATCAATATGACGCCCGTATAAATCCATACTTGCATCAATCAGATGAACTTCTAACTGCGTTCCTTTTCCAGATACAGTCGGTCGTGTGCCGATATTCGCCACACCAGGTAAAGGCTTATCGCCTAAACCATAAACTTCTACAGCATACACACCTGTAACTGGTGTGACTAAACGTTTTAACGGCAAGTTAGCTGTGGGAAAACCGATTGTCCTACCGAGCTGGTTACCATGTACGACCCGCCCGCTAATACGATAAGTATGCCCTAACAGATTTTCTGCCAATTCAAGGTCATTGTCTTGTATCGCTTTTCTAATAGCCGTGCTACTGATACGAAGACCCGAATCACAAAAGCTTTCTGTATCTGCAACCTCAAAACCGAATTCATGACCCGCTTGTTTTAAAAAGGTAAAGTCACCCATACGATTTTTCCCAAAACGGAAATCATCGCCAATAGCAAGGTACTTCACGCCTAGTTTGTTGACAAGTAAGTCCAATACAAACTCAGCCGGAGTCAATGACGCAAAGTGCTGGTTGAATTCAACACATAAGAGGTAATCAATACCACTATCTGCAAGATATTTCACTTTGTCTCGCAAACGTGTCAAACGCGCAGGCGCTTTGTCACCAATAAAAAACTCAAGAGGTTGTGGTTCAAAAATCATCACTACCGTTGGTAGCCCTAACTCCGCACCTTTGAGCTTCAAATTTTGAAGTAAAACCTGATGCCCACGATGGACACCGTCAAAATTACCAATAGTCAGCACGCAACCATGATGGCACGCCCGGATATTCTGTATACCGCGAATTAGCTCCATAACAGGCTCAATACCGAGGAAATTGCAGGATTATACCTTGTACGACGCCTAAGGTTAACCTTAGTTCGCAAAAGGTTTCATTAAACCCTATTTTTTTGATCTCTACACGATTTATTACCGACCCATTTTATGTGATTAGTCGGTTATAATGCTACCCAAACAGAGCTGTTAGGCACGAATATCAAAAACGTTGGGATAACCAATGGATTATCAATACAACAAATTTGTTCCGAGGTCTCTAAAAATATTAAATTTTTATCGTTTTCTCATCAATGCCTATAGCTAAACATAGATTACGATTAATAAGCAACCAATAACCGGGTAAATTTCATACTACCCACTGATTGATAGGCCAAATTTTTTTTTAGTTTTCATTTTTTTCAAATATCTGCCATCAATTACGCATTTTTTCACGCTAAGATCTGTATTCTTCTCATATTTGCTGATAGAATCTTGCACCATTCACAACGCATTAGCATCGAAGTACACGATGTTTATTTGCACAAATCCATTGACAAATGAAGGGCGAAAGGGCATATTCCTCGACCTTTGAATTGTCCTCAATAGAATACATTTGGGAGTTGGACCTTGGCTAATATCAAATCAGCTAAGAAACGTGCCGTTCAGGCAGAGAAACGTCGCCAGCACAACGCTAGCCGTCGCTCTATGGTACGTACTTTTATCAAGAAAGTTTACCTTGCTATCGCTGCTGGCGATAAAGAAGCTGCTCAGAAAGCATTCAATGACATGCAACCTATTGTTGATCGCCATGCAAGTAAAGGCCTGATCCACAAGAATAAAGCAGCACGTCATAAAGCTAACTTAGTTGCTCAAATTAAAGCAATGTAATTTTGCTTCTTGATTAGCTAAAAAAACCGGCTTTTGCCGGTTTTTTTGTCTGCTAAGCTTTTTTCTCTACGCTATTAAATGGAACCGAGAATAGATCAGAAAAATCTTTATTACAGACACGTTGTACCGCAGGGTGCTGGATCATCCTTTCGGCAAAAATAACATAATACTCTTCTTTTACACTTTCTAAACGCCCTAACTCCACAATATCATCACCACCTAAAAGATCAGGTGTATATTGAGATGGAGCGACAAAAATTGCATTATAATGCATACCAAATGCTTTCATTAATGCAGCATCATCAAACTCACCTAACACTTCCACTTGTAAATTTTTATTCCGTATCCAAGCGAGTATATGCCGACCTAATAGATAGCGCCGTCCCGGTATTAGTAAACGACGTTCTTCTAAACATTCAGGAAAGGGTTTTTTAGGGATAGGCTGACGGCAAAAGAAGCTCATGCTGCACTCCCCGAGTTTTACCGAGAACAAGCCTTCTTGTTGAGATGAGTCAACAGGGCAATCCGATAAAATCATATCGAGCTTATGTTGACTAAGTTGTTCTAATAGCAGCTCATGCGTTGACTCAAAGCAGCGCAAGTGAATTTGCTCATGCTCAACAACTGTAGTTTCTAATATTTTACTGACTAACTGTTTTGATAGTGTATCTGCCACTCCTACATCAAACAGTAGATTAGATTCCCGGCTATAATTGACGATATCTAACATTTCTTGGCTAAGCATAAACATTTTGTCTGCATAGCGAAAAATTAATTGCCCAAGCTCGGAAGGAACTAACCCACGCCCCTGCCGCTTAAACAATTTCCCCCCTAAACGCTCTTCTAGTGCTTTTATTTGCCCTGTAATTGTTTGAGGAGTCAGGTAAAGTGCTTCCGCTGCTCCAACTACAGAACCTTCTTTGCATACATGCCAAAAGTAGTAAAGGTGGTTAAAATTAAGATGTGAAACCCGCATATCTATTCCTTTTGCACCGCCAACAGTAATCATCCGCGCTGCTGGTTATACACGTTTACCTGTACCCCATAACTCAGGAGCTTTCATTTAAATGCCGCAGTATATTCACAATATACTGCGGCATATCATAGAGTATTAGCTCGGAAATTCTTACTAATAATTTGAAAAATTATTTCGATAGTATGAACTATACTGACTCTTTTTGCTTCGGTAAGACTACCCTTAACATAAAATAACCTAAGAATGCTGCTAATGTAGAGCCAATTAAGATCCCTAGGCGTGAATAGGTACTATACACCTCATCAAGCCCATCAAATGCGAGACCCGTTATAAAAATAGACATAGTAAAACCGATCCCACATAGAACCGAAACAGCAAAGACTTGCTTTAAGTTAATCGACTCAGGTAATTTTGCAAACCCAAGTTTTACCGAAACCCAACTAAACAGAAAAATCCCAATTGGTTTACCGAGAATAAGCCCCGCAGCGACACCTAATGGCAATGGGCTGAGTAACCCTTCAAAAGTGACGCCTTGTAGCTGAACGCCCGAATTCGCAAAAGCAAATATAGGTAAAATTAGATAGACAACCCATGGGTGTAAAACATGCTCTAATTCTTCAGAAGGCTTAGTCTTATTCGTACCATGTAATGGAATTAAGAAGCCAACAATAACACCCGCTAATGTAGCATGAACACCTGATTTTAATATGCACACCCACAGTATGATACCAATAACCAAATATGC
The DNA here is from genome assembly GCF_049545585.1 of Providencia sp. NPDC089933. NCBI lineage: Bacteria > Pseudomonadati > Pseudomonadota > Gammaproteobacteria > Enterobacterales > Morganellaceae > Providencia > Providencia sp. NPDC089933. The sequence goes on from NZ_JBMWDT010000003.1 coordinate 298,361, forward strand.
GGCAGTATTCTCAACCCTACGCCAATTCATTACACATAACAAGGCGATACATAATGCTGATAAACCTAAGGCAATCAGAGATACAGAACTTGTATAGAAAAATGCAATAATAACAATGACACCAAGATCATCAATAATGGCTAGTGCTAATAAGAACACTTTTAATTCTGTTGGTACACGCTTTCCTAATAGCGCCATCACTCCCAATGCAAATGCAATATCAGTTGCAGCAGGTATCGCCCAACCTTGTTGAGTAACACTGTCTCCGCCATTAAATAAAAGGTAAATTAATGCAGGTGCTAACATTCCTCCAAGTGCTGCAATTGCAGGAAATATGGCTTTATCTCGTCCAGCAAGAGATCCTTCTAATAATTCACGCTTTACTTCAAGGCCAACAACCAAAAAGAAGATCGCCATTAAGAAGTCATTAATCCATAATATCAATGGCTTATCCAAACCAAATTCTGATATTTTAATGGACACGGGGATATCTAAAAATTGCTGATAAGCCCCTTGTAATGGTGAATTAGCCATTACTAAAGCGACTATGGCAGCAATAATCAGAAGTAAGCCCCCTGCTGCTTCTAACCTTAAAAATTTACGAATAATTGCTGTCATATATATAACCCCAGTATTTTTTTGAATGTTAATACTATGCTAATTATTAATTCGTAAAAAATCGTTTATTTATCCATTACCACTCGGAATAGACGATGTTTTAAGGGCGATGATCACGCTAAATGATAAAAAAACGTTAATTTTACTATAGACAATTTTTATAAAAACAAATAATAACTTTTGTTAAAAATAAACTTTATAAATTCAACTTTTATTACAGTACAAAATCTACATTTCTTTATGTCCTGATAAAAGCTTCCTCCTTTCTTTATTCGATTCCTTTCGCAAAAAAGTTAAATGTGGGAGACTGCTAATAAAATAGTTGCCAAGCGCTTCTCAAAAACGATGTGGTTAATTTGCCAATAAAACACTAACGATTACTATTTAACGATGACAACTTACGTACTATTTGCCGTACTTTTCGCTGCTTTTTGCCATGCGACTTGGAATGCCCTAGTTAAATTTGGCAGTGACCGTTTCTTCGGCCTTGTGATGATTTCTTTTTTTTCAGGGGTATTAACCATACCTGCAATACTTTGGCTTGGTTTACCTTCGCCTGAGGCCATCCATTGGCTTGCGTTATCGGTACTGTTTCATATTGGTTATACCTACTTTTTGAGTCAGGCTTATACATACGGCGATCTAGGGCAGATTTACCCAATATCTCGTGGGTCTGCACCTTTAATAACGGCTCTACTTAGTGCTTTATTATTCAATGAGTTAATACCATTAATGGGGTTTATTGGCATCCTATTAATTATAAGTGGTGTTGTCTTAATTGCTTTTGCAGGGAAAAAATTCACCTTAAATATCAATGGGAAGGCGCTCACCTTCGCTTTATGTACCGCTTTTTTTACGGCTTGCTATACCCTATCAGATGGTCATGGTTCTCGATCTAGCGAAGACCCTGTGGTGTATACACTTTGGTTATTTTTATTAAATGGGGTCGTATTAATCGTACCTGGCATCATTAAATACCGTCGTCGTTTATTGAGCGGGGTTCAGCAATATTGGCGTTCAGGGCTATTAGGTGGGTTAATGCAACTTATCAGTTACGGGATTGCAATATGGGCAATGAGCCAAGCACCTATTGTCGTCGTTGCTGCCATTAGAGAAACCAGCGTTCTGTTTGCCATGTTTTTATCGATTGTTTTTCTGAAAGAAAAGTTCAATATGATGCGGGTCATTGCCTGTGTCGTTATTTTATTTGGTGTCTTACTCGCTAAACTCAGCACCTAATATACTAATACACTGATATTACTAATAAAATAACTATTAGTTTTTATAATAGTCTCTGTAAACTATCATTGGTATATCAAAATACCCAGAGTGATTGCAATTAACTTCACTCTCAAACACCCTGAAACGATATATAAAAAACGCAGCTAATTTTTCATTTAGATATGAGGCAATAATGTCATTCTCAAAATCCTTACTAGCACTAACTGTTATCAGCGCTTCTTTCACCAGCTTTGCTGCTACGCCCGCTGATATCATGATTGTTGATGGTACTGTCCTCACTATGGATAATAAAAAACAAGTTATCGACCACGGAACCGTTGTGGTTAAAGACAACAAAATCATAGCTGTTGGGGGGCCTGAGCTAGCAAAAAATTATCAAGCATCAGATGTTCTAAATGTTAATGGTGATATTGTTATGCCTGGGCTAATTAATACCCATACTCACGCCTCTATGACTGTATTTCGCTCTTTAGCCGATGATGTGCCTGACCGCTTACATCGCTATATTTTCCCATTAGAAAGCAAAATGGTATCTCGTGAGATGGTACGTATTGGGGCAAATCTCGCCAATATCGAAATGATTAAAGGTGGTGTTACCACATACGTTGATATGTATTATTTTGAGGATGAAGTCGCTAAAACAGTAGATAAAATTGGTTTAAGGGCGGTACTAGGGGAGTCAGTCATCAAATTCCCTGTGGCTGATGCGAAAAATGCCGATGAAGGCATTGAATATGCCGTTAACTTTATTAACCAATATAAAAATCATCCACGTATTACACCAGCTTTCGCCCCTCATGCTCCCTATACCAATTCAACTGAACATTTGCAGAAAATTGCTAAGTTATCTCAAGAACTGAATGTGCCAGTGATGATCCACCTCGCCGAAACAGACCGTGAACAAGAAGAAATTGCGAAACGCACTGGTGGTAAAAGCCCTGTTCAGTACATGGCTGATATTGGCGCATTGAATAATAAAGTTATCGCCGCCCATGCCATTATGGTCGATGAAAAAGACATGGATTTATTAAAGCAATATGATGTAGGTGTCGCACATAATATTAGTGCGAATACTAAATCAGCTAAGGGAGTTGCTCCCGTAACAACTATGCTAGAAAAAGGAATTCGGGTAGGTCTAGGGACCGATGGGCCGATGTCGAGCAACACGCTAACCACCTTAAATGAACTCAATTTGGTCGGTAAAATTCACAAACTCGAAAATAAAGATAGAGCTGCTATGCCACCTATTACCGTTGTTGAAATGGCAACAATGGGTTCTGCTCGAGCACTACATATGGAAGACAAATTAGGTTCCCTTGAAGAAGGTAAGTTGGCAGACATTATTGTTATTGATACTAAATCACCAAATATGGTTCCTATGTATAGCCCATATGCTGCTTTAGTGTATGGAGCCAATGGCTCGAATGTTCGCCATACTATTGTTGATGGTAAGCTATTGATGAAAGATCGCCAATTACTGACCGCAAATGAGGGGTCAATTATTGCAGAGGCCCAAGATTTTGCTAACCAAGTACGTAAAACGGTGATTGCTAGCGGAGAAGTTGTTAAATAAGGTATAAAAATGGCTGACTTCACCATATGTAAAGTCAGCCATCCAGCTTGATTTATTATTAACTAATTATTTATTTAGTTAAATCATCAAAGAATTTTTTAACACCATCTAAAAAACTTTTAGAACGAGGGCTATTCTTTTCTCCCCCTTTTCCACCTAACGACTCACCAAACTCTTGCAGTAATGCTTTTTGTTTCTCATTCAGTTTGACTGGTGTTTCGACCACAATGTGGCACATTAAATCACCTTGTAAGCCCCCACGAACGGATTTCACCCCTTTCCCTTTCATGCGGAAAATTTTACCGGTCTGAGTTTCTGCCGGGATTTTTAGTTTCACACGCCCATCAAGAGTTGGGACTTCAATTTCCCCTCCAAGTGCAGCGTCAGCGAAGTTAATAGGCACTTCACAATGCAAGTTATTACCATCACGCTCAAAAATATTATGAGGTAATACATGAACCTGAACGAATAAATCCCCTGATGGCGCCCCATTTTCACCGGCCTCACCTTCGCCAGATAAGCGAACGCGGTCACCTGTATCAACCCCTGCAGGAATTTTTACTGATAAGGTTTTATACCTTTCAACTCGACCATGACCATGACATTTATTGCATGGGTCTTTAATCACTTTACCGCGACCATGACAGGTTGGGCAAGGCTGTTGTACTGAGAAAAAGCCTTGGCGCATATGTACTTGCCCCATCCCATGACAGGTTGAGCAGGTATCTGCACTGGTCCCTGGTTTAGCACCATTTCCATGGCACACATCACAGGTTTCCAGTGTTGGAATACGAATTTCTTTGGTCACTCCACGGACGGCTTCTTCAAGAGTCAGTTCCATGTTGTATTGCAGGTCAGAACCACGGCTTGGGCGTTGCTGTCTGCGGCCGCCTCCAAAAATATCACCGAAGACGTCACCAAAGATATCGCTAAAGTCAGCACCACCGCCGAAACCACCGCCGCCCATTCCACCTTGTTCAAACGCCGCATGGCCATATTGGTCATAAGCTGCACGTTTTTGATCATCAGATAGAACTTCGTAAGCCTCTTTAATTTCTTTAAATTTGACTTCGGATTCGTCTTTATTCCCCTGATTACGGTCAGGGTGATACTTCATTGCTAAGCGCTTATAAGCCCGCTTAATATCTTTTTCGGAAGCATTTTTCTCGAGGCCTAGAACCTCATAAAAGTCTCTTTTTGCCATTCTCTATTTACCCTTAACATGCGGAACGGGCGTAGAGTTTCCTCGACGCCCGTATCCGGTATCAGTAACTATCATTTGCTACAGCTACTGCGCCCGCTAAGGGCATTATTTTTTGTCTTTGTCGTTAACTTCTTCGAATTCAGCATCAACAACATCATCATCTTTCTTAGCTTCAGCGCCAGTTGCATCTGCGCCACCAGCTTGAGCTTGTTGTTGTGCAATTTCTAAAAGTTTCGCAGATGCAGTTACTAAGGCTTGGATTTTCGCTTCAATATCTGCTTTATCTTCACCTTTAGATGCTGCTTCTAACTCAGAAGTTGCTTTTTCGATATTCGCTTTATCTTCCGCTGGGAGTTTATCACCGGCTTCTTCGATTTGTTTACGAGTACCATGCACCAGTTGGTCAGCTTGATTACGAACTTGAACCAACTCTTCAAATTTACGGTCAGATTCAGCGTTCGCTTCTGCGTCACGTACCATTTTTTCGATTTCCTCGTCATTCAGACCAGAGGAAGCTTTAATAGTGATATTTTGCTCACGACCACTGTTTTTATCTTTCGCAGAAACATGCAAGATACCATCAGCATCAATGTCGAAAGTAACTTCAATTTGTGGCATACCACGTGGTGCTGCTTGGATACCATCTAAGTTAAACTGACCCAGTGATTTGTTATCACTTGCACGTTTACGCTCACCTTGCAGAACATGGATAGTTACTGCAGCTTGGTTATCTTCAGCGGTTGAGAATACTTGGCTGTGTTTCGTTGGGATAGTCGTGTTCTTCGAGATTAACGAAGTCATCACACCGCCCATAGTTTCGATACCTAAAGACAGAGGCGTTACGTCAAGTAACAGAACGTCTTTAACATCACCCGCTAAAACACCACCTTGGACTGCTGCACCCATTGCCACTGCTTCGTCAGGGTTCACGTCTTTACGTGGCTCTTTACCGAAGAAATCAGCAACAACTTTTTGTACCATTGGCATACGTGTTTGACCACCAACTAAAATAACGTCGTTGATTTCACTCACGCTTAAACCTGCGTCTTGTAGAGCAACTTTAACTGGCTCCATTGAACGCTTAACTAAATCTTCTACCAGTGACTCTAATTTCGCACGAGTCACTTTGATATTCATATGTTTAGGACCTGTTGCATCCGCAGTAATATACGGCAGGTTAACATCAGTTTGTTGTGCAGAAGACAGCTCAATTTTTGCTTTTTCTGCAGATTCTTTCAGACGTTGCATTGCTAACGGGTCGTTACGCAGGTCAACACCTTGTTCTTTCTTAAATTCTTCAACTAAGTAATTGATTAAACGAGTATCGAAGTCTTCACCACCTAAGTGAGTATCACCGTTGGTTGCCAGTACTTCATATGTTTTTTCGCCATCAACTTCATCGATTTCGATAATTGATAAGTCGAATGTACCACCACCTAAGTCATAAACCGCAATAGTACGGTTACCAACTTCTCTATCTAAACCATAGGCCAGAGCAGCAGCTGTTGGTTCGTTAATGATACGTTTTACTTCTAAACCAGCGATACGACCCGCATCTTTAGTTGCTTGACGTTGCGCATCATTAAAGTATGCAGGAACAGTGATAACAGCTTCTGTTACAGGCTCACCTAAATAGTCTTCTGCTGTTTTCTTCATTTTTTTCAGAACTTCAGCTGAAACTTGTGGTGGAGCCATTTTTTGGCCTTTCACGTCTAACCAAGCATCGCCGTTATCAGCCGCAATAATTTTATATGGCATGATAGAAACGTCGCGTTGAACTTCTTCGTCTTGGAAACGACGACCAATCAAACGTTTGATTGCAAATAAAGTATTTTCAGGGTTAGTCACAGCCTGACGTTTTGCTGGCTGACCAACTAAAATTTCACCATCTTGAGTGTACGCAATGATGGAAGGAGTAGTTCTATCACCTTCGCTGTTCTCCAGAACACGAGCTGTAGTACCATCCATAATTGCAACGCATGAGTTTGTTGTACCCAAGTCGATACCAATAATTTTACCCATCTAAAACGCCTCCAAAGGAATTCTTTTCACTATGATTTCGATATCAATCTATATGTGGCTCAATATTTCATTTTCAAGGGAGTTTTCACTCTGAGCTCAAAATTATTTTTAAATACGCAATAATTCTGATTGATATCCGTCGATGTCTTAAAGATGGGGTCACAAATCCATTCATCAAGGGGGGAATTAAAAAAAATTTGCATTTATTGCAAAAAAACCTGTCTTGTGATCATGGTTTGAGCAATTGAAACTGCGTATGATCCGCCGTTGCTGCCAACCAGGCAGCATTAATCAACTTATATCTACTTGAATTTTATATATTTTACTAGAGGTTATATGCAGCCTAGCTCTCTTGCAAATCCAGGCCCGCTTGGTTTACTCGGCTTTGGTATGACAACCATCCTGCTAAATATCCATAATGCAGGTTTCTTTCCTCTTTCATCTGTTATTTTAAGTATGGGGATTTTCTACGGTGGGCTTGCTCAATTTATTGCTGGACTGATTGAGTATAAAAAAGGCAATACATTTGGTGCAACCGCATTTACCTCCTACGGCATGTTTTGGATTTCATTAGTTGGTTTATTATTTTTACCAACATTAGGGTTAGCCGAAGCAACTTCCCCTGAGTTTTTAGGCGTCTTTCTCGCTATTTGGGGAATCTTTACCTTTTTTATGTTCTTAGGAACCTTTAAAGCAAACTTAGCACTGCAATTTGTCTTTGGTAGCTTAACGGTTTTATTCGCGCTATTAGCCATTGGAAATATAACAGGCAATGCCACATTACTGAAATTTGCAGGTTTTGAGGGCATTATCTGCGGCGCCAGTGCATTTTACTTAGCTGTTGCTGAGATTTTAAATGAACAATATGGCAAAACAGTATTACCTATAGGGCTGCGCAGTTAATGATAAAGAATAGTTTTTAATTATTTACCTTAAATCGTTTTAATCAGGTGGGGAACACTCACCTGATTACGTTCAATGACACTTCTCACGATAACTATTCTGACCGGATCGCCGATTTAGGCCTAAAAGCTTTGACTATTGCAGGGTCAGTTTCCACATATGGGCCGTCAAGTAATTGAATGCAATATGGAATACTGGCAAAAATCCCAGAGACTAATACATTACCGTCTTTATCTTTTAACCCCTCAAGAGTCTCGGCAATTGCTTTCGGCTGCCCTGGCAAGTTCAAAATTAAAGCTTGATTACGGATCACACCAACTTGGCGGGATAAAATCGCCGTAGGGACAAACTTCAAACTAATTTGGCGCATTTGTTCACCAAACCCGGGCATTTCACGGTCTGAAACCGCAAGAGTTGCATCTGGAGTCACATCACGGCGAGCTGGCCCAGTACCACCTGTTGTTAGAACCAAGTGGCAAGCAAATTCATCCACCAGCTCACACAGTGTTTGCTCAATCATGATTTGCTCATCAGGGATCAGGCGAGTTTCAATACGAAAAGGCGTTGTCAGCGTTTTTGCTAACCACTCTTCTAATGCAGGAATACCTTTATCTTCATAAATACCACTCGAAGCACGATCAGATACTGAAACCAGACCTATGCGCAATTCATTCATATAAACCTCAAAAAATTGATCAATCAGAAGCTGTTTACTCATGGGTAAACAGGCTCTTATCATATCATGATGCGTTTTTTCATACAGCGCCCTCAATTTTATATATTGAAATTGAGAACTAACTCAATGAAAAATTTCCATAAAAAAACCCAGCTCGTAAGCTGGGTTTGAATAGAAAAAGGTAATATTACAGTAAATCTGCAATCATTTTTTCCAGTTTTTCTTGGTCTACCGCAAACTTACGAATACCATCAGACAGTTTATCAACCGCCATTGGGTCTTGGTTATGCTGCCAGTAGAACTCAGCTTCAGTCAGTTTTTCACCTGGCTCTTGAGTTTTACCCGCATCAGTCAGTTTACGAACTAATTCACCTTGTGATTCAGATAACTCTTTCAGTAAGCCCGGAGAGATTGTTAGACGGTCACAACCTGCTAATTCGATGATTTCACCAACATTACGGAAGCTTGCACCCATCACTACTGTTTTATAGCCATGAGCTTTGTAGTAGTTATAGATTTCAGTCACAGAAATCACACCTGGGTCTTCTTGTGGCGCAAATTCTTTTTTATCCGTATTGGCTTTGTACCAGTCAAGGATACGGCCTACAAATGGGGAAATTAGGTAAACCCCCGCTTCCGCACAAGCACGAGCTTGAGCAAAAGAGAATAATAAGGTTAGGTTACAGTTAATGCCTTCTTTTTCTAGTTTCTCCGCAGCACGGATACCTTGCCAAGTTGAAGCGAGTTTAATCAGAATACGGTCATTGCTGATGCCAGCATCGTTGTACATTTTGATTAAATGACGAGCTTTAGCAATACAAGCTTCTTCGTCATAAGAAAGACGCGCATCAACTTCAGTAGAAATACGACCCGGAACTAATTTCAGAATTTCCAGACCGATATTAACTGCCAGTTTGTCACAAGCATCAACAATTTGTTGCTCGCGGTTGCTGCTTTGCTTACGCGCCCACTCTACCGCTTCATCGATTAGTTTGCGGTATTCAGGCATTTGTGCAGCATTTAAGATCAGCGACGGATTAGTTGTCGCATCTTGTGGTTTGTATAGCTTCATCGCTTCGATGTCGCCAGTATCAGCAACAACGGTTGTCAGACTACGTAAGGAGGTTAGTTTATCGGTCATTTCTTTAATCTCGTTGTTATACCCGTCATACTTCAAGCTGTAGTGGTGTTTGCTTACCACCTACCTACAATTTGAATTACTTTGCGTATTATAAAGGAATTGTGGCTATAGCCGCACCGTATACAGATAATATCATGCATCCACATTGCTGCAAGCAAGGAAATCCAGTCAGAAGTAACTATTTGATTGGCAATCGGTTTCGCCCCTTGATATAAAACTGAATCCTTTTAGCTAAACATCATTGATTAAAGAATAACAAAAAACAATATTGGTTTGGCTTATTATATCAATTAGCCATTAAGGATGAATTTTTGCTAAAGTAACGGCTATCATTGTTTAAAAAGGGTCAAGTCATGCTGATTACTATTTCACCTGCAAAAACATTAGACTACGAAAGCCCCCTGGCAACCCAGCAATTCACACAACCCGAGCTATTGGCTGAATCACAGAAACTGATTAATGTATGCCGTAAGCTAACCCCCGCTGATATTGCAAGTTTAATGAAAATTAGTGATAAGCTAGCAGGGCTCAATGCCGCTCGTTTCGCAGAGTGGCATGCTGATTTTACACCTGACAATGCAAGGCAAGCTATTTTAGCGTTTAAAGGTGATGTCTATACTGGCATGCAAGCCGAAAGCTTTTCTCAAGCAGATTTTGAATTTGCCCAATCTCACTTGCGTATTTTATCTGGTCTGTATGGCGTATTAAGGCCTTTAGATTTGATGCAGCCATATCGCTTAGAAATGGGCATTCGTTTAAAAAACACCCGTGGCAAAGACTTGTATGAATTTTGGGGAGACATTATCACCAAACAGCTTAACCAAGCACTTGCAGAGCAAAAAGACCAAGTGCTCGTCAACCTTGCATCCGATGAATATTTTAAATCAGTGAACACTAAAAAACTGGATGGCGAAATCATTAAACCTATTTTTCTTGATGAAAAAAACGGTAAATATAAAGTCATCAGTTTTTATGCAAAGAAAGCTCGTGGTTTAATGAGCCGGTTTATTATCCAAAATAAATTAACGAAAACAGATCAGCTTTCTGATTTTAATTTAGATGGTTATCAATTTGATGAAAGCCAGTCTAAAGGTAATGAGTTAGTCTTTACCCGCTCAGAACAGCCTTAAAACTCAAATTCAGGTATTGCTATAAGGTCAATACCTGATTATTTCAAGATGTTTTATTTTTTCGTACCCCATCACAGTTTAATAATAAAGCCTGCATACTCACAAAAATTCGCATCGATTACTCAGTTTACGGTTTCAGTTTATGACAACATAGGTTAAGTTTTACCCACTATTTTGGAGGTAAAGTATGCCTTATGTTGCATCATCAAAGCGCTATACTGAAATGGAGTATCGTTCATGTGGCCGTAGCGGGTTACGTTTACCAATGATTTCATTAGGGTTATGGCATAATTTCGGCGATAACAAACCTTTTGATAATTGCCAAGCCATGCTTCGGCACGCATTTGACCTTGGGATCACCCATTTTGATCTCGCCAATAATTATGGCCCACCACCCGGTGCTGCGGAAAGCAAATTTGGTCGGATCTTACAACAAGATTTCCTACCTTATCGTGATGAAATGATTATTTCTTCAAAAGCAGGTTATACCATGTGGGATGGCCCTTATGGTGATTGGGGAAGTAAAAAATATCTTATTGCAAGCCTAAATCAAAGTTTGAAACGGATGGGAGTTGATTATGTCGATATTTTTTATCATCACCGCCCTGATCCAAACACCCCTTTAGAAGAAACCATGGGGGCTCTTAACCTCATTGTGCGCCAAGGTAAAGCATTATACGTAGGTATATCTAATTATCCTACAGATGTAGCAAAGGAGGCCATCAGTATCCTCAATAAATTAGGTACTCCATGTCTTATCCATCAACCTAAATATTCCATGTTAGAACGCACGCCCGAAGAAGGACTCCTTGATTTACTGGAAGAAGAAGGGGTTGGCTCTATCGCTTATTCACCACTGGCTGGTGGAATTTTAACTGACCGCTATTTAAACGGTATCCCTGCCGATTCACGGGCTGCCGGTAACCCTTCACTACCGCCAGAAAGGCTCACTTCAAGTGTTTTATCTAAAGTCAAACAGTTGAACGAACTTGCGGAAAAAAGAGGTCAAAAACTCAACCAAATGGCCTTAGCATGGCTACTTCGTCATGACCGAATCACCTCGGTATTGATTGGTGCTAGTCGCATTAGCCAAATTGATGATGCTATGGGGATATTGAAAAATCGCGCTTTTACGCAACAGGAACTTAAAACTATTGAATTGATTTTAGAAGATTCAATATAAATTGCTTCTTAAGGCAAGTTGCAGAGTATATCTGCAACTTGATAATAATAAAAACTAACGGTATTCACCATTCGCTTTAAATTGGACGACGGAATATGGCTGGGTTCTGCCATCCGGTTGTTCCATCCCTAAACTGCCAATTGGCATCCCCGGCACCGAAATACCAACGACATCCGCGGGGAGTGATTCAATAGCGTCAAGACTACTTACAGGGACATGACCAACAATCACTTTCCCTTTATATTTCGCAATATGGCAGCTACGTAAATTATAAGGCACCTTTAATTTATCATTTAACTGGCTTAATTCATCATAACTTATCTCATTAATAACAACATCATAGCCCGCTTTATTAATTGCTTCCCCCCATAACTGGCAGCAGCCACAGTTTGCATCTTTATACAATTGTACGCTTTCTGCTTGCGAAAAAGCCGAAAATGACAGTAATAACATTCCACTTAAAATTAGTTTTTTCATCCAGTTCACCTTTTAAATAATCACTAATAATATTTATAAAAATCTATTTTTTATTGCGCGCCTGACAAATTAGTTTGTATGCAGCAGGAATAATAAATAACGATAATAATGGTGCAGTGATCATTCCTCCAATCATGGGGGCTGCAATCCGACTCATCACTTCAGAGCCAACCCCAGTACCTAATAAAATAGGTAATAAACCTGCTAAAATTACCGCAACCGTCATGGCTTTAGGTCTGACTCTAAGTACTGCACCTTCATATAATGCACTATCTAAATCTTGTTTTGATAACTGGTTAATTCCTTGCACTTTTTCTTTATCTTCAATAGCATGTCTTAAATAAATCAACATAACAACACCGAACTCAGCGGCTACGCCCGCCAATGCAATGAACCCCGTTCCCGTCGCAACGGATAAATTAAAATTCATCCAATAAAGGAACCAAATAGCCCCGACTAAAGCAAAAGGTAGGCTGAGTAAAATAAGTAATGCTTCACTGAAACGCCTAAAAGCTAAATACAACAACACAAAAATGATCATAATAGTTGCGGGTACCATTAGCATAAGCTTTTGGTTAGCTCTTTCTAATAATTCAAATTGCCCTGTAAATGAATAACTCAACCCCGGCTTCATTTGGATGTTATCTTTTATTGCGGCATCAATATCTTTAATAACAGAAACCATATCGCGGTCTCGTGCGTCAATATAAATCCAACTTGTTGGACGTGCATTTTCTGTTTTCAACATAGGTGCCCCCATATTGACAGCCACATCGGCGACATCACTCAGTACAATTTGTTGCTTACTTGGCGTTAAAATCGGTAATAATTTCAATGCGGAAACACTATTTCGATGATCCTGTGGATATCTTAGACTTATGGGATAACGTTCAATACCTTCTACCGTTTCACCAATCATTTCCCCCCCTGTCGCCATCGATATATACACTTGTACATCGCTAATACTCATTCCATAACGGGCGGCTTTTTCTCTATCAATCTTGACATCAATATAGCGGCCACCAACCAACCTTTCTGCTAATACAGAAACAACACCGGGCACAAATTTAGTTACTTTTTCAATTTCTTGCGCTAAAGCATCAATTTCTTGGAGATCTTTACCTGAAACTTTAATCCCGATAGGGCTTTTTACCCCGGTTGAAAGCATATCGATCCGGTTACGAATTGGTGGAACCCATAGGTTTGCAACCCCTGGTAAACGAACTGTTTCATCTAATTCGTCAATGATTTTTTCAAGCGTCATCCCTTCTCGCCACTGTGATTGTGGTTTCAAACGAATTGTCGTTTCAATCATTTCCATAGGAGCGGAGTCTGTTGCCGTCTCAGCTTTACCAACTTTGCCAAATACAGTGTCTACTTCAGGAATGGTTTTTATAAGCTTATCGGTGTTCTGTAATAAAAATGCAGCTTGAGCGGGTGAAACCCCCGGCAATGTTGAAGGCATATATAACAAGTCGCCTTCATTAATTGATGGTAAGAATTCACCGCCTAAATGCTTTAACGGCCATATCACGGTAAATAGTGTTAAAAAACCGATTAATAATGTCGTTTTCGGCCATGCTAAAACCTTAAGCAAAATAGGGCTATACAGTGAGATAAGCCAACGGTTAAGTGGGTTTTTATTTTCATTTGGAATATTACCGCGGATCCAATACCCCATTAAAATAGGGATCACTATTAACGCTAAGGCAGCTGCCCCAGCCATTGCATAGGTTTTTGTAAACGCAAGTGGTCCAAATAACCGTCCTTCTTGCCCTTCTAACGTAAAAATAGGGATAAAAGAAAGAGTGATAATTAATAAACTAATGAATAAGGCAGGCCCAACTTCCACAGCGGAATCAGTTATAAGTTTCCAACGCTGAGCATTATCGAGTATTTTACCTTCATTTTGGTGTTGCCATTTTTCTAATTTTTTATGGGCGTTCTCTATCATCACGATTGCAGCGTCAACCATCGCACCAATCGCAATTGCAATCCCCCCTAACGACATAATATTTGCATTTATTCCTTGATAGCGCATTACAATAAAAGCAATAAATAAACCAAGCGGTAAAGAAATAATAGCCACTAATGCCGAACGAAAGTGCCATAAAAAAACGGCACAGACGAGGGCTACAACAATAAATTCTTCCAGTAATTTATAACTTAAATTATCTATAGCATTATCAATTAATATGCTTCTATCATAGGTTGTGATGATTTCAATACCTTCGGGTAAGCTAGCTTTTAAATCATCAAGTTTTTGTTTTACATCTTGGATAACATCACGTGCATTTTCACCTGAGCGAAGTAAAATTATTCCACCAACAACTTCCCCCTCACCATTCAGCTCCGCGACCCCACGGCGCATCTCAGGGCCTTCTTGTACTCGAGCAACATCTTGTAAATAAATAGGAATGCCACTTTCAGATGTTTTCAGGTAAATTTTATTAAAATCATCCAGTGACTGAAGATAGCCACTAGCTCTAACCATATACTCAGCTTCAGCAATCTCAATTGAAGAGCCCCCAGCTTCTTGGTTAGCCATCTCTACCGATTGTTTTATCTCAGGTAAAGTAATTGAGAACTGGGCAAGCTTCAGAGGGTCAACCACTATTTGGTATGATTTCACCACACCACCAACGGTTGCTACTTCCGAAACATTAGGCAGCGCTTTTAATTCATACTTCAAAAACCAATCTTGTAATGAACGTAATTCAGCTAGATTATGCTTTCCAGTTTTATCGACTAAAGCATATTCAAAAACCCAGCCTACTCCTGTCGCATCTGGTCCAATCGATGCGACTGCCCCTTTAGGTAACTTAGTTTGAACCTGATTTAAATACTCCAAAACCCTTGAACGAGCCCAGTACAAATCAGTATTATCTTCAAAAATAACATAAACATATGAATCACCAAATGCAGAAAAACCTCGTACTGTTTTGGCACCTGGTACAGATAACATCGTGGTAGTTATTGGGTAAGTAACTTGGTTTTCAACTAACTGTGGAGCCTGACCCGGATAGGTCGTTTTAATAATGACTTGAACATCGGATAAGTCAGGCAAGGCATCAACTGGTGTATGGCGAATACTCCAGAGGCCTGCAATAACTAAAAAAACTACCCCCATTAATACCAAGAACCGATTAGCTACTGAGCGTCTTATAATCCATTCCAACATAGTCTACTCCTGAGATTTATGTGATGAATGATTAGATGGTGTGGCTTGCTCAGAAAGTGCTTCCATTCGTGCTAATGCACCAGCAATATTGGCTTCAGAATCAATAAGGAAAATACCTTGAGTCACTATAGGCTCTCCAACTTGTAAACCTTCAGATATGGCTGTCATTTGTTGAGATTCCTTGATGACCCGGACTTTTTTCGGGATAAACTCACCGTCTTTCCCTACCGCAATCACATGTTGTTCTTTACCTGAATCCACTATCGCCTGAGAAGGAATTAACAGACTTTCTTTATCTTCAGCGACTAAATTTAAATAAGCAGTCATCCCAGGTTTTAATAAATTTTCTCCATTTGTAATTTCTGCACGAATATTAATAGTCCGGCTAGCCGCATCAGCACTCGGTAATATCAACCAGTTATTTACTTTAAATTGGTGATTAGGATAAGCAGGAATAGCAACAGAAAATTGAACCTCTTTATTCAACAATTCTGCTGTTGATTGTGAAATAGATGCATTCAACCATAATGGAGTTGTTCCTTGAATTTGAGCAATAACTCCTTCTTTTGTCACATTCATTCCAAGGCGTAGGTTTAGTGCTGTAATCACCCCTGAAATAGGCGCTTTGATGATAAAACGAGTTTGTACTTTGCTACTTTTAATAAATTGAGCAATTGAATTTTCTGGCATGCCATTTAAACGTAGGCGTTCAAGCACGCTATTAAGATCTGTTTGTGGAACGCCCATCTGCTTCAAGGCGAGATATTCACTTTGAGCTTCGACCCATGCAGGGATGGTTAACTCAGCGATAGCTTCTCCTTTTTGGATCTGCTCGCCCACCGTAAATGGATAAACTTTTTCGACAAAACCACTTTCCCGTGCTTGTACGATGGCAAATTGGTGGTCATTAAATACAATTTCAGCAGGAAATGTTAAGTCATAGTTTAATTTTCCCCATTTCACAGCCACTGTTTTTACACCTAAATTTTGCGTTTGTGTTGGGTTAATAGTGACCCCTTTACTATCTGCTGAAGCTAAATTCTCATCCGCATATTTAGGTACTAAGTCCATATCCATAAAAGGAGACTTACCCGGCTGCTCAAATTTAGTATTTGGGTACATCGGGTCATACCAATATAAAACGGTGCGCTCTTGTTTTTCAGTTTCCTGTACCAGTTTTTCATCTACAAAGAAATAACGGTAAAATAAAATTGAAATCGCACTCGATAAAATAACCACAAGCAGTAATTTGGCCAGGTTGACTAATGACATAACATCTCTCTATCTATTTAATTTATCTTTTCGATTGATTTCAATATGGAAAGGTTGCCTTTTTGAGAAAAAGAAAACGTTAGTTCATCATTCTCTTGTAAACCTTTAATCATATTTTCATCTTCATAGGTAAAACGCATAGTCATTGGTGGCCAACCAATACTTTCAATTGCTTGGTGGTTAATTGTTAGTTTTTTATTCGCTTTATCAATCGCAATTAACTTACCTTCTGTGTTAATAACCGGCTCAGCAACTTTTTCTGGGTAAACAGAATGATCGTGCTCCGCTGTATTTGCGTAACCTATCGTTGTGAACATCCCTATCGAAAGGGCAAAAATAACTTTATTCAAATTTTTCATGTTTACGATCCTATTTGTCCGCCACCTAATGCAGAGAATAAATTCACTTCATTCTTCTGCTGCTCTATTTTCAACATCAATAAATTCTGTTGCTCTGTAAATAAAATTCTTTGTGATTCAAGAACATCTAAATAGCTTAAACTGCCATATTGGTAACTAGCTTGTTTTTGAGCCAATACATGTTCTAACGTTTTGACATACTGCTTTTGAGAGAATATTTGTTTTTCTAAACTAGATTTAATCGCCAACGCATCTTTCACTTCACGAAAAGCCACTTGGATATTTTTCTCGTAATTAACAATTGCTTTATTTTTGCGAATAGTCGCTAGCTCTAAATTTCGGCTATTTGTACCACCAGTAAAAATAGGGAGTGTAATTTTAGGAATAAAATTCCAAATACCATTCGAGGAATCAAATAGTCCCGACAAAGAGTCATTACTATTCTCAATGCCAGTATTGAAAGAAATAGAAGGGAAGAATGCCGCTCTTGCTACACCAATATTCGCATTTTCTGAAATAATATTTTGCTCTGCCGCCATAATATCAGGCCTTTTTAATAACATTTCAGAAGGTATATTTGAGGGGGTTATAATAAGTGGATACTTTGGCTCATAGCTCGTTGAGGCTATTTTTATTTTCTCAGCGTAATCATGCGTCAAGAAATTGACTAAGTTTTCATTTCTTACTATTTCACTATTAATTTTTTCTATACTAATTTCAATGGATTGAACTTGCCCTTTCGCTTGCTCTAAATCTGATAGTGTCGCATTTCCTGCTGCAACTTTTTGCCTCACAATAGATTGGCTGTTGAGATAACTGTTTTTTGTTTCTTGAGCAATTAATAAAAGTTGTTGGTTGTATACCACATCTAAATATGCGTCAGCGACAGCCTTAATCGTTAAAATTTGTGTAGCTCGGCTCATTTCTTTAGAAGAAAGGAATTTTGCTTTATCAGCTTCTGATAAATTCTTAATACGACCAAAAAAATCGAGCTCATAACTAATATCAATACCCGCACTGTATTTTTTATTTAGAGATGAATCAGAATTCAGTGACTGGTTATAATCACCACTCGCTGATGAGCTAATTTGTGGGTACTTTTCAGCCTGAGACAAGCCAAAACGAACACGAGCTTCTTCCACATCTAATGCGGCAAGATAAAGGTCACTGTTCTTTTCAAGGGCTGTCTGTATCACCCTTTTCATTTGCGGGTCTTGAATAAACGCTTGCCAGCTAGGTATAGAAAATGTCGATTCCCTTGTTCTGCTAGCGGCCGTTAAATCAGAATGTAATTGTTCTGGTACATTAGACTTTGGGCGCTGATATTCAGGAGCGAGAGAGACGCACCCTGTTAAAATTAGAGCATGAGCTATCAGTAATATTTTTGGTGAAAACATGGTATAGCCACGCCCCTAGTAATTAAAATTATTGCTATGGTAAAAAACACCTCCTGTTAGATTCATGACATGAAAATGACAAATTTGTCATTTTACATTTGTTGGTTTCAATGCTTAGAATAAAGCTGGATAAAATAGCTCCAACTCAGCTTTGAGGTACTTGTGAAATTACTTATTGTAGAAGATGAACATAAAACCAGAGAATATTTATCAAAAGGGTTAACTGAATCTGGTTTTATTGTCGATGCGATAGAAAATGGTATTACGGGGCTTCATATGGCAACAACAGAAGAGTATGACCTCATCATCCTTGATGTCATGTTGCCTGATATTAACGGTTGGGAAATAGCGAAAAACCTACGTACTATTGGCAAAAACACTCCTATATTAATGTTAACTGCATTAGGTAATGTTGAGCATCGAGTGAAAGGCCTTGAACTTGGCGCTGACGATTATCTTGTAAAACCTTTCGATTTTTCTGAATTACTTGCTCGTGTTAGAACTCTTTTACGTCGAGGAAATAATAATATTCAAAAAACTCAATTTTCTATTGCTGATTTGCATGTTGATTTAATTAAAAGACGAGTCACTCGGTCTAATGAAAAAATTAATTTAACGAGTAAAGAATTTGCTTTGCTTGAGCTTTTTGTTCTACATCAAGGCGAAGTGCTATCACGCTCTTTAATTGCATCAAAAGTATGGGACATGAATTTTGATAGCGACACCAATGTTATTGATGTCGCGATTAAGCGTTTAAGATCAAAAATCGATCATAATTACGAACCGAAACTGATCCATACCATTAGGGGTATGGGGTATTTACTTGAGATCCCAGAAAATGAATAAGCTATTTCGCTCCCCGATCTCTATTTCTGCTCGGCTTATTTTCTTGATCAGCATCACCCTTTCCCTTGCATTGTTATTATTTAGCTGGCTTATGATCAACTCTGTCGTTTTGCATTTTAAACAGCAAGATGAATATACACTCAACCAAATTAATTTAACGATCCACAGTTTATTAAACGAAAATGCTGGCTCACAAGATGAGCAATATACACTGATCAGAACTATTATTAATGAACATCAAGATATTGTGGTTTATTTGAGTGACAATAATGGAAAGGTATTAACATCACCGAATGCAACAACAGAACTTATTTCCCACTTAAAAAATTATGACCCTAGCAAAAGCAATAAAGACCTCTACCTTAAAAATTACCGCCTGTCAGAAAGCTATATTCAAATCAGTGGACCTTCAGAAGCAAAAAAATATCGGCTAGTAACAGCTTTATCCTTAAATTTCCATCATGATTACCTTAATTCACTAATAAATAATTTAATTATCAGTGCGGTTTTGCTATGTTTTTTAACCGTTTCTATTGTTTATTTTCTTGTTATCAAAGGGTTGAAACCACTTAAAGATGTCAGTGATGAAATAAAAAATGTCACCTCAGAGAATTTAAGTATTCGCTTAGACCCAACCGCTGTCCCTAAAGAACTAAAACAATTAACTATTTCATTTAACCAAATGTTGGTTAAAATTGAAGATGTTTTTGTCAGGCAAACCAATTTTTCAGCGGATATAGCCCATGAAATGCGCACTCCTATCACTAATTTAATGACTGAAACACAAATATCTTTAAATAAAAATCGAACAAAGGAAGAATTAGTCGAGGTGCTTTATTCAAACTTGGAAGAATATAATCGACTATCACGGATGATCTCAGACATGTTATTTCTGGCGCAAGCCGATGATAACCGATTGATCCCAGAGAAAAAACAGATCAATCTTAAGGAGGAAATAACTTTAATTCTTGATTACTTTGAGTTTTTAGCAGAAGACAATGAAATTCAATTAAAACTTATTGGTGAAGCAAACCCTATTTTTGCAGATAAAAACATGCTTCGTCGAGCAATTACCAATTTAATTTCGAATGGCATCCGCTATACGCCAAAAGGTGATTCCGTCAGTATAAATTTGGCAAATGTCAAAGGTGGAATTGAGATTATCATTAGTAACCCAGGTAAAAAAATCCCTGAAGAACATCTCCCTAAGTTATTTGATCGCTTTTATCGGGTGGATAAATCAAGGCAAAGAAAAAATGAGGGGAGTGGAATTGGTTTAGCGATTGTGAAATCAATTATACTTGCACATAAAGGATCTATTCAGATTGCTTCAGATGAGTATTCTACCCGTTTTACAATTTTCCTTCCTAATAATATATAAAATTTCTCATTTAGAGTTAAAAAAGAAAAATGGCAGATTTGTCATTTTTCTGTCAGGTATTAGACAGAAATAAACCCTTATTATAACCATATAGAAAGTTATTCTGTTTTATTTTAATAAGGATTTATCATGAAAAAAGTTATTTTGACTTTGGGGCTTATCGTTGTCACTGCTAATATGGCTTACGCAAAACCTGAAAATAATATACATAAAAATGCGGCAACGGCGCTTTCATTTACTGAGAATAGCACATCTGCATCGACTCAAAAGGCGATTAATAACCACCTTAATCAAGCTGGAATTAATACAAAAAAAGCCATTAACCAAGGATTAAGTTTTTCTGAATTAGATAGCCATGCTAAAGCGGCTGTTGCCCTTAGTTTTACTAAAAACAATACGTCACCAACTATGAGGCAAGCAATTTTAAATCACAAAAGCCAATCTAAAGATTTTCAACAATCAAAACCTTTGAGCTCAACATTATTTACCGATATGAATGAACATGAGAAGGCAATTACTATTCTGAAGTTTAATAAAAATAGTTCCTCAGCGAATATTCAAAATGAAATTAACCGTCATTTAGAGCAGCTCAATTAATAGATTAAATTTACTTGTTCATTCACTTGAATAAATAACGGAGGCCAGAGCCTCCGTTATTTATTAATATGCTATTTACTCTTATTGCTTAGGTGCTAATTTCATCAAGAATGTACGCAACTCTGCAAAATCAGAAGGTAAGAAATGCGATAACAGCGGAAGTTCAGCACGCTCAGCAAGCTCTTTTGGTAAAGGGATCTGTTTACCTAAGATTTCCTCGACACTTTCTTTAAACTTAGCTGGGTGAGCCGTTCCTAAAAATAGTCCGTATTCCCCTTGTTGTAGCTGATCACGTAAAACACGATAAGCAACAGCAGCATGTGGTTCTGATAGATAACCTTTTTTATCCAATTCACGTACGGTTTCTTTTGTCACATCATCATTAACCGTGCCATAACCAAGATCTTTCAGTGACCAGCCTTTACGACGGAATAATTCCTCAATGCGTGGCCAGTTATTTGGTTGGCTAACATCCATAGCGTTCGACAAAGTAGCTACGGTTTGATGTGGTTTCCACTCGCCTTCAACAAGATAGCGTGGGACAGTATCATTCACGTTAGTCGCGGCAATAAAACGCTTAACAGGTAACCCCATTGATTTAGCTAATAAACCTGCGGTTAGATCCCCAAAGTTACCACTTGGTACAGAGATCACGAGTTGATCACGTTTTTCAGCTGGGATCTGTGCAACGGCTTCAAAATAATAACAAATCTGAGCCAGTAAGCGGCTAATATTGATCGAGTTAGCTGAGTTAAGGTATAGGGCCTTTTTCAGTGCTTCATCATCAAATGATTGTTTGACTAATGCTTGGCAAGCATCGAAATCATCTTTGATAGCAACGGTATGAATATTGTCACCCAGTGTACAGAATAGCTTTTCTTGTAACGGGCTGATTTTCCCTTCTGGGTATAAAATAACAACCTGCACATTTTTTAAACGATAAAATGCATGTGCAACTGCTGCCCCTGTATCACCGGAGGTTGCCGTTAAGATAGTAACTGGTTGGTCACCTGCGACTTGCCCTAAAGCTTGAGCCATAAAACGCCCACCAAAGTCTTTAAATGCTAGCGTAGGGCCGTGATAAAGCTCTAAAGTCGCGATATCTTCCTCAACCTTAGACACTGGTGCAGGGAAGGCAAATGCGGCTTTCACGCGTGCAGCTAATTCTTCTTGAGGAATTTCATCACCAATAAAGGCATTTAAAATACGGCTACTACGTGTCACGAAATCTAATTTTAATAGTTCTTCAATTTCGCTTGCACTAAACTCTGGCAGATCTTGCGGAAAAAATAAGCCTTGTTGTTTACCAAGCCCCTGCTTAACTGCCTGTGCAAAACTTACTTGTTCGTTATTATCTTTTAAATTATACAGTTTCATTATTTACCCTATTGTCCTTGCCCCTGCGAGATCCAAACGGCAGATATGCACAAAGCCTTCATCATTCTGAATATAATGTTGTTGCAAGTAATCCGCCATATTTTCAGCGATTTGTTTATCATCGCAAATGGCAAACAGTGTCGGCCCCGAACCGGAAATACCACATGCTAACGCACCAATTTCTTTGGCATTTTTACGTGCCTCTGCAAACCCTGGCAGTAGCTGAGTGCGATAAGGCTCAGCCACGACATCTTGGATCATTGTTGCAGCAAGTAATGGTTGGTTAGTATGGCATGCATGGATAAAACCAGATAAATACCGGCCATGATTTACAATGTCATGGCGTGGGTAGCTATCAGGGAGAATAGCACGCGCTTCTGCTGTCGATACTTTAATTCCCGGATACGCCATTACCCAATACCAGTTTTCAAATGCAGGCACAGGTTGGGAAATAATGCCATTTTGTTCGATGATCAACTGTAGCCCACCTAAGAAACAAGGCGCTACATTATCGTAATGCACGCTACCAGAAATTCGCCCTTCTAATTCGCCCATCATGCCTAATAATTGCGTATCATCAAATGGCTTGTCCGCAAACTCATTTAATGCCATTAACGCGGCAACCACGGAACATGCACTTGAACCAAGACCAGAACCTATTGGCATATTTTTTTCAAGGGTCATTGCAACATTCAACTGTTTGCCAAGGCGTTCACAAAACAGCTGCCAACATTGGTAGACAATATTGTGTTCGTTCTTTTTCGGTAACTTAGCAACGAATTTACCTTTGTTCGTTAGCGAGAAAGTATCCGCAGCTTCAACGGTGACACAATCACCTAATAATGAGCCATCAGCAGGGGAGACCGCCGCTCCAAGGACATCAAACCCAACGCTAACATTACCTATTGAAGCTGGTGCATAAACTTTAATCACTTCTTAAACTCCCAATTTCCATGAAAGGGTACGCAGCATATCTGCAAATACACCAGCAGCAGTAACATCATTACCTGCGCCATAACCCCTTAAGACTAAAGGAATTGGTTGGTAATAGCGTGTATAGAAAGCCAGTGCATTTTCGCCATTTTTAACCTTGAAGAGTGGGTCATTGCCATCAACAGCAACAATTTTAACCTGACAGCGCCCTTCTTCAATTAACCCAACATAGCGTAACACTTTTTCTTCTGCTTCTGCGGCTTTTATACGCTGAGCAAACTGTACATCTAATTGTGGTAAACGAGCCATAAATTCAGCAACAGAGCCACTGCTATCGAAATCCATAGGTAAAACAGGTTCAATTTCAATATCTTGTAGCTCTAAGTCATAACCTGCTTCGCGGGCTAAAATCAATAATTTACGTGCTACGTCCATACCGGATAAATCATCGCGAGGGTCTGGTTCTGTAAAGCCTTTCTCTTTTGCCAGCGCCGTTGCCTCAGATAAAGACATGCCCTCATCAAGCTTACCAAAGATAAAAGACAGTGAGCCCGATAAAATACCACTAAAGTGAACTAATTCATCCCCTGCATTGAGCAAATTTTGTAAATTTTCAATAACAGGTAAGCCCGCACCAACGTTTGTATCATAGAGAAATTTACGTTTCGAGCTTTCTGCTGCGCCACGCAATTGGTGGTAGTAATCCATGGATAATGTATTGGCTTTTTTATTTGGCGTGACGACGTTAAAACCATCTTTTAAGAAATTCACATATTGCTCTGCAATTTCTTGATTGGAAGTACAATCGATAATCACAGGGTTTAAGAAATGATACTCGCGTTCTAAACGGATCAAACGGCTTAAGCTAAAAGGTTCTTTTGCTTCCGCTAATTCAGCTTTCCAGTTAGCTAAATCAATGCCTTGCATATCCGTTAACATTGCACGTGAGTTTGCTATACCACACACACGCAGGTCGATATGCTTTTGCTTCAACCATTGTTGCTGACGGTGTATTTGTTCAATCAATGCATTTCCCACCCCACCGACTCCGATGATAAAGGCTTCAATCACTTGCTCTGCATTGAACAACATTTGGTGACAAAGACGTACCGCCGTGGTTCCCGCCTCGTTCGCAATTACGGCTGAAATAGAGCGCTCAGATGAGCCTTGTGCAATAGCAACAATATTGATATTGCCACGGGTCAATGCAGAGAAAAAGCGCGCTGAAATACCTTTCAATGTACGCATGCCATCACCGACTACAGAAATAATCGCTAATTGCTCCATCACGCCCAGTGGGTCTAATACGCCATCTTTCAACTCTAAATAGAATTCATCTTCTAGTGCAGCGCGAGCACGCTGTAGTTCATTATGTGGCACACAGAAACTGATACTGTACTCCGATGAAGATTGGGTGATCAACACGACTGAAATACCTTTACGTGACATGACAGAGAAAATACGTGCAGCCATGCCCACCATTCCTTTCATACCAGGCCCCGATACGTTGATCATTGCCATGTTATTTAAGTTAGTGATCCCCTTAACTGGTGTGCTGTCATCCGTTTGACCATCCCCAATCAGAGTACCGGGAGCACTTAGGTTAGTGGTATTTTTAATTAGGCAAGGTATTTGGAATTGGGCGATAGGAGCGATTGTACGAGGATGGAGAACTTTGGCGCCAAAATAAGATAACTCCATGGCTTCTTGATAAGACATCCCCTTCAATAAGCGTGCGTCAGGTACTAAACGCGGGTCACAAGTATACACACCATCAACATCAGTCCAAATTTCACAACAATCTGCACGTAAGCAAGCTGCCAATACCGCGGCGGAGTAATCAGAACCATTGCGGCCTAACACTACTAGTTCGCCTTTATCATTCCCAGCGGTAAAACCAGCCATTAAGACAAAGTGATCTTTGGGAATATTTAAAGCAGCAATACGTTTTGTCGATTCATTTATATCAACAGTAGATTCAAGGTAATGCCCTTTTGCTAATAGGCTTTCAACTGGATTAATCACTGTCACATTATGACCACGAGCTTTTAATACAGATTCCATAATAGCAATAGAGAGCTTTTCACCACGGCAGATAATTGTAGCGTTGATGCTATCAGGGCATTGACCTAGGAGAGTAATACCATGCAGTACTTGTTTGATTTGTGCGAATTCTTGTTCTGTAAGTTTTTTCAGCTTGTCATATTCGAAACCAGGCTGTTTTTCTTTCAATCCTTTTAAAAGGTTAGCAAAAATCATTTCGGCATCATTTACATGCGTGATGACATCTTGACCTGCAACCGTTTTTTCAATCATAGCAACCAGATGGTTAGTGATTTTTGCTGGTGCTGATAGCACCAGTGCCACTTGCCCATCTGCTAATTTACTTTCAGCGATGTCAGCAACATTTAGTACCCGTTCGTCATTTGCAACCGAAGTACCGCCAAATTTAAGCACACGCATGGTATTTCTCTCCTGAATTAACACCAAAAAAAAGCCCGCATCTTATGGGGATGCGGGCTTTTTCATTTTTATTTTTTGGATGCGTCAGCCCGCCCCGTTTCCTGTGGTTACGGTGGTGGTGGTAATAATAATAGTCAGGCTGATATTACGCATAAATTCTGTCTGTCTCTTAGATCTTTTGGGTTTCTCCCTATACGGTTAAAGCAATCGGCATAATTTGTCAAATTTATTTGATTCCAACCCCTTTAACAAAACAGTTTTTCAATAAAAACCCCTCTAGGAAAAGGGAAAAAATCTTCATAAAAAAACAAAAACCCCACCAGTACCAGCTTTAACAACCAAAATAATTTAAATTACCAGATGAATAATTTTTTGCGATTTTAATGGCTTATTTGTTTATTAAATGAGCAAATAAATACAATGATGGGATTTGATAAAAGTTATGTACCACTAAAAATAAGCAGGAATTTCCACCAAGATGAGTCAGAAAAAACCCATGTTCCAATTAACCTGATAGAGACTTATTTCTAGTTGTAGATCAATGCATGGGGTTTTGTGATTTACCGGGAAAGTTGATCGTTATCATATGGGCTTAATCTGAAAATATCTGATATCACTCTCTACATTTACACTCATATTCGTTGTTTAGCATAATCTCCACCAATTTATGCTTTATTTAAATGTAAAAATATTGTTAGTAAATTTCTTCACCCTTAAAATAACATAAGTATATTTACTTATTTACAATCATAAACGACTCATCATATTACTGCATAGACACTTTACTTCTAGTTTAGAAGCGTTTGCTCTCTATCATTTAAACAAAACAACCTGTCAAAATTCGAGATGAGTCACAAATCAGACATTATTTTTGATGGTATATTGGGGGAATTGCAGATTAAATTCTTTAATTTCAAGTCAAAGCAACAACCCTCATATTCGTCTTCTGCATTTTGACCGACTATCTGATATCTAAATCGCATGTTAATTTATATAATTATGTACCTAACAATTTTTGTTAACGTGCTACAATTGATTTTGATATGTATCAACAAAAGTTAGTTTTTTAGGTGGTAAATGCAGTATTAGCTGTTATATTGCTGTTAACAGCCCAATATTGGGAAAGTGCTTATATTTTGGCTAGTTTTTTAGAGCCATTTGCTGCAAAAGCAACATAATGTCACTGTTGGATTTTGAAACAAATTTATACTCATAAACGTGTTTTTTCAGAGAAAAATATAATAACCACCTAACTGAAAACGGCTTGTGAGTTCAGTATTTTTATTTTAATACTTTAGGTAGCAACTATGCAGACCCCACACATTTTGATTGTTGAAGACGAAATAGTCACACGCAATACGCTAAAAAGTATCTTTGAAGCTGAAGGCTATGTGGTTCATGAGGCAACTGATGGCGAAGAGATGAACAACGTTCTCTCCGAACATGACATCAATTTAGTCATCATGGATATTAACTTACCAGGTAAAAATGGCTTATTACTTGCTCGTGAATTACGTGAGCAAGAAAGTATTGCGTTAATGTTCTTAACTGGCCGTGATAACGAAGTTGATAAAATTCTCGGTCTGGAAATCGGTGCTGATGACTATATCACCAAACCATTTAACCCACGCGAATTAACTATTCGTGCGCGTAACTTACTGTCACGTACCATGAATTTGGCTGGCGGTACTGAAGAGCGTCGTTTGGTTGAAAGCTATAAATTTAATGGTTGGGAATTAGACATTAATAGCCGTTCATTAGTTAGCCCTGCTGGTGAACACTACAAATTGCCGCGCAGTGAGTTCCGTGCAATGCTGCATTTCTGTGAAAACCCAGGGAAAATTCAGACTCGAGCTGATTTACTGAAGAAAATGACTGGCCGTGAATTAAAACCTCATGACAGGACTGTTGACGTGACTATCCGTCGTATTCGTAAGCACTTCGAATCTACGCCTGACACACCAGAAATTATTGCCACTATCCACGGTGAAGGTTACCGTTTCTGTGGTGATT
Source organism: Providencia sp. NPDC089933 (assembly GCF_049545585.1). NCBI lineage: Bacteria > Pseudomonadati > Pseudomonadota > Gammaproteobacteria > Enterobacterales > Morganellaceae > Providencia > Providencia sp. NPDC089933. Next base: position 326,349 of record NZ_JBMWDT010000003.1, read on the forward strand.
TAGACGAATAATTAACAACCTAATTATTTGCATTATAGTTATCGAAATCCGCTGTCTTTTAAGCAGCGGATTTTTTTATGAGTGGCATCCATACTATCAGAGGATTGCAGCCCAAACACTCGTCATAATCACCACGGCATGATCGGTACAGCACTTAACGCATTTTTCGGTGAGCCGTCGATCATTTTGTCTGAATACGTTAAATAAACCAGTGTGTTACGTTTCGGGTCATAAAAACGAACCACTTGCAGTTTTTTGAAAACTAACGATGTGCGCTTTTGAAAAACAACTTGGCCTTTTGTTGGTTTACGCTTTACACGGTCGCTCAGTTCAATCGGACCAACTTGCTGACATGAAATAGCAGCATCAGAAGTATCTTCCGCTAACCCCAACCCCCCTTTGATACCACCCGTTTTTGAGCGACTCAAATAACAGGTAACGTTATCAACATCAGGGTCATCGAATGCTTCCACGACAATTTTATGGTCAGGGCCGAAAATCTTAAATACAGTATCGACTGAACCGATTTCTTCAGCGAAAGTAATACAAGGCAACGCTGATAATAATGACGCGAGAACAATATTTTTTAATCTGGAACAACGCATACTGGGTTTCCTATTCAACTCACAATCGGTAAACCTCGTATCAATACAAGGTTAATTATTCACTTTTCTAACTAATTCTCAAATACAACTCATTTACTATAAACGAAAAAGGTAACTTGATATAGAATAGCGATTCATTGATAGATTATATCTGTACTATAAGTCGCATTGGCTGGGGATATACATGGATCAAACTAATATTATTCGCGACTTGCTTCGCTGGATAGATGACAACCTTGATAAACCACTCTCGCTGGATAATGTTGCCGCAAAAGCAGGCTACTCTAAGTGGCATTTACAAAGAATGTTTAAAGAAGTCACTGACCAAGCGATTGGTGCTTATATTCGAGCCAGAAGACTTTCTCGTGCTGCGGTTGCATTGCGCTTAACAAGCCGCCCAATTCTTGATATTGCGCTACAGTATCGCTTTGACTCGCAACAAACTTTTACGCGCGCATTTAAAAAACAGTTTAACCTGACACCGGCTTTCTACCGCCGTAGTGAGGAGTGGTGTGCTACTGGGATTTGCCCACCGATTATCTTAGATAATCATATAAATATTGAACATGAATTTATGCAAATGCCTGAACTGCAATTGGTCGGTTTGGAGCAAAGCTGTTCTTATGCTTTAGAGGAATGGTCAACCGCATGTTCAGAAATGCGCCAAACGTTTTGGCATTATTATTTAGATAATACCACCAAGATTGCTTCTGAGGTGTTCGGGCTGCATCATGCAATCCATAACCCTGAAAAAGAAGACGAGCAAACTGTGTTCTATACCACCGCAGTTAGGCCTGAAGATGCAAGTTTCAATACTAATCAGTATACCAATTTGACATTACCGAGTGGTAAGTATGTGAAATTTTCATTTAATGGCGTGCCAACCCGAAATGCGTTACAGGAGTTTTTATACCAAATTTATGGTGTTTATTTACCCAAACTCAATTTAACGCGTCGCCCTGGGTATGATATTGAACATTACCGACTAAAAAATATCGACTTGCATAATATCACCCCAGAAAGTGATGACCCTAAAACGCATATCGATACGTTTGATTATTATGTTCCTATCAAAGCAGACGGTACTAAAGCACGCTAAGCTGAGGGAGTTTCATTATATTGAAACTCCTTACTTTTCAATAATTAGCCTTGTTGTTCATCAAGGGCTGGCTGCGTTAAATGAGTCACTTCCCCCGCAGTTTCGACTATCCACCCATTCGCAAGCCATGGGCTGTTTTGGTAGTCTACTCGAGATAATGAGCAATTACGTAAACGTAAGCGGCGCTCTGAATACGCAGGAACCCCCATAATACGGCTAATTAAAGTACTTAGTGCGATGCCATGGCTTACAAGCAGGGGTCGACTCCCTTCGGGGAGATCTAAGCAACTATTTAATGCCGCAAACATACGCGTATAGAGTTCTTCCATCGATTCCCCCTCAGGGATTCGACCACCACGAGTGCCGTCAATCAAGCTTTTACGCCACTGTTCTTCTTCTGAGGTTAACGACTCAATCGCTCTTTGTTCAAGAACCCCCATATTTAGTTCACGTAGACGCGGTTCTGTGGTAATTTCACATCCGCATACACTTGCAATTATTTGTGCAGTTTCCAGTGTGCGTCCCATATCACTAGTGATAATATGGGTAATGCCTTCTGATTTTATCCTTTCAGCCACCTGCCTTGCTTGCAGTCGTCCAGTGGCTGTCAGAGGGCTATCGGATTGTCCCTGGATGCGACGAGCTAAATTCCATTCAGTTTCGCCATGGCGAACAAGATAAACCTGTAACATAGATGTGTTCCGTTATTACTTTTCGAAGTATGTGTTCAAAGGAAAATAATTAATGTACCAAGTTATAGCTGCAACGACTAATCCTGCCAAAATTAAAGCGATCCATCTAGCTTTCGATGCTGTATTTGGGGCTGGCAGTTATCAAATTGAAGATATTAATGTCGATAGCAGTGTTCCACAGCAACCTATCGGTAATAATGAAACCCGTACAGGGGCTAGACAACGCGTAATGGCTTCAAGACAAGTTCGCCCTGAAGCAGACTTTTGGGTCGGTATCGAAGCAGGCATTGAAGATGATATGACTTTTGCTTGGATAGTTATTGAACATAAGCAAATACGCGGCGAGTCTCGCTCTGCGAGTATTATGATCCCAGAAAAAATTCTGGCAGGTATTCGTGAAGGTCGTGAACTTGGCGATGAAATGGCCTTTTTGACCGGTATTGATAATATCAAACAACAAGGTGGCGCTATTGGTTTTTTCACCGACGGGGTATTAACCCGCACAAGTGTTTACCAACAAGCCTTAATTTTGGCCTTAGTTCCCATTAAGCATGAAATTTATAAAGAGCTAAACCAAGTAGAAGACTAATTATACTTAAAATAATTAAAATTGCATGTGCGATTAAACATCACGCTTTTCACACTAAAGTATGGGAAACCATACTTTTTTTGTGTCTATTAATTTTAAAAATAGATAAATGCCAATACTCAAAATAGTTCGAATTGTAGGTAGGCGGCAAGTCGCGCTAAGCCCTAGGAGCATACATAAGTATGTGACTAGGGTTAGCAAGCGCAGCCAACACCCCTACAATTTGAAATATGAAGAGTATTTTAGAGAAGTTGAGACTCGAGCCAAGCCTTCACATCCAATGGAGCCGACTTTAAACTATTCGAACCTCGCGTTATGGTCGCTATCCCCACTCCGAGTTCATTTTTAAGTTCTCTTTGGCTCATTTCGCCGCGCATTAGCTCTTGCACTATTTTAACTCGGGTCGATAAGGCTGTACGCTCATCTGGCGTAAGTAATAACTGAAGAACTGGCAAATGGATATCTTGTTCAAATGCCAATTGTAATAAATTCACAAAGCGCAGCCAGTCAGCGTTCTCATCCGCGGTCAAAGCCGGGTCATATTGTTGATTTGCTGTCATCGTCTATCCATCCATACTATTTAACTAGTACAGATAATAACACACTCTTATTAGAAATCATCAACCAAACACAAAGCGATTGCCAAGATGCCAAATAATATGAGTTATACGCTAAAGCATTCGTACTGTAGCAAGGCGATCAGCGAGGATAGCTCGGGGAGCATACACCTGTATGTAACACGAAGCCCCAATAAAACGAAATATAAAAAATATGAATACTCAAAATAGTTCGGATTGTAGGTAGGAGGTAAGTGATGCTAAGCCCTAGGAGCACACACAAGTATGTGACTAGGGTTAGCAAACGTAGCCAACACCCCTACAATTCGAAATATGAAGAGTATCTTTAGTATTTCATATTCCATTCATTAGGAAGCAAAATCTTCATACCTTTTTGCCCCATAAAATGGCGATAAAACAAGTCATAGGATAAAACGTTTTTCACATAACCACGGGTTTCAGAAAACGGAATACTTTCAACAAATGCAATTGCATCAATGCGTCCGCCACTATTACCTAACCAACGAGTTACCCTTGAAGGGCCTGCATTATAGGCTGCGCTGGCTAAAATACGGTTATTTCCAAACTGCTGGTATACATCTTCAAGATAGGCAGTTCCCAACTCGATATTGGTAGTTGGATTAGTCAACTGACTCGTATTCACATAATTAATACCTTGCTTTTTAGCGGTATGTTTCGCTGTTGCTGGCATTAACTGCATTAAACCTGTAGCCCCTACGGGTGAGCGTGCTTGTGGGTTCCAAGCGCTTTCTTGGCGAGCAATTGCCATGGCATAACTCTTTGGAATATCTTTTGATTTTGTATAGAGGCTAAATTCTTTATCCCACGCCAATGGGAAGCGCTCTTCCAAGTGATCCCACAATTTTGCTGTGATCGTAGCTTGAACGCTAAGATCGGGCCACTTGTTATCAAATGCATAACGCGCAAGCTGTTCTTGTTGATTAGCAGGGAGAGAAGCCACTAAGCTAACCCATTCAGAACGCGCAAGATTTTCCAGTTCCCAGTACATTAACTCACGCACGCGTTGCACTTCAGGTAACTGATTAATACTGGCATCAGGCTTAGCGGCAGTATTGACATAGACAGGGTATTCAATATTTAAAACCTGCGCAGCAACCATTGGGTAAAAACCACGTTTCTTGGTTAATTCACGAAGCTTTGCTTCACCCTCGGCTTTCTTACCCGCATCAATGAGCGTAATAGCCTGCCAGTATTGCCATTCTTCTTTATTTTTCACATCAGCAGGTAATTGCCTCAGCCACGCGGCTACTCCGGTTTTATCCCCTGCCCCTAAAGCAAGGCGGACTCGGCGTTCTTTCAATGATGATGAATGACTTTCCTGAATAGTTTCATCGCGCCATTGCGCCTGTTCTGGCGTGACATCCCCCATATATTGCCATGCGATACTATCTTTAAGCGCTTGGCTTTCTGTCATATTCATTTTTTGTGCAGAACTTACCGTATTTAATACTGCACGAGCTGCATCTGGGGATTGACGTGCATAGCGGCTAAAGCCTGCTGTCGTGGCTTGGCGAGTAAAGTCGGTAGGAGTTACTGTTTTAGCAAAAGTGACAACAGACGCTGGGTCATTTTGTAGTTTAATCAGCGCATCGCCTATCGTTTTATAACTCGGTGGTAAACGTTTAGCCAAATAGCTCGCAATCGAAGTATTCCCTTCTTTAATTGCCAAACTAATACGCTCAAGGGTCATTTCAGGGGTTAAATAACCTTCTTTTTCCCATTCATTGAAAAGCTTATCACACGCTGATGGCATAGAACGGCCGTTTAACCACGCTTTCTCTGCACCTTGCCAAGCAACTTGCTTGTTACCTACTGCCCAATTTGCAAAATAAAAATTACATTGTGCTTCAGCCGGCTTTGGAGCTTCAGGACTAAATTCCAACAATGATTTCCATTCTTGGCGGCGTGCTAATTCATTAACAAAGCGAGTTTTTAAATTTTTTGCGACAGGTAGCGTCGGGTAAGTGTTAATAAATTCCTGAACTTGGCGAGGTGATACAATATCTAAGTCTTGAGTTAGCTCACGATAAGCAAGATAAGGGTAAAGTGGATAATCATGCAAGGTCGGCAGTAAGCGCTCGACTTCATCCATTTTATTGGCATCCCATGCAACCTTAATTGCCTGATAGCGCTCCCGCTGCGCTTGTAAGGAATCAGCCCATACGGTGCTGGAAACCAGCAACATTGTTACTGGTACTGCCGCTAACCAACCTTTCATATTCACTCGCTCCATCGCTAAACTAAAGTCAAACTACAGGGAAAACCTTAACCTATATATACACATATCCCAAATAATTCGAGTTGTAGGTAGGCGACAAGCGAAGATAGACAGAGAGCATAGATAAACTATGTGACTCGGCTAGCTGAGCGCAGTTAACACCACTGCAACTTGAAGGATTACGGGTATATTAAGCATATATCAATACTATGAATGCTACCGAAAGTTTTTATTTAGTAACAGCGGAGAGTTCTTGATTATTTCGACTTTACAGTCTTTTACGTATCAGCCACTTTATGAATAATTTAAAGTCTTTGCCCCTCGGCAATATTCAGCGCAATCAGTTGTATTCGTAACTTTGTTATGTGTTTCGATTAAATACCTGACGTAACGCCCATTTTAAAAAAGTATTCAATTCCTTTATGTTTATCATGGGTAACTCCCTGTATAGCGCATCACATCACTACATCCCCATGAGTTGATAATAGAAAGTCATCAAGCTTGTCTCACTGAGAGGGAGGGATGGATGATCTCCTGATGTTCAGGTATAGTTCTAGAAAATTATATGGCTGTTTATTAAATGCTTTTCAGCCTAAGCTTGTTAAAGCAAAATAAACTAAAAAACTAAAGTTCCCTTTATAAATCAAAAGGTAAATAAATTGGCTCAATACGTTTATAGTATGTATCGGGTTGGAAAAATTGTTCCACCGAAACGTCATATTTTAAAAAATATCTCTCTGAGCTTCTTTCCGGGGGCTAAGATCGGTGTTTTAGGTCTAAACGGGGCGGGTAAATCAACATTACTGCGTATCATGGCAGGTATTGATACCGATATCGAGGGTGAAGCGCGTCCTCAACCAGGTCTAAAAATTGGTTACCTACCACAAGAACCAAAACTCAACCTTGAACACACAGTGCGTGAAGCCGTTGAAGAGGCCGTTGGTGAGGTTAAACGTGCATTGACCCGCTTAGATGAAGTCTATGCGGCTTATGCAGAAGAAGGCGCGGATTTTGATAAACTGGCCAAAGAACAAGGCGAGTTAGAAGCCATTATTTCTGCGCAAGATGGCCACAACCTTGATAACCAACTAGAACGTGCTGCTGATGCATTACGTCTTCCCCCTTGGGATGCAAAAATAGAGAATCTATCTGGGGGGGAGCGCCGCCGAGTGGCGATTTGCCGCCTGCTGCTAGAAAAACCAGATATGCTGTTACTCGATGAGCCAACCAACCACTTAGACGCAGAGTCTGTGGCGTGGTTAGAGCGCTTCTTACACGACTATGAAGGTACCGTCGTAGCTATCACGCATGACCGTTACTTCCTTGATAACGTAGCAGGTTGGATCCTTGAGCTTGACCGTGGTGAGGGCATTCCTTGGGAAGGTAACTATTCTTCTTGGCTTGAACAAAAAGATGCTCGTTTAGCCCAAGAGGCCTCAACTGAAGCGGCTCGCCGTAAGTCTATCGAGAAAGAGCTTGAGTGGATACGTCAAAACCCTAAAGGCCGCCAATCGAAAGGGAAAGCGCGTCTGGCGCGTTTTGAAGAACTTAATAACGTTGAATATCAAAAACGTAACGAGACCAGTGAGCTATTTATTCCACCAGGTCCACGTTTAGGTGATAAGGTTATTGATGTTGAAAACCTAAGCAAATCATATGGCGACCGCGTTCTGATTGATAACCTGAGCTTCTCCATTCCTAAAGGGGCAATTGTTGGGATTATCGGGCCGAACGGTGCGGGTAAATCAACACTATTTCGGATGATTTCAGGGCAAGAACAGCCTGATTCTGGCTCCATCACTGTTGGTGAAACCGTGAAGATTGCCTCTGTTGATCAGTTCCGTGATTCCATGGATGACAGCAAAACTGTTTGGGAAGAGATTTCTAACGGTCAGGACATCATGCGTATCGGTAACTTTGAAATTCCTAGCCGTGCTTATGTTGGCCGCTTTAACTTTAAAGGCATTGACCAAGGTAAGCGCGTCGGTGAGTTATCTGGTGGTGAACGTGGTCGTTTACACTTAGCTAAACTACTGCAAGTGGGCGGTAACGTCTTGCTACTCGATGAACCAACCAACGACCTCGACGTAGAAACTTTACGTGCGTTGGAAAACGCCCTATTAGAGTTCCCGGGCTGCGCAATGGTTATTTCCCATGACCGTTGGTTCCTTGACCGTATTGCAACACATATCATTGATTATCAAGATGAAGGGAATATCAGCTTCTTCGAAGGTAACTTCTCTGAATATGAAGATTACAAGAAACGCACATTAGGTGCCGAAGCGCTGCAGCCACATCGTATGAAGTATAAGCGTATGACCAAATAATCCTTGTCATAATTTAGAATTATAGCGGTGTTGGCTGCTTTTGTGAGACCTAGTCACATACTGGTGTATGCTCCTAGGGACTCACTCTCTTGCCGCCTACCTATAATTCAAATTATTTAAGGGATCGATATCATATAGATAGAATCAAAACGGCATCATTCGATGCCGTTTTTTATTGGGTGACTTTATTTATAAGTCATCCAACATCAATAACTGCTGAACGAGGGTTACACATTCTAAGAAACGCGTATCGTAATCAGAGGACTCTACACGTACAAACTCAATATTATTTTTCTTAAGCATTTCAATGAGTAAGTTTTGGAAAGCTTTGCGGTCTTTATCGCTTCCTAAACTTCTTAAACCATCAGCCACCCACGGCGTGTTATTTTCCAGTACTATCACCAAATCAAATCGGTATTCATCGATCAGTGCCTGAACGAATGGATGCTCTTTGCCTTCATAGCGTAAACAGAAGGCTTGCGTTGTCACAAAGTCCGTATCAATAAACGCCACTTTATTGGCATATTTTACTGCAAAATCAATATATTGCGCATGACCCAAGGCGATTTTATCGTAATCTGAATATTGCAATGCCATTTCGTCACCACCTAAATGGCTAAAAACATAATCGCGCCCATACTCCCATGCACTACTGGTATTAAAAATGTTGGCTAATTTGTTAACTAAGGTAGATTTCCCACTTGATTCGCCTCCTAAAATCGCCACCTTCCGGACAAAGAAAGGTTTAACTTCCGTTGGAATGTAATCCCAATAGCGAAACGGTGCCTGACGAATTTGGTTACCACTGATATTCATAAAGGTGCGCTCAGGGTCAACCAAAACAGTTTCAATACCTAAATATTTTTTGTAGCGAGGAGCATCGTTTGCCTCCCCCGAATAAATAAAACTAGGGTGGATATTGTGCTTTTTCAAAAAGCCTTTCATACCATCGCTCCACACTTCCCAGCCGTGTGGATAAGGCTCTATGCCATTTTCATCAAATGAATGAATGTGAATGTTTTTTTGATATTTAAAGGTTTGCAGTAACCAACGCAGCCGGTCACTGACAGTTGGTTGTTGTGACATTGAACTATTAATAAACAGGTCTTTATCACGAGGTTCATCATGGCAAAGGATTACATGCAGTTCATCCACTTGGCTGCAAGCACGTTGGATCAAATAAATATGCCCTGTGTGTAGTGGGTAAAATTTGCCAAACACCACGCCGATCGTTTTTTGCTTATTGGGATATTCAAGGCCTAAAAAACGATGAAGAGCCGCTATTTTTTGGGCACTTGGGCTCTTGATTTTATCGTTTATCAACTGGCTGAGGTAGCCTTTGGTCATATCTGTCGCATCAGCCACTTGCTGGAGAGTGTAACCCGCTCGTTTGATTGCGTTTTTAAGATAGTCAAATTCAGCCATTTATTTTCCTTTTTACTCTTAGTAATAAGCGTTATAGCTCATCTAAAATGCTGAGCGCATCCGCCAACTTTTTCACCCCGTAGACTTTCATGTCTGGCGGCGATTTTTTGGGCATATTAGCATGAGGCACAATCGCACGTTTAAAACCGTGTTTTGCCGCCTCAGAGATACGCTCTTGCCCGCTTGGAACCGGACGGATTTCCCCTGCTAGCCCAACTTCGCCAAACACCACAAGATCCCTAGGTAACGGCCGGTCTCGAAAACTTGAAACTAAAGAAAGCAATAACGCCAAATCAGCACTGGTCTCAGTCACTTTGACGCCACCCACTACATTCACAAAAACATCTTGGTCCGACATTTGTAAGCCACCATGACGGTGCAACACGGCCAGCAAAATTGCTAAGCGGTTTTGTTCAAGCCCGACAGCAACCCGACGTGGATTAGACATCATCGAATGGTCAACTAGGGCTTGGATCTCCACCAGTAATGGCCTCGTCCCTTCCCAGACCACCATAACGGAACTGCCAGAGGTCACTTCATCACCGCGACTTAAGAAAATTGCCGATGGGTTATTGACCTCTTTAAGCCCTTGCTCCGTCATAGCAAATACCCCGAGTTCATTAACGGCACCAAAACGGTTTTTATGGCTACGTAACGTGCGAAAACGGTTATCGGCATCACCATCAAGCATGATAGAACAGTCAATACAGTGCTCAAGGACTTTTGGCCCCGCAAGTGAACCATCCTTTGTGACATGGCCTACCATAATAATCGCAACACCGCGGGTTTTCGCAAAGCGAGTCAGATACGCGGCTGTTTCACGAACTTGCGCCACACTGCCCGGTGATGATTGGATATCGGCCATATGCATCACTTGGATGGAGTCTATTACCATTAGTTTCGGCTGTTCTTGTTCCGCGGTTAAACAAATTTGTTCAATACTGGTTTCGGATAGCATATTGAGCGAATCTGTTGGCAAACCAAGTCGATGCGCACGCATCGCCACTTGTTGCAATGACTCTTCCCCAGTGACATAGAGGGTTTTCATTTCACGTGAAAGCAAGCACATGGTTTGTAGCAATAATGTACTTTTACCCGCCCCCGGGTTCCCGCCAATTAAAATGGCACTACCCGGCACAACGCCTCCGCCTAACACCCTATCAAATTCTTTAAAGCCTGTAGTAAAACGAGGAAGTTCTTCGAGGCTGATTTCAGATAATTTCTGAACCTTACTTACCCCAGCCGCATTCCCTGCATAGCCCGTTAAACGGTCATTACGCGATGAAGAGCTTGTTGAGGCCAGACGCACTTCTGTAATGGTATTCCATGCATGGCAAGCACTACACTGCCCTTGCCAACGTGGATAATCCGCCCCGCATTCATTACAGACAAACGCCCTTTTTACCCCTTTCGCCACAGCAAACTCCTCTTGATAATTAACTTAGTTTTAGATTATTGCTATCTCACAAACCATAAAATATCGATACCAATATTCAAAATAGTTCGGGTTGTGGCTAGGCGGCAAAAGAGGATGTCTTGGGGAGCATACAAAAGTATGTAACCCAAGCAGCCGAGTGCAGCCAACACCGCTACAGCGCAAACCATAAAATATAGATACCAACATTCAAAATAGTTCGGGTTGTGGCTAGGCGGCAAAAGAGGATGTCTTGGGGAGCATACAAAAGTATGTGACCCAAGCAGCCGAGTGCAGCCAACACCG